>NZ_JOGP01000005.1:0-375175 GCF_000719505.1 Streptomyces sp. NRRL B-3229 | reverse complement strand
CGGCGGGGGCGCCCCCCACTCCCTCCCCCACCCCCCAACTCGACGTCGCCGCAGACCTGTTGGCCCTCCTGCGCGACTCCACCACCGAGCCCCGCCCCGACGACCAGCTGGAGGCCCTCACCCTGGCCGTGGCCGCCGATCTGCCCGTCCTGCTGTGGGGTGAGCCCGGTATCGGCAAGACGGCCGCGCTGACGCAGCTCGCCGCCGCCCTGGACCTCCCGCTGACCACGGTGATCGCCAGCGTGCACGAGCCCTCCGACTTCTCGGGGCTGCCCGTGGTCGGCGACGATCCCGCGACCCAGGGCGTGCCGATGGCCCCGCCGGACTGGGCGGTACGGCTGGTGCGGGCCGGCCGGGGGCTGCTGTTCCTGGACGAACTGTCCACCGCCCCGCCCGCCGTCCAGGCCGCGCTGCTCCGGCTGGTGCTGGAGCGGCGGATCGGCGCCCTGCGGCTGCCGCCCGGGGTGCGGATCGTGGCCGCCGCCAATCCCCGTTCCTCGGCGGCCGACGGCTGGGAGCTGAGCCCGCCGCTGGCCAACAGGTTCGTCCATCTCCGGTGGACCCACGACCACGACGTCGTCGTCCGCGGACTGGGTGGGACCTGGCCGCGGGCCACCCTGCCGCGGCTGGACCCGGCCAAGCTGCCGGAGGCCGTGGCCTTCGCCCGGCGCGCGGTGTGCGGGCTGCTCGCGGCGCGGCCGACGCTGGTGCACCGGCTGCCCTCCGGGGAGACCCAGCGGGGCGGGCCCTGGCCCTCGCCCCGCAGCTGGGACATGACCTTGTCGCTGATCGCCTTCGCGACCGCGGCCGGCTCCTCGCGGGACGTGTTGTCCTCGCTGGTCCGGGGCACGGTCGGGGACGGCCCCGGCCTCGAACTGCTGGCGAGCCTGGACCGGTTGGACCTGCCGGACCCCGAGGACGTGCTCGCCGATCCGGCGGGGGCCGTGCTGCCCGAGCGGGGCGATCTGCGGCAGGCCGTGCTCGACGGCGTGGTGGCCGCCGTGCGCGCCCGTCCGGAGCGGGCCCGCTGGGACTCGGCCTGGGCGGTGCTGGTGCGGGCGCTGGAGACCGGGGCACCGGACCTGGTGGTGGTGCCCGCGACCACGCTCGCCTCACTGCGCCAGGAGGACTGGGACGTGCCCGCGGCGATCGAGAAGCTCGCCGGGACGGTGGCACTGTCCCGGCGAGCGGACCGGGCCGCGGTCGCCGCGAAGGGCCGCCGATGAGCACGCACCGCACCGCGGGCAGGCACCCCGCCGAAGACACCGGCCGACAGGCGGACCCGTCGGCCGCACAGGAGGCCGACCCATTGGCCGCGCAGGAGTCGGACCCGACGGCCGCACAGGAGGCGAGCCCGACGGCCGCACAGGAGGCGAGCCCGACGGCCGTCCAGGAGGCGAGCCCTCCGCCCACCCCGCAAACAGGCCGCCTCGACCGCGACAAACTCTTCGCCGCCCGCCTCCACGCCGCCCGGACCCGCCCCTATCTGGCCACCGCCCTCTTCGCCCTGCACACCGTCGAGTCGAGGCTCGTGCCGACCATGGGCGTCGACCGGCACTGGCGCTGCTACGTCTCCCCGGCGTTCGTGGCCCGGACGCCGGTGGAGGAGCTGGCGGGGGTGTGGGTTCACGAGGTGTCGCATCTGCTGCGCGACCACCACGGGCGCAGCGACCGGCTGGCCCGGGAGCGCGGGCTGACCGGGCTGGGAGACCGGCTGCGGATGAACATCGCCGCGGACTGCGAGATCAACGACGACGTGTACGGCGACGGGCTGGTCCGGCCGGCCGGTGCCGTCGCGCCCTGGAAGCTGCGGTTGCCCGAGGACCGGCTGATGGAGGAGTACGTCAGCGACATCAGCCTCGGGCCGCTCACCCTGGACCTGTCCTGGCTGGACTGCGGCAGTGGCGCGGACGGGCTGGAGCGGGAGTGGGACCTGGGGCCCGACGGCGCCGACGGGCTGAGCGAGCAGGAACGCGACGCGGTCCGGTTCCGGGTGGCGCAGGGCATCAACGCGCGTCCCGGCGACACGCCGAAGGGCTGGCGGAGGTGGGCGGAGGAGGCGTTCCATCCCCCGCAGCCCTGGCGGGAGCTGCTGGGCGCGGCGATGCGCTCCGCGGTCTCCGCCGGCGGCGCGGGCGACGACTACAGCTACGGCCGGCCGGCCCGCCGTTCCGCGGGCCTGCCCGGAGTGGTGCTGCCGAGTCTGCGGCGCAGGCCGCCGAGGGTCTGCGTGATCATCGACACCTCCGGTTCGGTGAGCGACGAGGAACTGGGCAGCGCGCTCCTGGAGGTCGCCGCCATCGCCCGTGCCGTGGGCGGTCGGCGTGACCTGGTCCATGTCCTGTCGTGCGACGCGGCGGCCGGGGCCGTGCGTCCGCTGTGCCGGACCGAGGGCATCCCGCTGGTCGGCGGCGGGGGCACCGATCTGCGCACCGGTTTCCGGAAGGCGCTGCGCTCCACTCCCCGCCCGGACGTCGTGGTGGCCCTGACCGACGGCGGGACGCCCTGGCCGAGCGCGCGGCCCTCGTGCCGTACGGTCGTCGGCCTTTTCGCCCGGCCGGGGGTGAGCCAGGCGCGACGGGAGAACAATCCGGAGTACGTGCCGAAGGCGCCGCCCGCGTGGGCCCGCGTGGTCGAGATCGGGTCGGTGACGGCGTCCCGGTGAGGTCCGCGGGCCTTGTGGGCTGGACGCGGGGGTGGTCGGCCACGAGATCATGGGTGTCTGCGACGTCCGGAGCACATTGCGCGCCTGGGTGGGAGGAGCGTCATGACCAATGTCGACGTGCACCAGCATCTGTGGAGCCCCTCGCTGGTGACGGCCTTGAGGGCGCGGCGCGAGCCGCCGCGTCTCGACGGCTGGACCCTGTATCTGGACGGCGAGCCGCCCTACGACCTCCCGCCCGCGGACCACGACGCGACCCTGCGCGCGGAACTCGCCGCCGCCGACGGCCTCGGTATGGCGCTGGTCTCGCTGTCGGCGCCGATCGGCGTGGAGTGGCTGCCCGCGGCCGAGGCCCGGCCGCTGCTGGACGCCTATCACGAGGGCGCGGCCGCGCTGCCCGAGCCGTTCGGGGCGTGGGCGGCCGCCGGGGTGCGCGACATCGACGCCAGGGCGACGGCCGAGGCTCTCGACCAGGGGTTCGCCGGACTCCAGCTGCCCGCCAACAGCCTTGTGGACGCGGCGGGTTACGCCCGCTGCGCTCCGCTGCTCGATCTGCTCGAGGAGCGCGATCTGCCGCTGTTCGTCCATCCGGGACCCGCGGCCGGCGGCTCCGCGGGTCCCGGCTGGTGGCCCGCGATGGTCCCCTACGTCCAGCAGATGCACGCCGCGTGGTTCGCCTTCCGTGCCTTCGGCCGGCCCCGGCACCCCCGGCTGCGGGTCTGCTTCGCGCTGCTGGCCGGGCTCGCCCCGCTGCACGGCGAACGGTTCGCCGCGCGCGGGGACGGCGGGAGCGAGCCGGACCCGCTGGTGTTCGTGGAGACGTCCTCGTACGGGCCGCGCGCGGTGGAGTCGGTCGTCCGGGCGCTCGGCGTGGACGCCGTGGTCCAGGGTTCGGACCGGCCGTACGCCGAACCGCCGCAGCACCCCGGCCACGGGCTCGGCGGAGCCGCGGCCTACGCCTTCCGGATCGCCAACCCCCGCAGACTGCTCACCGGGAAGGAGTGAGCGGGCGGCCCTCAGGGCGAGTGCCGTCAGGTCGCAGGCCCGTGACCAGGAGCAGGTCAATTAATGGCAACGGTTTTCACATACTGGCGAGCAGGACTGTTTACGACAATCATTTCCATCTAGCGTGACGGGGCCGTCAGAACCGCGCTTGGAGGATCGATCCATGTCCACGTCCCCGTCCCGCCGCATCGCACTGCTCGTCGGCGCCTCCGTCGCCCTGCTGGCCGGCTGCGGCAGTTCCTCGGACTCCGGGAGCGGCGGGAGCGCGTCCGCCGCCCCGGCGGCCTCGTCCAGGGTCGCCGTCGTCGCCTCCACGAACGTCTACGGCGACATCGTCTCGCGCATAGGCGGCGACAAGGTCTCCGTCACCTCGGTCATCAGCGATCCCGACCAGGACCCGCACTCCTACGAGGCCAGCACCCAGAACCAGCTGGCCCTGTCGAAGGCGAAGGTCGTCGTCGAGAACGGCGGCGGCTACGACGACTTCGTGGACCGCATGCTCAGGAGCGGCGGCAACTCCTCCGCCGAGGTGATCAACGCGGTGAAGGTCTCCGGAAAGACCGCCCCCAAGGGCGGCGAGCTCAACGAGCACGTCTGGTACGACTTCCCGACCGTGGCGAAGGTCGCCGACCGCATATCCGCCGCCCTCGGCAAGGCCGACCCCGCGAACGCCGCGCTCTACACGAGGAACGCCGAAGCCTTCAAGGCGCGGCTCGCGCCGCTGGAGGCCAAGGAGACGCAGATCAAGAAGGAGCACGCCGGCGAGGGGATCGCCATCACCGAGCCGGTGCCGCTGTACATGACCGCGGCGAGCGGCCTGGCCGACAGGACGCCCGCCGCGTTCAGCGAGGCCGTCGAGGAGGGCACCGACGTCTCCCCCAAGGTCCTCCAGGAGGCGCTCGCCCTGTTCTCCGGCAGGAAGGTCAAGGCGCTGGTCTACAACGAGCAGACCTCCGGCCCGCAGACCGAGAAGTCCGAGCAGGCGGCCAAGGCGGCCGGTATTCCGGTGGTGCCGGTGACGGAGACCCTGCCCAGCGGCAAGGACTACCTCGGCTGGATGACCTCCAACGTCGACGCCCTCGCGAACGCGCTGGCCAAGTGAGCTCCGTCATCAGCCTGCGCGGGGCCGCGCTCTCCTACGGCCCGCGCACGGTCTGGCACGACCTCGAACTCGACGTGCGGCCAGGAGAGTTCCTGGCCGTGCTGGGTCCGAACGGAGCGGGCAAGACCAGCTTCGTGCGGGCCCTGCTCGGCCGGCAGCCGCTGTCCGCAGGGGAGTTGACGGTTCTCGGCCGTCCTCCCCGTCAGGCCGCCCGGCACATCGGGTACGTCCCCCAGCAGGCCGCCCTGTCCGCGCAGGCGATGCTCCGCGCCCGTGACCTCGTGCGGTTCGGCATCGACGGCCACCGCTTCGGACCACGCCTGCGAACGGCCGCCGTACGCAGGCGTGTCGACGAGATCCTCGACGCCGTGGGCGCCTCGGCGTACGCCGACGTCCCCGTCGGCATGCTGTCCGGCGGCGAGCGCCAGCGCGTCCGCGTCGGGCAGGCGCTCGCGACCGATCCCCGCATCCTGCTGTGCGACGAGCCGTTGCTCTCCCTCGACCTCCACCACCAGCGTGCGGTCACCGAGTTGGTGGACGCCCGCCGCCGCTCCCACGGCACGGCGGTGGTGTTCGTGACGCACGAGATCAACCCGGTGCTCGACCGCGTGGACCGGGTGCTGTACCTGGCGCCGGGCGGTCACCGGGTCGGCACCCCCGACGAGGTGCTGACCTCCGCGTCCCTGTCCCAGCTGTACGGCACCCGGGTCGACGTCGTCCACGTGGACGGCCGGATCGTGGTGGTCGGCGCCCTCGACGACCCCGCGCACCACGTGCCCGAGGAGGTCCGCCCGTGAGCGTCTGGCACCAGCTGTTCGACTTCGACGACTACGGCGAACTCCTCTTCCTGGTCCGCAACTCGCTCGTCGTCGGAGCGGCCCTCGGTCTGGTCGGCGGACTCGCCGGGGTCTTCGTCGCGATGCGCGACCTGCCCTTCGCGGTGCACGGCATCAGCGAGCTGTCCTTCGCGGGCGCCTCCGCGGCCCTGCTGCTGGGCACGAACATCGTGGCGGGTTCGATCGCCGGCTCCCTGCTCGCGGCCGGCGCGATCGGCGTGCTCGGCTCGCGCGCGCGGGACCGCAACTCGGTGATCGGCATCCTGATGCCGTTCGGGCTGGGTCTCGGCGTGCTCTTCCTCGCCCTGTACAAGGGGCGGGCGGCCAACAAGTTCGGCCTGCTCACGGGGCAGATAGTCGCCGTGGACACCCCGCAGACGACCTGGCTGCTCGCCACCTCCGCGGTCGTCCTGACCGCCCTCGTGGCGATGTGGCGCCCGCTGTCCTTCGCGAGCGCCGACCCCGACGTCGCCGAGGCGCGCGGAGTGCCGGTGCGCGGTCTCTCCTTCGCATTCATGATCGTGCTGGGCCTCGCGGTCGCCCTGTCGGTGCAGGTGGTGGGCGCCCTGCTGGTGCTGTCCCTGCTGATCACCCCGGCCGCGGCCGCCGCCCGCGTCACCGCGTCCCCGGTCCTGCTGCCGCTGCTCAGTGTGGTCCTCGCGACGGCCTCGATCGAGGGCGGCATCCTGCTCGCCCTGGGCAGCAGCATCCCGATCAGCCCCTATGTCACGACGGTCTCGTTCGCGCTCTACGTCGTCTGCGGCGCGGTCGGCCGGTACCGCACCCGGCGCCGGGGTGCGCGGCGAGCGGTTGGGGCACCGGCGTGAAGTACTCGCCACAGCGCTATCCGTTCTGCTCCCGTACCGCCCGCGGAGACGCCCCCAGTTCCTTGCGGCACGCCTTGTTGAAGGCCTGGAGGTCGGGGACGCCGACCGTGGCGGCGACGGCCGGGATGGCGAGCGTCGAGGCGACGAGCAGGTGCCGGGCGCGGTCCATGCGGCGGCGCCGGATGTAGGCGACGACCGTACGACCGGTGTCCTCACGGAACAGCCTGGTCAGGTGGGTGTGCGAGACCCCGGCGGCGCGGGCGACGGCGGGCACGGTCAGGGGACCCGCCAGGTGCTCCTCGATGTAGGCGACGGCCGTGCGCAGGGCGGGGTGCCGGGAGCCGGGGCGGCTCTCGGCAGCGGTGAGGCCCGTGGTGCGCCACAGCACGGTCCACAGCTCGGCGGCGGCCCTGGCCTGCGACTGCTCGCCGGCCGCGACCGTCTGCCGCAGCAGTCCGCCGAGCACGCCCGCTTCGGCACCGGCGTCCTGCATCACCGGGACCCGGCGCCGCTCGCCCTCGCCGGGCAGCCGGAAGTGGGCGTACAGGTGCTCGCAGCGCGCGGCGTCGTAGTGGAAGTGGACCTCGGTGTCCGGCGGAACCAGGCTCACGTGACCGGGGCGGATGGGGTGGCGGGTGCCGCCGAGGCCGAGGGTGCCGGAGTAGCCGTAGAGATGGAGCTGCCAGAGCCGCGGGAGCCGGAACACCTCGTGCGGGCCGGCGGAGCCGTGGACGCCGACGCCGGCGTTCTCCACCCGGGGCGGCAGGTCGAGGGCCAGGTCGACGTGGGTCGTCATGGTGGAAAATTACCAGTGGTCGCCGATTACGGCCCACGACTTCCGGGCCCGCAGTTCCTACGGTTGCCGTATGTCAACCACACGACAGCTGCTGAACTCCGTCCAGGTGGCGCGGTTCGTGGCCCACGGTTTCCTGCGTCTGGACGGCATCGTGCCCCCGGAGATGAACGAGGAGGCGCTGGAGGTCCTCGCCGCCGGGCTGCCCCCCGTGCCGTACGGCACCCCCGTGCCGAAGGCGTTCCCAGAGGCGTCCTTCACCCGCCGGCTCCTCGAACTGCCCGCTGTCGCGGGGGCACTGGAAAGTCTCGTGGGCCCCGGTCCGGAGATCGACCATCACGCCCTGCACGTCCGTGAGCCGCGGGAGGGCAGCGCGCAGCCGCTGCACGCGGACGCCCTGATCGATGTGCGGCCCGACGCGTTCGACGTCCAGCTCATGTACTACCCGCAGGAGGTCACCGCGGACATGGGCGGCACGCTCATCGTCCCCGGCAGCCATCTGCGCCGGATCAACGAGTCCGACACCGGCCGCTACCAGAACCTGCTCGGCCAGACCCGGCTGACCTGCCCGGCGGGCACGGTCGTGCTCGTGCACCACGGGATCTGGCACGGGGGGCGGCGCAACGACAGCGGCATCGTCCGCCGCATGTACAAGATCCGCTTCAACCCGACCGTGCCGCAGGTGCGGCTGTGGGACACCGCGGACCTGGAGGCGCCGGCCGTCCGGGAGGAGCTGGGGCGCTACTTCCCCTGGTACGAGCAGGCCACCGCGCGGCTGGAGATCCTGAACCGGGTACGGCTGTGGCGCACCCTGACCGGCGACCCCCACTTCGACGTCGAACACTGGGCCACCCGGATCGACAACCGGCCCGCCGCACAGAGGAGCACCGCATGACCCTCTCCACCACCGTGCGCCAGCAGGTCCTCGTCCTGTACCTGGACACCTCCGCGCTCGACTCCTGGGTCAAGGGCTGGGCGCGCTACGACGGCACCGGGAGCACCCGTCCCACCACCGGGGACAGCGACGAGCCGCCGTACAGGACGGGTGTCGACGCCCTGCTGGACGGCTGGCGGCTCTTCCAGGCCTCGCAGCTGATCCCGCCGTACCCGGGGGCCGAGCACGAGACGTCGTTCCTCAAGCACGAGTTCTTCTTCGAGCGGCTGGTCGACACGGCGGAGGAGCCTGGATGAGATTCAGCTCATAGCTTGTCCGGCTCAAAATGTGGTCCAATACGCCATAAGTATGACGAAACGGACTCCGCCCTTCGAGGAATCACACCTGATGAGCCAGCCCCCGCTGTCCGCACGTCCCGCGCCCTTTCTCCCCATGGAGAGCCTCAGGGCGCTGTCGGAGGCGGCCCGGGCGGCGGGGACCGGGCAGGCGCTGGACGAGCTGTGGACGGCTCGCCGGTTCCTTGACGGGACACCGGCGGCCGTCGCCGTCCTGGACCCGGAGCTGCGCTACCTGTACCTCAACGACACCTTGGCCGCGCTCAACGGACTGCCCGTGGAGGACCACCTCGGCCGCCCGATGCCGGAGGTGATCCCGGGCTCGGGGCCCTCCGCGGAGGTGGCCCGCGAGGTGATCCGCACCGGCCGGGCGCAGACCGTCGTGTTCGACGGCCGCGTGCCGGTCGATGTGGCGGACACACCGCGCTGGTGGCTCGGCGCGTTCCACCGGCTCGACGGCGAGAACGGCGAGGTCCTCGGGGTCGCCGCGGTCGTCATGGAGGTCACCGACGGCATCCGGCAGCGGGAGTCGCTGCGCCGGGCGCAGGACCGCCTGGAACTGCTGGAGGAGACCGCCACCCGGGTCGGCAGCACGCTGGACGCGGCCGAGGCCTGCCGTGCGCTGACCGATCTGCTGGTACCGCGGTTCGCCGACTACGCCGCCGTGGACGTCCTCGACCCGGAGGGCACGCGCAAGGCCCCGGCCACCCCGGTGCCGGTACGGCTGCGACGCATGGCGGTGGCCGCCGCGCCCGGGCTGCCCGAACCGCTCACGCCCACGACCAGGAGCGGTGAGGTGATCTTCCACCAGGCCAGTTCCTCGATGACCCAGGTGCTGACCGGTCACCGGCCCATGGTCCTCAACCGGCCGGACGACGACACCGTGCGCCTGCTCGCCCCCACCCGGCAGCGACTTGAGCACTACCGGGCCCTGAAGGTGCACTCCTTGGCCTATCTCCCGCTCATGGCCGGCGGTGAGCCCGTGGGGGCCGTCATCGTCGGCCGCCGGGCGGACTCCCCCGAGTTCACGCCGGAGGACGTCGAACTGCTGGAGCTGCTGACCGGGCGGGCCGCGACGGCGATCGCCCACGCCCTGCGCTACACCCACGAGCACGAGACCGCGCTGGAGATGCAGCGCGCCTTCCTGGCCACCCCGCACACCCCGGGGCCCGGCGTGGAGATCGCCAGCCGCTATCTGCCCGCGGGACGGGGCGCCGAGGTCGGCGGCGACTGGTTCGACGCCGTCGCCCTGCCCGGCGGACGCACGCTGCTGGTGGTCGGGGACGTCATGGGGCACGGGGTGCGGGCCGCCGCGGCGATGAGCGAGTACCGCTCACTGCTGCGCGCGCTCGCCCTCCAGGGACTCGACCCCGACCGGCTGCTCACCGAGGCCGACCGCACGGCTCACGCCCTCGACCTGGACCGGGTCGCCACCTGTGTGCTGGCCCTGCTGGACCCCGCCGCCGGGGAGGCGGTCCTCGCGACGGCCGGCCATGTCCCGCCCCTGCTGGTGCGGCCGGGCGCTGCCCCCGAGCTGGCGGACCTGCCCGTCGGTCCACCGCTGGGCACGGGTTCCGACAGCTACGAGAGCAGGCGCTGCGCGCTGCCGCCGGGCTCCCTGCTGCTCGCCTACACCGACGGACTGGTGGAGCGGCGGGGCGAGGACATCGACACCGGTCTCGCCGCGCTCACCGCCCTTCCGCTGGCCTCCGGGCGTCCCCTGCCGGACGTCCTCACCAGCGTCCTCGACCGCCTGGCCCCGGCCAGTTCGGAGGACGACGTGACCCTGCTCGCGGCCCGCACCCACTGAGCACCGCGCTCGGCGTCGGTGTCATCTTCCGTTCCCCGAAGGCCAGTTGTGGCCCGGCAGATGGTCGCCTCGTGAACGTGTTCGGTCAACGGGGAGCAGTCCCGAAGACCCCGACCGCGAGCCACGGCGCGGCGCATACGGTCCGGGAATCCGGCGGACGGACCCGGCAGGGCCCGCCGCGACCCACAGGCACAAGGGAGGCACCGTGGCGAGTGTGGAAGTGTCGCTGAAGGAGATGATGGCCGGCACCGAAGGGGCGGTGGCGGCCGCGGTCGTCGACTACACCAGCGGGATGGCGCTGGGCACCCTGGGCGGCGGCAAGGACCTGGACCCGACGGTCGCGGCGGCCGGCAACACCGATGTCATCCGGGCCAAGGTGCGCACCATGGAGCAGCTGGGCCTGAAGAGCAACATCGAGGACATCCTCATCACGCTGGAGCACCAGTACCACCTCATCCGCCTGGTGACCGGCCGCAACGGCAACGGCCTGTTCCTGTACCTGGTCCTCGACAAGGCCCGCTCGAACCTGGCGATGGCCCGCCACCAACTCAAGCGGGTCGAAGAGCAGTTGGAGGTATAGGCCCGCTCCGGTCGGGGTCGTCGTGCGCCCACGATGTGAAGACTTCTTCAAGTCGCCACATCCACATGAGTCCATTCCGTGGCCGCACGGCGTCCCCGACCAGCAGGATCGGCACCGACGACCCCGTACCGTCCGGCAGGGAGCGAGCGCCCCATGCAGGTCCCCCTCTACCAGGCCAAGGCGGACTTCTTCCGCATGCTCGGCCACCCGGTGCGCATCCGGGTCCTGGAGCTGCTCCAGCACGGGCCTGTGCCCGTCCGTGACCTGCTCGCCGACATCGACATCGAGCCGTCCAGCCTCTCCCAGCAGCTGGCCGTCCTCAGGCGGTCCGGCATCGTGGTCTCCATCCGGGAGGGCTCCACGGTGAGTTACGCGCTGGCCGGCGGTGACGTCGCCGAACTCCTGCGCGCCGCCCGCCGTATCCTCACCGAGCTCCTCGCCGGCCAGAACCAGCTCCTGAGCCAGCTCCAGCAGGCGGACACCGCGGCCGCCCCGGCGGGGAGCCTGCTCACCGAGCGGGGCAGCGCGCGTCCGACATCCTGACCAGGTGTCCGCCGCCGCTCACCACCGCGGTCAGCGAGAGGGCGGAGGGGCGGGTGAGGCGGTACGCGGCGGTGGCCGTGCACACCAGCTGCCGTACCGCGAGATCGCTCAACCCGGCCATGCTCGCGGGCAGTCGGATCGTCATCGTGCTCCCGGCAACCGCCGCCGTCGGGGTGTCCGACGCGGAGCTACCGGCCGCGCCTGACGAGTCCGACAGCGGGCTCCCCGGCACGTCGGTGGCGGCCGACGGCAACGCCATGGCGGTCGGCAGGGCGGGCAGCTCGGTGGTGAGACCGTCGAGCCGGTCGGTGCCCCCTTCGCCGGCCAGCGGACCGTCCCACAGCAGCCGCAGCGCGTCCGTGGGGTCACCGGGCCGGCCGGTGTTGCGTGGCATGGCGACGAGTCGGCCGTTCTCGACGAAGTAGACCGGTGTGAGCGGCAGGGCCCCGCTCGCGGGACCGCCCGCCTCGACCACCCCGGTCGCGGGGATACCGCAGGAGGTGACGGCGAGCAGCGCCAGCAGCGGGGCGCGGTGCAGAGCCTTCATGGCCGGTACTCCTCGGTCGACTCCGCCCGTCGCAGCGGGAGTTGCACGGTGAAGACGGCACCGCCCGCCGGGTGGCCGGCGGCACGCACGGTACCGCCGTGGAGGCGGACGTTCTCGGCGGTGATGGCCAGGCCGAGGCCACTGCCCTCGGAGCGGATCCGGGCACTGTCGGACTTGTAGAACCGCTCGAAGACGTGGGGTAAAACGTCGGAGGGGATGCCGGGGCCGCTGTCCCGGACCTCGATCACGGCCACCGTGTCGTCCCCGCCCAGGCGCACCGTGACCGGACGGGCGCCGTGCTTGAGGGCGTTGCCGACCAGGTTGGCGACGACCACGTCGATGCGGCGCGGGTCGACCCGTGCGCGTACCGCGTGCGGCGGCGGCAGTTCGGTCTGCACCGTGTCCGTCCAGCCGCGGGAGGCGAGGGTGCGCCGGATCGACTCGGCGAGGTCGATCTCGTCCAGGTGGAGCACCGCGGCACCCGCGTCGAAGCGGGAGATCTCCATCAAGTCGTCGACGAGCCGGGCGAGTTTGACGGTCTCCGTGCTGATCAGCCGGACCGCGGTGGCGGTGTCCGGGTCCAGTCGGGCGGCGTCCTCGTCGAGGACGTCGGTGACCGCGGACATCGCGGCGAGCGGGGTGCGCAGTTCGTGCGAGACGTCGGCGGCGAAGCGGCGGGCCCGTGCCTCCATCTCGCGCAGTTCGGCGACCGAGGTCTCCAGCGCGGCAGCCGTCTCGTTGAACGTGTGGGACAGCTCGGCGAGTTCGTCGGAGCCGTTGACCGCGAGCCGCGTGTCCAGACGGCCCTCGGCGACCCGGCGGGTGGCGAGCCGCAGCTTCCGCACCGGGACCAGCACGCCGCGTGCGGCGAGAAGGGCGAGCACCACGGCGAGGGCCAGGGCGGCCACCATGGCCCGTTCGGCCGCGGTCACCAGGGCGTCGACGTAAGCCTGTTCGGTGGTCTGCGGGACCACCAGGAACACCCGCACCCCGCTGGCCGTCTCGACGCTGTCCGGGATGCGCTGGGTGCTGAAGAGGATCGACATGCCGACGACGAGGGAGGTGCGGCCGTCGTGTCGGACCCGCTGGAACACGGTGGCCCGGCTGGACGCGACGGCCTCGCGCAGGGCGGGAGTCACCTCGGTGAAGGGGTCGCCGGAGGCGGAGGAGCCGCTCAGGTCCCCGTAGGTCACCAGGACCCGCCAGCTGCCCTGGGACTCGGTGGCCGCCGTTTCCTCCGCGAACTTCTCCAGCGCCGACCGCTCGGGAGGGAGGGCGAGTTCGGCCGCGTGCTGGTTGAGCTGGGCGCGCAGTTGTCTGATGGTGGCGTCCTGACTCTGCTGGAGCACTCCGGTGCGGGCCTCCCGGAAGGTCAGGGCCCCCGTCGTGACCGCGGAGACCGCGGCGACGAGCCCGAAGGCCACCACCAGGCGGAACCGGAGCCCGCGCAGCCGGCGCGTCCTCACGGCGCCGCGAATCGGTAGCCGAAGCCGCGCACGGTGTGGATGTACCGGGGTGCGCGGGGCGGTTCGGACATCTTCGTGCGCAGGCGCTTGACGCAGGCGTCCACCAGACGCGCGTCGCCGTGGTAGTCGTGCTCCCAGACCGCCTCCAGTAGCTGCTGACGGCTGAACACCTGGCCCGGCGAGGCGGTCAGGGTGAGCAGGAGCCGCAGCTCGGAGGGGGCGAGGGCGATCGGCTCGCCGTGCAGCGCGACCGTCAACCCGGCCCGGTCGACGGCCAGTTCGCCGTAGGTGTGGATCTTCGGCAGGCCCTCGGCGCCGGGCGCGGCCCCGGCCGCCCGGCGCAGGACGGCGCGTATGCGTGCGTCGAGCACGCGGGCCAGGACGGGTTTGACGACGTAGTCGTCGGCGCCGGCCTCCAGGCCGACAACGATGTCCACTTCGTCCCCCCGGGCGGTCGCCATGATGATCGGCAGGGTCTGGTCGAGGTTCCGTACGGTGCGGCACACCTCCAGACCGGTCATGCCGGGGAGCATCAGATCGAGGACGACGATGTCCGGCCGGAAGGACCGCAGCCGCTCGAGGCCCTCCTCGCCGGTCGCGGTGGCGGCGACGTCATGCCCTTGCCTGCGCAGGGCCAGCGCGACACCCTCCCGGACGGCCGGGTCGTCTTCGATCAGCAGTACGCGTGACATGCGCACAGTATCCACATCGGCATGACCACGAGCAGGGTTATCGTTTCGTTACCTTCCGGGCCAGGTCCGATCACATGGCGATCACATCGTGAACGACCGTGACAGCCCACAAACGAAACCCCGGCGGCGGTCGTCGCCGGAAAAGCTCCGCGGGGCCCGTGCAGGGCCGACTGACCGGCGGTCTGGCCGCGTTGGCGGTCTTCGCGGCGGTCGGTGGCGCGGTGGTGGCGTGGCTGCCGTCCGACGCGAAACGGCCGCCCACGGCGACCGCACCTTCCGGGACTCGGGTGACCGGTTCCCCCACGGCGACTGCATCCTCCGGGAGTCGGGTGACCAACTCCCCCACGCCATCCGGCACTTCGGCACCGCCGCGGACCGGTGAGCCGCCGGAACAGAATAGGTCCAGCCCTTCCACGACTCCCATTCCGGAGAGCGGCCCGGGGACCTTCGTCACCGCCTCCGGCGAGGGCGAGAAGGTCGGCAGGGGCACGCCCCTGCGCTACCGGGTCGAGGTGGAGAAGGGCCTCACGATCTCCCCCGCGGACGTGGCCGAACAGGTGGAGCGGACCCTGGCCGACCCGCGCGGCTGGACGGCCGACGGCCACTCGGCGTTCCAGCGGGTGTCGAGCGGGCCCACCGACTTCAGGGTGCGCCTCGCCACCCCGGGGACCGTCGACGCGATCTGCGCCGAGGGCGGCCTCGACACCGGCGGCAAGGTCAATTGCAGCGTGCACGACGACGTGATGGTCAACCTCAGACGCTGGGTCCTGGCGACCGAGTTCTACAGCGAGGACGTCGTCGGGTACCGCTCCCTGATCATCAACCACGAGGTGGGCCACTTCCTCGGCCACGGCCATGTCACCTGCCCCGGCAAGGGCCTTCCGGCCCCGGCGATGATGCAGCAGATCAAGGGCCTGCACGGCTGCGTCCCCAATGTCTGGCCGTACGACCGCGACGGCCGCCTGCTCACGGGCCCGACCACCCCGTGAGCACTGATCCACCAACCAACTGGAGTTCAGATGCAGTTACGCGTACGCCACAGACACGCGGCCCTGGCCGCGGGGGTGGCTTCCGCCGCCCTGGTCCTCGCCGGGCTGCCGACCGGGGCGGGAGCCGTCGGTGCGGGAACGGCCGGCGCGGGAGCCGTCGGCATCGCCTCGGGCAAGAGCGCCCGTGCGGCCTCCGCGGTGAAGACGGTCACGCTCGTCACCGGCGACCGGGTCCTGATGGACGGCACCGGGCAGGTCTCCGGGGTGCAGCGGGCCCAGGGCCGCGAGGGCATGCCGTTCTCGGTCCGGGTCGTCGCCGGGCACACCCGGGTCGTTCCCGGTGACGCCCAACTACTGCTCGCACAGGGCAAGTTGGACCCACGGCTGTTCGACGTCACCCAGTTGGTCAAGGACGGCTACGACGACAAGGGCCGTTCCGACCTGCCGCTGATCGTCACCTTCCGCGGCAGCAAGGCGCCCTCCACGAGCCCGTTCACCCAGGCCGGAGCGCGGCTGGGCCGGCAACTCCCGGTCGTCAACGGCAGGGCGATGCGCTCCGCGAAGAAGCGCGGTGCCGGGTTCTGGAAGGCCGTGACCGACCACTCGGCCGCGGGGACTGCACGGTTCGCCTCCGCGGCCGGTGTGGAGAAGCTGTGGCTCGACGGGAAGCGCCGTGCCTCGCTCGACCGGAGCGTCCCTCAGATCGGCGCGCCGACCGCCTGGGCCGCGGGCTTCGACGGCACCGGCACCAAGGTCGCCGTCCTGGACACCGGCATCGACACCAGCCACCCCGACCTGGCGGGCAAGGTGGTCGCGGAGCACGACTTCAGCGGCACCGGCAGCACGACCGACCGGTACGGGCACGGCACGCACGTGGCGTCCACCGTGGCGGGCAGCGGAGCGAAGTCCGGCGGGAAGTACAAGGGCGTCGCACCCGGCGCCGAGCTTCTCAACGGCAAGGTCCTGGACGACTGGGGCGAGGGCGACGACTCCGAGATCATCGCGGGCATGGAGTGGGCGGTGGCCCAGGGCGCGGACGTCGTCAACCTGAGCCTCGGCGGCCCGGATCTCCCCGGCACCGACCCGATGGAGGAGGCGGTCGACCGGCTCTCCGCCGAGTCCGGCACCCTCTTCGTCATCGCGGCCGGCAACGAGGGCGACGGCGAGCGGACCGTCGGCTCACCGGGCAGCGCGGCGTCCGCCCTGACCGTCGGCGCGGTCGACAAGTCCGACGCGCTCGCCGCCTTCTCCAGCCGCGGTCCGCGCGTGGGCGACGGCGGGGTCAAGCCCGACCTGACCGCGCCGGGGGTCGCCATCACCGCCGCGGCTGCGGCCGGCAGCGCCCTGGCGGACCTGTATCCCTCGGACGTCCCCGGCTACCTGACGATCGAGGGCACCTCGATGGCCACCCCGCACGTGGCGGGCGCCGCGGCGATCATCGCCCAGCAGCACCCCGGCTGGCGCGGCGAGCGGATCAAGGCGGTGCTGACCGGTTCCGCGAAGCCGGGCACGTACAGCTCCTTCCAGCAGGGCACCGGGCGGGTCGATCTGGTCCGGGCGCTGGACGAGAGCGTGGTCACCGAGCAGGGCCCGCTCGACTTCGGCGTCCAGCAGTGGCCGCACGCCGACGACACGGCCCGGACCAAGAAGCTCATCTACCGCAACCTCGGCACCGGGCCGGTCACGCTCGACCTGTCCGTGGACGCGTACGGGGTGGACCGCAAGCCCGCCGCCGAGGGCATGTTCACCGTCTCCCCGCAGCGGATCACGGTCCCCGCGGGCGGCGAGGCGAGCGCGGAGGTCACCGCGGACACCCGCGCCGGAACCGTGGACGGCAGCTTCGGCGGCTCGGTCACGGCCTCCTCCGCCGACGGGAGGATCCAGGTGCGGTCCGCGGTCGGGGTGGACCGCGAGGTCGAGTCGTACGACCTGACGCTCAGGCACACCGACGAGGACGGCAGGGCGACCGGCGATGCCGTGACCTCCGTCGCGGACCTGAACGGCAGCTTCTACGCCGAGTACGCCGACGAGCGGGACGGCGAGCTGACCGTCCGGCTGCCCAAGGCCGACTACCTCCTCGACGGGGTGATCCACCCGTCGACCAGCTCCGCGCAGCACGCCGTCCTGGTCCGGCCGAGGCTTCACCTGGACCGGGACACGACCGTGGAGGTCGACGCCCGGCAGGCGAAGCCGGTGGACATCACCGTGCCGGACGCGGGGGCCGTGAACGACGACGCCGCGGTCACCGTGGAGTACGGGCGGGGCGAGGGGCTCGACGACGCCCATCTCGAGTTCCTGTTGCCCACCTTCGTGGGCTCCCGGTTCGGGCGGCTCGGCCCGGACGGCTCGGTGACGGGGCTGACCTCCCTGTTCTCCGGCCGCTGGGCCGGCAAGGACAAGGACGGCAGGCCGGTCAACTACCACCTGAGCTGGTACCGGGAGGGCAGCCTGGACGGCTTCACCGCGAAGATCGGGCGGGGACAGCTGGCCAGGGTGAACCTGGAGGTGGGCGAGTCGGTCGACGGCCGGCGCGTCCAGGCCGAGGTGACCCCGCACCTGCCCGACGGCCGTCTGGTGCCCGGCGGGAGCGACATGCGCGGCGACCTGCCGTACCGGAGCACCGAGTACGTCCTCGACAACGGGGTGAAGTGGTCGGTGCGCACCTGGCAGCGCTTCGGTGACGGCGAGGACGCGGTCTTCGAGGGCTTCCTGATGCGCATGCCGAGGCACTGGAAGGCCGGCCGCACCTACACCGAGCGATTCGGCGTCGGCGTCTTCGGACCGGTCCTGAACGGCCCCGCCGACCTCGGACCGGGCCGGGGCTACCCGGGGGTCGGCCGCGACGGGAACACCCTAAGGGTCTTCCTGCCGCTGTTCGGCGACGGCTCAGGGCACTGGGGTCTGAGCAAGCCGGCCACGGTGACGTCCCGGCTGGAGGCGGACGGCAAGGAGATCGCCGACGACTACGGCATCCAGCCGACCACCGACCCCACGGAGTACACCCTGCCCGCCGGGGACACCGCGTACCGGATGACCGTGGACAACTCCCGTGACCCGGCCGTGTATCCGGTCAGCACCCGCGTCCACGCCGAGTGGACCTTCCGCTCGGCGAAGACCCCCGAGGGCGACTTCGCCACGGTGCCGCTGTCCACGGTCCGCTTCAGCCCGAAGCTGACTCTGGCGAGCACCGCGAAGGCGGGCCGGCACTTCGAGGTGCCCTTCACCGTCGAGGGGGCGGCGGCCGGACAGCGCCCGGCCGCGCTCGCCTTCCAGGTGTCGTACGACGAGGGCAGGACCTGGCAGCCCGCCAAGTCCGTCGGCGGGACGCGCCTGTCGCTGAAGCACCCGGCGAAGGCGGGGTCCGTGTCGCTGCGCGCGGAACTGACCGACCGGGCGGGCAACACCGTGACCCAGACGATCGAAAGGGCCTACCTGATCACCGAGTGACCTGCGCACGCGCCTGTGCCCGGGACGGCCGTAGCGCCGTGCCGGGCACAGGTGTCTCCCAACCACCCTGAGAGGACGGTCGGTTGAGGCCAATGATTCACATGGGGTGACTCACGGGGACTAACGTGGAAGGTCCCGAACGGTGTTCGACCGTTCGGCGGTTCCCCCATCGCGCACACGAGGAGCGTCCATGGCTGATCAGGCGGAGAACGCGGCAGCGGAGGCACTGCCCAAGATCGACACCTCCGTCCCCCAGTCGGCCCGGATCTGGAACTACTGGCTGGGCGGGAAGGACAACTACGAGGTCGACCGGGTGGCCGGGGACGCCTTCCGCGAGATCTTCCCCGGGATCGAGACCGGCGCCCGCGCCGCCCGGTACTTCCTCGCCCGTGCCGTCCGCCATCTCGCCGGCGAGGAGGGCGTACGGCAGTTCCTGGACATCGGCACCGGGCTGCCCAACGTCGACAACACCCACCAGATCGCCCAGCGGGTGGCCCCGGAGTCCCGGATCGTCTACGTCGACAACGACCCGCTGGTGCTGGCGCACGCCCGCGCGCTGCTCACCAGCACACCGGAAGGCGTCACCAACTACGTCGACGCCGACCTGCGCGACCCGGCCACGATCCTGCGGGAGGCCGCGCGGACCCTCGACTTCGACAAGCCCGTCGCCCTCATGCTGATGGGCATCCTCGGCCACATCGAGGACCACGACGAGGCGTGCTCGATCGTGCGGGAACTGGTGGCCGGGCTGCCCTCCGGCAGCTTCCTGGTGCAGTACGACAGCACGGACACCAGCAAGGCCTACCTCAATGCCATCCAGCAGTACAACGAGGGCGGTTCGATCCCGTACATCCTGCGCAGCCCCGAGCAGATAGCGCGCTACTTCGACGGTCTCGAACTGCTCGAACCGGGGGTGGCGTCCTGCTCACGCTGGCGCCCCGACACCGAGGCCCTCGGTCTGCCGGCCGAGGTCCACCAGTACGGCGGGGTCGCGCGCAAGAACTGAAACGGACCCGGGAGTCAGGGCCCCAGGGGTCAGGTCTCCTGGAGGATGCGGTGCAGGATCGTGGGCGTCTCGTCCGGTGACTCGGCCTCCACCGCGAGGCTGTTCAGGGCGTCCCAGTAGGACTCGATGTCGGCGGGCCGGTCGGGGTAGAGCCCGGTGGTGAGTTGCTCGAGGTAGACCAGGTCGGGCAACTCGCTGCCGGGCAGCCGCACGACGGTGATCGGGCCGCCCTCCGCGGAGTGGCCGCCACCGTGGAACGTCATGACCTGCACGGTCACCTGGGGAAGCCGGCACATGTCGATGAGGTGCCTCAGCTGGGCGCGCATGGTCGCGGCTCCGCCGACCGGGCGGCGCAGCGCCGCCTCGTCGAGCACCGCCCACAGCCGGGTCGCGGGCCGCCGGTGCAGGATCCGCTGCCGGGAGAGCAGTAAGGCCACGCGCCGCTCGATCTCCTCCGGGGAGGCGTCGGCGTGGGCCCGACGCAGCGCGGCACGGGCGTAGTCCGGGGTCTGGAGCAGGGCGGGGACGCGCTGCACCTCGAAGCAGCGGACGAGGCTCGCCGCCTGTTCCGCCGCGAGATAGGCCTGGGCCCATGCGGGCACGACGTCGTGGAAGTCCTGCCACCAGGCAGGGGTGTTGGCCTCCTCGGCCAGCGTCAGCAGGGTGGCGCGCTCGGCCTCGTCCGTGACCTCGTAAAGGGTGAGCAGGTCGGCCACGTCCCGCAGTTTGAAGCCGTGGCGGCCCGCCTCCATGCGGCTGATCTTGGACCGGGAGCCGCGGATGACGTGCCCGGCGGTCTCACGGGAGATGTCCTGGCGTTCGCGCAGCGCGCGCAGCCGTGCTCCCAGCAGCAGCCGCGGCACCATGGGCCCGGCCGACGCGCCGCCCAGGAGTCCGTGTTCGGTAGGTGTTCCTGCGGGCTCCGTGGCACCCATGGGCATGTCTCCCTGCGGTGGTACGCGACCGTGCTGGTGTACAGGTACTGCGAGTTGCCATCGTAGGGGCTGAGGGCCGGGCGCGAACCGGGCCGATGGCCGGAATCGGCCCTACGCGCTGTCGGCGGCCGCGGGGTCGCCCTACGCGCTGTCGGCGGCCGCCGGTTCGGCGGTCCGTGCGGGCGGGCCGCCGAACCGGATGCCCTTGGCCTCCTTGCCGACGGCGCTCAGCAGGATGACCACGGCCAGGGCGGGTACGACGGTCCAGGTCATCGCCGCGGGATAGCCGTGCCGTTCGGCGAGGGCCTCCTGGATGGGCAGGTTGAGGGCGGCTATGAGATTGCCGAGCTGGTAGGTGACGCCGGGATAGAAACCGCGGATCGCGTCCGGACTCATCTCGGTCAGGTGGGCGGGAATCACGCCCCAGGCCCCCTGGACGCACAGCTGCATCAGGAAGGAGGAGAGCATCAGCCAGCCCGTGGTCGTGGAGAGCACGAAGAAGGGCACCACGACCAGGCCGGCGGCCGCCGCGATCATGATCGTGCGGCGGCGGCCCAGCCGCTCCGAGAAGGCGCCGAGGAGCGCGCCGCCGATGATGGCGCCGATGTTGTAGACGACCGCGATGGCGATGGAGGTGTCCGGGGACAGGCCCAGGCCCTTCTTGACGAAGGTCGGGTAGATGTCCTGGGTGCCGTGGGACATCCAGTTGAAGGCCGTCATCAGGGCCACGAGGTACACGAAGCGCCTGAGCACCGCCGGGTTCCTGAACACCTGGTGGGCGGGGGTGCGGTTGAGCTTGACGCTCTTCTCCCACACCTCGCTCTCCTCGACCCGGCTGCGCACCCACAGCGCGACCAGGGCGGGCACCAGGCTGAAGGCGAACAACCCGCGCCAGCCGAGGACGGGTTCGATGACGAAGAACGCCACGGCGGCGAGCAGGTACCCCAGCGAGTAGCCGCTCTGGAGCAGCCCCGACCAGAAACCGCGCCGCTCGGCGGGGATCTTCTCCATGGCGAGAGCCGCGCCCAGTCCCCACTCGCCGCCCATGCCGATGCCGTACAGCAGGCGAAGCACCAGCAGGACGGCGTAGTTGGGCGCGAAGGCGCAGGCGAAGCCGACGATCGAGTAGAAGACGACGTCGACCATGAGGGGCACCCGGCGGCCCCGGCGATCCGCCCACATCCCGAAGACAAAGGCGCCGACCGGCCGCATCACGAGGGTGGCGGTGGTGAGGAAGGCCATGTCGGTGAGGGATACGTGGAAGTCGTCGGCTATCTCGCTGTAGACGAGGACCACCAGGAAGTAGTCGAACGCGTCCATCGCCCAGCCCAGGTAGGCGGCGAGGAACGCGTTGCGCTGGTCCTTGGTGAGACCTCGCGCCTGCTCCGAGACGGTCTTCAGCATGGCGGCCCTTCCCACGGTTCCGCCGGTCAGGCTAGGTCGGGGCAGCGAAGCACACAACGCAAACACCGGCAAAGCAAGAGCCACAATTGCCCCAAGAGGGCGCCCGATTCACCGTTCGCGCCGGGGAAGCGCGACCGAAGGCGCCCTACCCGTGCCGGGCGCGGGCGGGGACACTGGGGCGTCGGCACCGGCGTGACCCCGTCCACCGTCCTCGGTGCGTCGGCGTGACCCCGTCCACCGTCCCCGGGAGGCTTGCGTGACGAGAACTGGCCGTATCGGCTCCGGACGAACTCGCCGTATCGGCTCCGGACGACCGCGGCTGATCGCCTCGGTGACCAGCCTGCTCATGGCCGCCGCGCTCGCGGTGTCCGACGCGGGCGCGGCGACGGCGGGGCCCGCCGCCCCCTCCGGTGCATCGGTGACCGGCGCGGCGTCCGCCGTCGAGTCCCTCGGCATCGCCGGGACGAGCTGGGCGGTGGACGAACGCACCGGGAAACTGAGGGTGTTCGCCGACTCCACGGTCACGGCCGCGGACCTGGCCAAGGTCCGCCGGAGCACCGGCCGTTGGGCGGGTGCCGCGGCCCTCGAACGGCTCGACGGCCGGCTGCGCACCCTCCTGTCGGGCGGTGACGGCGTCTACACGACCGGGTGGCGCTGCTCGGCCGGGGTCAACGTGCAGAGCGGCTCCACCTACTACTTCGTGACCGCCGGCCACTGCACGGACGGCGCGTCCACCTGGTACACCGGCTCCGCCCTGACCACGACGGTCGGATCCACCGTCGTCACCAGCTTCCCCGGCAACGACTACGGCGTCGTCCGGTACACCAACCCGGCCGTCCCGCACCCCGGCACGATCGGCTCCGTCGACGTGACCGGCACCGCGACGGCCCGCGTCGGCCAGAGCGTCTGCCGCCGCGGCTCCACCACAGGCGTCCGCTGCGGCGTGGTCACCGGCCTGAACGCCTCCGTCAACTACGGTGGCGGAGACGTCGTGTCCGGCCTGATCCAGACGAACATCTGCGCAGAGCCCGGCGACAGCGGCGGCCCCCTCTACGCCGGCGACAAGGTCATCGGCATCCTCTCCGGCGGCTCGGGCAACTGCACGACCGGAGGGACCACGTACTACCAGCCGATCCAGGAAGTGCTGGCGGCGTACGGGTTGTCGGTCTACTGAGGGTCGCTCGATGTTCCAGGGTGCGCTCGCCCGTGTCACCGCAGCACCTCCGTGTGCCGGCCGGCCGTGATGACGGTGCGGAGGGGCAATGCGATGAGCAGCGCGACCGCGACGAGAAGCCCGCTGGTCCAGAGCGGTCCGAGCGCCCCTGCTCCGGTGCCGAGCGTGGCTGCGGAGACGACGGGGCCGACGGCGGCGCCCACGTTCAGCGCCGCCGTCGCATAGGCGCCGGCCATCGTGGGGGCTCCCGCGGCCTCGTAGAGAACCCGTGTGATCAGCGTGCCGCCCAGCGCGAACGACAGCGCGCCCTGCACGAACACGAGGGTGAGCAGGGCGGCCGGCTCGTCGGCCAGCACCGCCAGAGCGAGCCAGCCGACGAGCAGCAACGGACCGGCGATCGCGATGACCGGCCCGGGGCTCCGGTCGGACAGCCGTCCGGCGACGGTGACACCCACGGAGGAACCGGCACCGAAGAGCACCAGAGCGACAGAGATCCACAACTCGCCCAGCCCGGCGCTGTCGGTCACTACGGGGCCAAGGAAGGTGAGGCTGCCGAAGGTTGCCGCGTTCACCAGCGCGCCGAGCAGCATCACCAGGATCAACCGCGGCCGGGCGAGCCGGCCGAGCTCCGCTCGCAACGCCGGCCTGCCGGTCGCCTCGTCCTCGTCACGTCCTGCGGGGATGCCTTTCAGGATGCCGAGAGCGGCGGGCAGGCAGAGAGCGGCGACTGCCCAGAAGGTGGACCGCCAGCCGAGTGCCGTGCCGAGCACCGCCCCACCGGGGACACCGGCGATCGTGGCCACCGTCGTGCCCGACAGCAGGACGGCCAGTGCGCGTCCCTTCCTGTCGGCTGGGACCAGACTGGCCGCGGCCGTCAGAGCGACGGCGAGGAACCCCGCGTTCGCGAGCGCGGCAACGACTCGGGTGGCGAACAGGACGGGGAAGCTCGTGGTGACGGCGCCCAAGGCGTGAGCTGCCGCGAAAGCCAGGACGAACCCGAGAAGGGCAGGGCGCCTGGGCCAGTTGCGGGCCGACGCGGCCACCAGGGGTGCGCCGAGGATCATGCCGAGCGCGAAGGCCGAGGTGAGCACGCCTGCTGTCGCGACGGTGACGTCGACATCCGAGGCGATGTCCGGCAAGAGGCCGGCGAGCATGAACTCCGAGGTGCCCATGGCGAAGACCGCCATGGCAAGCAGATAGAGCGGCAGAGGCATCGAGTGGCTCCGAGGTGAGGAGAGGCACGAGAAGGTCGTGTCGTCACCGCGGTCGGCCCCGGGGCGCCCGCTCGTCCCGCCGCGGAGAGCGGCGCGACGACAGGGCTACGAGCTCAGTGGTCCAGGGGGCTGACGGCGTGACCGAAAGCCCCCACCGTGTCTGACTCAGGACTCGACATACCCCGCACGCTACCCGACCGGCGCCCGTCGAACCCGACGGACCGTCATGCGTGTGCTGTTCACGCCCGGGCGCATCGACTCGTCGCATCACAACCAGAGCTTGACCGCCTCGAGCCAGCGCGTGTTCTCCAGGGCGCCTCCGAAGATGTAGCCGGGGCGGGGCTGAGTGCAGTCGGCGCTGCCCCAGTCGTAGCCGTGGACCTTGGTCGACCGGCAGAGTTGGCCGCTGCCGATGTTGATGGCGAAGCCCGTCATGTAGGGAGCGCCTGACTTCGTACTGCCTATGTAGTTGTTCTTGCCGTCGCCGATGACGGCCGTCCACCGGGGTTTCCACTTGCCCCGGCCGTCGGTCGACTTCGGGTCGTGGACGAAGGCGTTGGCGGCCGAGCCGGCTCCGCCGTGGACCGCGATGTTGAGGGCCTTGATCGGATGGGTCCCGCTCGTCGTTCCGGCGAGGGTGCCGTCGCACACGGGCTTCTGCCAACCCTGCCCGGAGAGGTACGCGCGGTAGCAGATGTGCCGCCCGGACGGGTCGCTCCGGTGGAGCCGGTTCACCGCCGTGGCGGCGGTCTCCTGCGCGGGCTTCGCCGTGACGGTGGCCCGCGGTGGCCTCGCGGTCACGGTGACGGTGACCCCTCCCACGCCTCCGGCTCCCCCCTTCCCTCCTCCCTTCTTCTTCGGAGCCCTGGCACTCGCCGACGCCTTCGGCTTGGCGGACGGCGAGGCGGCTGTCGCGCGGGGAGATGTCCTCACGGCCGAAGGGGCCGCCGACGGAGTGTCCTCGGCCAGAGGAGTCTCTGTCTCCGCGCTCGAGCGGGCTGTCTGCTTCTGGCGCCCCCCGTCGTCCGGTGCGCTGCTGCCCAGGATCACCAGCGGAACGATGACCAGGGCGGCCACGCCGACGGCCACCGGTCCTACGACCAGGGGTTTGTGGAGCAGACCGGGCGACTTGTACTCGTCGTCCGACTGACGTGTTCCGTTCCTCGGGGCGACCTTGGGGGCGAGACGAACGACGGGCGCGGGCGGCGCGGGGGGTCGCTGCCGGTGCTCCTGCGTGTGCGCCTCGACGTCGAAGCCTTCGGCTTCGTCGGCTTCGGCTTCGTCGGCTTCGGCTTCGTCCTCGTCGCCGACGGCTTCGTCGGCATCGACATCAGCAGGGTCGGGTACCGCTGCGGCCGTGCCTACAGGGACTTCGGTGGGGTCGGGCGGTGCGTCCTGCTGCTCCTGCTGCTCCTGCTGCTCCAGCAGGCTGCTCGAGCCGTCCGGGGCGACCTCGACGAACGCGACGTAGCCCGCGGAGGGGTCGGAGATGGTCGCCGTCACGCCGGCGTTCAGGTCACGTGCGTATCCCTGGAGTCTGTCGAGGATCGCGGCGTCGACCGACTCTCCGTCCGCGACCTCCACGGGTTCTCCGTCGATGGTGGCCGAGCCGTCTCCGGAGATGACCACCGCGTGGCGTGGCCCCGGCACGGCGCGATCGCCCTCCGTGACCGGCTCGTCCGTCTCTTCCTCTTCACCCCGGCTCATGGCTCTTCCTTTCTGACGCGTCCCGGCCCAACGGCCCGATCGGGAACGGTGTGGCGGTCCCCGGGTAGCGCAACGGGCGCTCGTTCGGGAATGGTTCAATCCCGCCGACCAGCAAATTGCGGCGATCCGACCAAGAGGTGACATTCCGTCAGGCGACGTCTGTGGCGGGATGGATGTTGAGTACAGTCCTGGGGATGAACGGCTACGAGACTTCCGTGCGTTTCGCCGTCCTGGGGCCGGTCCGGGCCTGGCGCGGCGAACAGGAACTGAACCTTGGTTCGCCACAGCAGCGGGCCGTCCTGGCAGCGCTGCTGTTGCGGCGGGGACGCGCTGTCGCACTCTCCGAACTCCTCGACGCGGTCTGGGGAGAGGAGCAGCCCGCGGCTGCGGTGTCGGTGCTCCGGACCTATGTGTCGCGCCTGCGCAAGGTGATCGATGCGGGGCGGGAGGTGACCGGGGCCGGGAGTGTGGTGGTGTCGGTCGGGGACGGGTACCTCGTCCGTCTGCCGGAGGACGGCCTGGATCTCAGTGTGTTCGAGCAACGGGTCACGGAGGCGAGGAAGCTGCGCGCCGCCGGGGAACTGTCCGAGGCCGCCGAACTGCTGCGCGCGGCGCTCGACGGATGGCAGGGCGGAGCACTGGCCGGACTCACCGGCCCCCTGGCCGAGTCCGAGAGTTCCCGGCTGAACGAGGAGCGCCTGGTCGCGCTGGAGACCTGGCTGGACGTCGAGGTCGAACGCGGACGCCACAGCGATGTCGTCGCCGAACTGATCGCGTTGACCGGTCAGTACCCGCTGCGGGAGCAGCTGTGCCGACTGCTCATGCTGGCGCTCTACCGGTCCGGGAGGCAGGCCGAGGCACTGGCGGCCTACCGCAGTACGCGGAGCACCCTGGTCACCGAGCTGGGCATCGAACCCGGAACACCGCTTCAGGATCTGCACGACCGCATCCTGGCGGCCGACGCGTCCCTGGACGCCCTTCCGCCGGGGCGGCAGGCGCCGCCGGCCCCTTCGGTGCCGCCCGCCTTACCCACCGCTTCACCCCCCGTCTTACCCGCGGGCCGTCCGGCCCAACTGCCCGCTGATCTGCCGACGTTCGTCGGTCGGCACGCCGAACTCGACCGAGCACGCGCCCTGTTGTCCGAGCAGGACGGCCCACCGGCCACCGTGGTGATCAGCGCGATCGGCGGTATGGCAGGTATCGGCAAGACCACCCTGGCCGTGCACTGGGCGCACGAGATGGCCGACCGCTTCCCCGACGGACAGCTCTACCTCAATCTGCGCGGCTTCGATCCGACCGGCTCCCTGGTGACGCCGGACGAGGCCATCCGTACTCTTCTCGGCGCGCTCGGCGTGCCGCCGATGCGGATTCCCGCCGGCCTCGACGCCCAGACGGCGCTCTACCGCAGCATGCTCGCCCAGCGGCGCATGCTGATCCTGCTCGACAACGCCCGTGACACCGACCAGGTCCGCCCGCTGCTGCCCGGTTCCTCCCGCAGCCTGGTCATCGTCACCAGCCGCAACCAGCTCACCGGCCTGGTCGCCGGCGAGGGGGCTCATCCGCTGCCGCTGGACCAGCTGAGCTCCGCCGAGGCACACGATCTCCTGGCCCGCCGACTCGGCACCGACCGGCTGGCGGCGGAACCTCGGGCCACGGACGAGATCATCGCCATGTGCGCCCGGCTGCCGCTGGCGCTGGCCATCGTCGCCGCCCATGCCGTCGCCCACCCCGGCTTCCCGCTCAGCGCCATCGCCGGGGAACTGCGCGACAGCCACGGCAGCCTCGACGCCTTCGCCTCCGGCGACGACATCAGCACCGATGTACGGGCGGTCTTCTCCTGGTCGTACAAAGCGGTGTCGGATCCCGCCGCGTGTCTGTTCCGCCTGCTGGGCCTGCACTCCGGGCCCGACATCTCCGCACCGGCCGCCGCGGCCCTCGCCGGGCTCCCGCTGCGGGAGGCGCGCGCCCTGCTCGTCGAGCTCACCCGCGCTCACCTGCTGACCGAACACTTCCCGGGCCGCTACACCCTGCACGACCTGTTGCATGTCTACGCCACCGAACGGGTCCACGCCGAGGAGACGCCCCTGGAGCGGGAGCGTGCCATGGGGCGGCTGCTCGCCTGGTACCTGCACACCGCGGACGCCGCCTACCCGCACATCACCCCGCACCGTCGCCGAATCCCCCTCGAACCGCTGCCCGACCTGTGCACACCCCTGGAGTTCACGACGCACGACCAGGCCCTGGACTGGTGCGAGACCGAACGGGCCAACCTGGTCGCCGCGGTCCACCAGGCTGCGGAGTCCGGGCGGTCGGGTGTCGCGTGGCGGCTGCCCGCCGTGCTGTGGGGGTTCTTCTACCTCCGCAGCCATACGCACGACTGGGTCGACACCGCGCGGACGGGCCTGTCCGCGGCCAGCGCCGCCGGCGACCGCCGGGGCAGGGCTCAGGGCTTCGCGGACCTGGCCGCCGCGCTGCGCGGCTCGGGCCGGTACGAGGAGGCCATCGACCACTTGCGCCGGGCGATGGTCGCCTACCGGGAGCTCGGGGACACGGAGGGCAGGGCGTCGGCCGTGACCAATCTGGGCGACTCCTACCTCCAGTACGGCCGGCTCGACAAGGCCGCGGAGTACATCCGCCGCGGCCTGGCCGTCGAACGGATCATCGGCACCCCGTGGGGGGTGGGAATCTGTCTGAGCAACCTGGGCGACGTCTACCAGCGGCAGGGCCGGTTCGACGAGGCCATCGGTTGTCTGGAGGAGGCGTTGACCGTCCTGCGGACCAGCGGCAACCCCTGGGTCGAAGGCGTCGCACTCGACATCCTCGGTACGGCCCACCGCCGCCTCCAGCGCTACGACGAGGCCGTCGACTACTACCACCAGGCCCTCAGGACACACCGGGACATCGGCAACCGGTGGGGAGAGGGCCACACCCTGGGCAACCTCGGTGATGCCCAACTGGCCGCCGGCGAGCCGGAAGCCGCCCGCGACAGCTGGCGGCAGGCACTGGCGATCTTCGTGGAGTTCGACCATCAGGACGCCGCGAAGATCCGCGAGCGCCTCGGCAGGCCGGCGGACGCACCGCCGGACGCGGAGGCGCGGGCCGCAGCGTCGAAGCGGGCCGCCTGACCCGGGCCTCCGACCGGCCACGGCCTGGCCGTGGCCCCAGGGGGGAGCGGGGACACGGCCAGGCTGCACCCGTACAACGGGTGGGAGGCAAGGACGGTTCACCTTCCCGTTCAGCTCGCGTCCTGGTACACACGGCCGCTGGCGTTGGCGGTCGTACCGTCGTAGAGGCCGGTCGGGCTGGTCACCGTGGACAGGGTGAACCACGCGTAGCGCTCCACGAAGCTCAGGCTGTCCAGCATCCGTGTCGACGACCTGATGAAGTCGGTCTGTTCCTGCTCGCCGGGATAGCGGGGAGTGTCCTGGGAGAAGTCGATCAGGCCGTACTCGGTCAGCCAGACCGGCTTGTGGTAGCGGTCCCAGACTGCTTGCAGATAGCCGCGCAGCTGGTTGGGCGCGTCCGGGCCGAAGTCGGAGCCGTACCAGTGCACAGGGATGAAGTCGACGCGCAGGTTTCGGTCGGCGGCTCCCTTCATGAAGCGGTCCAGCCAGCCGCCGTCCAGGTCGGCGCCGGCGGCGACCGCGGGTGCGCCCAGGCGCAGGCCGGTGGCTTCCAGCCGGGGCCACAGGTCGAGGGCCTGCTCGGGCGTCATGTTCGCCTGCCTGCGGTTGTCGGGTTCGTTGAATCCGAGCAGTTCCTTGGTGCCGCCCTGCGTCGCGGCGCCCAGCTCGGCGTCGGTGACGGAGCCGGGGCCCCAGATCATCGGGACGTAGTCGACGCCGGCCGGCTTGGTGACCGCGCCGGTGGAGGAGGCCCAGTTGAGGTACCAGGAGGCGCCCGAGGCGGCGAGCGCCTGGGAGGCGCCGTCGACGGGGTTGAGGCTGACGCCCTTGCGGGCGGGGGCGGCAGTGGGAACGGGGGCGGGCTGGGCGGTGGCGGGGTCGGCCGGGGCGGTGCTGCCGGTTCCGAAGGCGACGGTCAGTCCGGTGCACTTGGTGCACTGGTACATGACCTTGTTCCCCGGCTCGGCGTCCTGCTTCGACCAGGCGTACGCCGTCGGGCACTTCTGGTTGACCATGTCGCTGTACGGGGTCTTGGCGTCCCGGTTCGGGTTGGTGCAGACGAGCGGCCGTCCGGTGGCGGGGTCCTTGGTCAGGTCCTCGGCCGGGCAGGAGGACAGGAAGTCCTGCACACAGCCGGCCACCGCGCATTCGCCGCTCGCGGGCGGGGTGACGTCGTCCGGGGTGATGGAGACCGGCACCGAGACGGCGTTGACGTAGCTGACGTCGTACCAGGGGGCGAGGGTGTCGGCCGGGTCGAAGTTGAACTCGGCGAGTCCGGTGGGCTGTTCGCCGAGGGAGCAGTGGTCGGCGTACGGCCCGCAGTCGCCGACGGCGCAGTGGAAGGTGCTGCCGTCCTCACCGGTGCAGCCTTCGCGGGCGAAGAACTTGCCCCGCCAGTGCCCGGCGCCCTCGTGCTCCGGGATGGTGACGGTGGCGGACCGGCCGGGGTCCAGGGCCGGCAGGCCGGTGAGGGCGGCGGAGCCGTCCGCGTTGACCGTGCTGCCGATCCAGATGCGGCTGCCGGTGTTGTTCTGGAAGGTGACGGTGTGGTCGGCGACGTCGGCTGCCGTCGTCTCGTTGATGTTCCGGGCGGTGGAGCGGTGGATCTGGATGGCCATGGCGGTGCCGGTGACTCCGACGAAAGCCAGGAGCACGGCCAGGAGGAATGATGTGCGTCTCCGCATGGAGGGTGCCTTTCGACTGCTTTCACACGTGATGAGGCGGAGTTCGGCCGTGGGGGTTCAGGGGGCGGGCTCGCCGGTTCGCGGTTCCCGTTTCCGGGGCCGGCTCGTCGGCAGCGCCGGTTCGAAACCCGTCGGCAGGGGTGGCAGACCCGCGGGCAGCGGTGTGTCGGCGCGGTCGGAGCGGTACGGGTCGCCGGCCGGCCGTTCCGCCGGTCGGGGCGCGTCCTGACGGTCGCGCGCGCCCTCGCCGCCCACCAGTTTCCGGCGGCGCTCCAGCAGCCCCGGTGACGTGAGCCGCCGTGTGCGAGCGGTGGTCATGTCCGTACCTCCCCGTCCGTCCGGCGGTGATCTGTCGGCTGGGCACCGACGCCGGGTCGTGCGGCACAACGGGGTGCGGGTGCCGGAAGGTTCAGTTCCTTGTTGAACCGTGTGTCCCGGAGGCCCGTTGCACGTTCGCGCGCACAACCCCGTGCGGTCCGCCGACGAGAGAAGCGATGAGAGCAGCGAAGCGAAAGGGGCACTGTGGCGAACTTCAACCCGCTTCCCCGAGAGCGCAGGGCGTTGACCAAGTCGCCTCCCCCCTCCCCGCGGGACTCACCCTGGAGGTCTCTGGCACGAGATCTGATCGGCGACGATCTCCGGGCGACGTCGAGCACGCGCGATCTCGCGGACGCCCTCGCGCACCTGTGGCGAAGGCTGACGGGGCGGGGCGCCACAGGACGAGCGGCCCCCTCGTACGGTGGTGGAAGCGGCGGAGGTGGCGGGGGCGGCGCATCGGAGGTGCCCGGCGAGGCCGCTTCCCCGTCCGGCGACACCGTTCCACGGCTGCCGGAACTCACGCCCGCGCAGCACCACATGAACCAGCTCTCCGTCGAGGACCTTCAGAAGGTCACGCACGAGATGCTGGAGCTGATAGCGAACGACACCGGGCTGCAAAGGGCGTACCGGAACAACCGGATCCCGGTACTCGAGGAACTGCTCCAGCGGACCGCGCCGGAGAACCAGCCCCCACCTGAGATGCGTGCCGATCCGCCGGCGGAACCGGTGACGTCCACGACGGACATGCGGGCCACGGTGAATTTCACCGAGGACTCCGCCCACCACGGCGCGCCTTCGGCCGACGACCGGCCGTCCTCTTCTTCCTCGGCTGTGATGCAGAACGCCGCCAGGTATCTCAGGGAGCAGCAGGGGAGCATGGACTCCGATTCCCGGGGCCGCGGCAGCAGCGCGAGTTCCACACCCCGCTCGGTCTCCCCGGCACCGTCCCTTTCTCCTGGGTCCACGCATCCGTCCCCGCACCTTCGATGACCTGGTTGACATCCCGAAAGGATCGTGAAGTGACCGCGACGACAGTGAATTCCGAACCGCTGACGAGTCCCGCACGGGAGAAGAAGGCCGAACCGGAGAAGAAATCGGAGTTCATCCTCTATCTGGAGGGCTCCGCATACGACGACGCACTACAGGGTCTTGTCGACTGGGTACGGTACCTGCTGTTGCCGGTCTACGGCAGGGAGCCCACGTCCTCCGCGCCCTGGTGCTCCCGCTGGTGGGAACACCCGGAAGCAGTCGCGCAGTTGCACGCCCTGTGGATGTCCTGGCAGGACCTGACGGGTCCCGGTTCCGCGCTCAGCGGCCCGCTCAACTGGCATCGCGACTGCCTGGCCCACGTGATGGCCTCGCTTCGCGACCCTTCCGGTCCGTTCGCCGGCTGCAAGAAAGGCAGCCATCGGGCCAAGGAGGCACCGACGGCGGATGACTACGGCTTCTGACGTCGGCGTCGGGGCCTTTCTGGCCGGTCGCCGAGATCGTCGCCGAGATCTCCTGCGAGGCCGTTGAACCTTCTCGCCCCTCCGTTCCGTTGAGTTCCCGCAGAAGCATCACCAATTCCGGTTCACACACCGGGAATTCCGGAGGTACACACCATGGGTGAAAAGCCCGACGGAAGCTGGCAGGGAGAAGGCACCGAGGTATCTCTGAGCCTGACCCCCGAACAGAACGCCGCGGTGAAAGCGTTTCACGAGGCGGGGGTGGCCCGTCGCCCGGCCTATGACGCGATGATGCGCCAAGTCGCCGCCGCCAACGCGCATCTCGGCATGGTGCTCGTGGGAGACAAGGGACAGGGCGACATCGAGCACTCCCTCAAGGGTCTGGACTCCCTGCGGCGAAAGGTCGCAAGTCAGCTCCCCGACTATGAGGGCATGGTCGAGGACGTCCTCGCCGACGTCAAGGACCTGCACCGCTACTCGTCGGCCACCGAGCCCGCGAACTACACGGCGGCGGCAGAGGGTGCCGTCCAGCATCTGACCGCCCAGAACGCCGAGTTCATCAAGTTCAACCACACCTGGCGCCACCCCGTCTACAAGGGCAGCAACGCCGTGATCAAGCCGTCCGTGGAGATTGCCGCCACGGACCCGGAGGTACGCGCCCTCCAGAACGACAGGCTGGTTCGGGACACCGCCAACACGATCGCCACGCGTGAGAAGGACCCCACCGAAGTCGATCCCCCCATCCCGGTGACGACCCTCGAGTTGAAGTCCACCGAGCTCGGCGCCCCCTGCGAGTTCCAGATGCACACCCCGGGCAATCTCAAGGTCAAGGACAAGCTGCATCTGCCCTACGAACTTCAGCGCTCCGGCATGCTGGAGAAGAAGTTCGGTGCCGAGGCGCAGGAGTACGTACGGGCGACCGACTACGTGATGGCCTCGATGTACCAGGGCCGCACCGACGTCGTACCGGACCACCTGGATCGCCTGGACGCACTGACGAAGTCGTTGCCGGTCGGCAAGGTGGTGGACGGTCCCGCGTCCATTCCGCAGCCGAAGCCGGAAGCGCTGGCCCAGGTGCAGAGGATCCTGTACGCCATGGAGTCCCTCCAGGACCAGCAGCCTCTGCAACGGAGGAACAGCAATCAGTCGCTCTACGAACAGGCGAAGGAGGCGGCGAACAGGCCCGCGGTCACTCGCTCGAACAGCGCGCCGGGCGACATCCCCGTGCACACGCCCCCGGCCGTGCCCGCCGGCCACCACGCCGCGGCGCCGGGCGGCCCGGCGCCCGTGGGGCGTTGACGCACCCGCCTCGGAGCAGGTGAAGGAGGGAGGAACCGATGGCATACACCTATTGGGCCCATGAGATGGACATGCAGGGGCTGGGCACCGCCACCAGTCTGTGGCGGCACTCCGACGCCGCGAGCTGGGAGTTCCGGTCCCTGATCGACGGCGAGTGGCATCCGCACCGTGTCGACAGGGGGCCGAGCGCACCCGACCCGAGCAAGGTGCGCCCACTGACGGAGCAACAGGCCAGGGACATGGTCAGGAACGCTCCGCGGGACATGTACGTGTACACCCAGCGCCTGATCGGGGAGTCGCAGAGGCCGGGGGCCGTGTCACGGCGCATACCCAGCCCGGAGAGCTTCCAGGATCAGGTGTTCTCGGTCGAAGGCAGCGGGGGCAAGTGGAAGCCCACCACCAGCCTCGCCGAATTCACCAACACGTACAGCGACGACCGGCCCAGCCTCAGACTGATCAGTCATGAGGACGCCCGACGCCATGTCGGGAAGAGAGGGGCCGACGCGCTCAAGGAGTTCGACCGGCCGTTCAACCCCGGCACCGCGGCCTCGCAGCAGCGCGCGGCCATGGCAAGGGCGGGGAAGTTCCAGTCGTCCCTCGGCGCCCTGCCGGAGGCGGGCGAGAGGCCCAGTCCCCCGGCATCGCCCCACCTGGCCGCCCATCCGAAAGTAGTGGTGAAGTAGTCACGATGTCACGGGCGGCCCCCGGTCACGGGATCTGAACGACGGTCCGCACCACAGCTGAAGCGCCCTGTCCACCATCCAGGTGGACAGGGCGCTCTGCGTCACGCGTCCGGCCGCACCACCCCCAGAATCTGCATCGAAGCCGCCGGCGACTCGTACACGTACCGCCCCGGCCGCGGTGCCGAGATGATGTTCCCGCCGCCGGCGTAGATCGCCACATGGCTCGCGTCGGAGAAGTAGATGATCAGGTCCCCGGGTCGCATGTCCTCGACGGGGACGTGCTTCAGCTGGGCCCACTGCATCTCCGACGTGCGGGGGATGGTGACGCCCGCCGCCAGCCACGCCTGGCTCGTGAGGCCGGAACAGTCGTAGGAGTCGGGTCCCTCGGCGCCCCAGACGTAGGGCTTGCCGATCTGCTGGGCGGCGAAGGCGAGGGCCTTCCGGCCGGCGGCCGTCGCATCGGTGCCGACCTTCTCGAGGATGCCCGTGCTCTCCCACTTCGCCTGGGCCCGGTCGGACTCCTTCTTCTCCAGGTCGGCGAGACGGGCCCGCTCCTTCGCCGCCAGCGAGGACTCCAACGCCTTGGCCTCGGCGATGTGGCGCTCGATCGTCCTGCGCTGCGTCGCCATCGCGCGGCGGCTCGCCCGCAGCCGCTCCAGTTCCGCCGCCGCCTCGTCCGTGCGGGCGCGCAGGGCGGACTTCGTCGTCTTCAGCTCGGTCAGCAGGTTCTGCGCGTTCTGCTGGGCCCGGAGCGCCAACCCCGCGTTGTCCAGGGCCCGAGAGGGGTCACTGGCCAGCGCGAACTGGAGCTCGGCCGGCACACCGCCGGCGCGGTACTGGGCCCTGGCCGTCGCTCCGGCGGCGGAGTTGAGGCGGGTCAGCTTCGACTCGGCCGTGCGGACCTGGGAGTCGAGTGCACTGACCCGCCTCTTCTGTGCCTTCACCTTGCCGTCGGCCGCGTTGTACTTGTCGGTCGCCACCTCCGCCTGGTGGTACAGGCTCTCCAGTTCGTTCTGTACCTCGGTGAGGGTCCGAGGGTCGGCTCGGGCGCCCTGTTGGCTCGCCGCCGTCAGGGCGCAGGCCAGGGCGACGGCTGTCGCCGCCCGGTAGCCGTGTCTGCGCAGGGGCCGTCTCATCTGGGCCGAAGCTCCCTTCGTACGCATGGGTGAGGATGCGTACGCACAACGGGCGCCACCTGTAAGGCGGTTCAGCGACGAGGTCCCGGCGTGTACCGGTGGCCAGGTGCTCAATGCGAACCCGTGGCGGGGTGCCGGTGCGAACCCGTGGCGGGGTGCCGGTGTGAACCCGTGACGCGCGGCAGACGTTGTGCGCGAAGACGTAGGACGGCCGGTGAAGGGGACCGTATGGACGCCAAGTTGCTGCTGCTCACCCTGTGCACGGGGGTGGGTCTCGGGTTTCTCCTTCTCGCCGTACGGCAGTTGCTGACCGTGGCGCGGTTGTGGGTGCGGGGCGTGCTGGTGACGGGCACCGTGATCCCGCGTGTCGTGGGCGACTCGCGGCGGAGCGGGCTCGTGCTGTTCACCGACCACCTGGGGCGGCCCGTCGTCCTCGACGCGGGCGCGTACGGCCCGCTGCGCGGACTGCCCGAGGTCGGCGGGACGGTGCCCGTCTGCTACCCGCGCAACCGGCCCACGGCGGCCCGGCTCTGGACCCCCCGGTATCTGCTGTCGCCGGCGCTGGGGTGGTTCCTGACGTCGACCGTGGTGTTCGCGTGCGGAACCCGGCTGACCCGGTGAACGGGCCCGACACGGTCGGTCCCGGGCGGGTCCAGGACGTCGATGTGCTGCGCGGATTCGCCCTGTTCGGCATCCTGCTCGTCAACGCCCAGCTGATGGCGAGTCCTTACACCGCGTTCGGCGGTGGTCCCGGTGCCTCCGGCCTCGACCGGGGCGCCGCCTGGGCGGTGACCGCGACCACCACCCTCTATCAGCTGTTCTCGTTCCTCTTCGGCTACAGCTTCGTCCTCCAGGAACGCTCCGCGGAGCAGCCGGGCGGCGGGTCCGCAGGACGCCATCTCCGTCGTACGGCAGGGCTGTTCGGCCTTGGGCTCGTGCACGCGGTGCTGCTCTACAGCGGCGACATCCTGATGACGTACGCCGCCCTGGGGCTGGTCCTGTACGGGCTGCGCGGGCTGAGTCCCCGGGCCGCGCTGCGGGTCGCGGTCTGCCTGGTGGTGGGCCTGGCCCTGCTGCTGCTCGGGTACGGGATGCTGACCGTCGCCTTCACCCGACCGGTCACCCCGGCTCAGTACGCTCCCGAGGTCGCACACAGTGTGGCCGCGTATCGCGGCGGCTTCCTGTCGGTGGTCGGGGCACGTCTTCATGAGCTGCCGGTGGCCGTCGGCGCGAACGTGCTGTACGGCCCCGACATCCTGGCCGCGTTCCTGGCCGGCCTCGCGGCGGCCAGGACGGGCCTGGTGGAGCGGCGCGGCCGGGACCGGAAGTGGCTCAGGGCTGTCGTCGTCAGATGGCTGCCGGTCGGCCTGGCCGGCGGTGTGGTGACCGCTTGCTGTGCGAACGGGCCGCTGGACAGCCGCTGGTTCCTGTTCGGACACGCGGTGTCGCTGCTGACCGCGCCCGCGCTCACGGCGTCGTACGCCTGCGGCCTGCTCCTGCTGCTGACCGCCGTGCGCCCGGCGGCGGCGCGGGTGCTGGCCGCCTCCGGGCGCATGGCCCTCACGCAGTACCTCACCCAGTCACTGGTCCTCGCGCTGGTCTTCACCGGTTACGGCCTCGGTCTCTACGACCGGGTCGGCACCGCCGTCGTCCTCGCCTGGTGTCCGGTGTTGTACGGCGTCCAACTCGCCCTGGGCGTCTGGCTCATGGGGCGGGTGCGGTACGCGCCGGCCGAGCTGGTGCTGCGGACCGTCACGCTCGGGCGGCGTCCCGGTCGCTCTCCTTCCCCAGGCTCAGGCCCGGCAGCAGACGAGCCGCTGCGCGTTCCGTGATGGCCGCCGTCTCCGCCTTCGCGGCGGCCGAGATCTCTGCGGCACCGGGCTCCTTGTACCAGGGGCGCAGCCGGATGAGGGCCGGCTTGACGCCGGTGGCGAGGAGCAGGGCGGTGCCCTTGGGCAGGGCGCGGATCCGGTCGGGCGGCAGGACTGACTCCTGGCGGTAGGAGTAGGAGCGGGACGTGCCGTCCTTGCTGCGGGAGACGCTCGGGGTCTTCACGTCGTGCTGGCCGACCAGGGTGGAGATCTTCTGCACGAAGTCGGCGTCGTCCAGTCCGGCGCCGAGGAGTTTGACGGTCGCCGCGCTCCACAGCGCGTCCATGCCGACGTCGCCCCACACGCGGGCGCCCTGGCGGTAACTCTGGAGCAGGGTAACGACGTTGATGCCGCGCGAGCCGAAGTGGGAGTACAGGTCGGGGAGATCGGAGATGCGGCACACGTTGGCCGCCTCGTCCAGGACCGCGGTCAGCGGCGGGTCGAGCCGGCCGCCCATCCGCTCGGCGGCCACGACTCCCGCCCGCATCGTCGCGTCGGCGAGACCCGCGATGACACCTGCCGCGGACCCGCCGCCGTCCTTGGAGAGCAGGTAGAGGGTGTCGGTGCTCAGAACATGCTCGTTCGGGCGGAACTCCGGGAGTTCGGGATCGGGGGTGACCCAGGCGAGGATCTCGGGGTCGAGGAGGCAGGACGCGGTCTGGCGGGCCGTCTCGTAGATGCCGTCCCGGGTCTCCACCGCGCCACGCACCGTGCCCTGCAACTGCTCGGCCATCGCGACCAGTCCGACCTCGCGGAGCAGGTCGACCGGGGTGCGGTCGGCGGGGTCGGCGAGCCAGGCCAGCAGCTCGGTCAGCGGCGCCCGGCCGCGGGCGGCGGCCAGGAAGAGCGCGGTCAGGGTGTTCTGGGCGGCCGAGATCCAGAAGTCCTTCTTGGCGGTGTCGTCGTTGACGGATGCCACGAAGTGACCGGCCATCCGGCGGGCGCCCTCGATGGTGTGGCACTCGCCGAGGATGTTCCACCACATGGCGCGCGGGGCGTGGGCGATGCCCTGCGGGTCGAACGTCCATACCGTGCCCGCCTTTTCGCGCTGGGCGCGGGTGACGGCGTACACGTCGGACTTGTTGGAGGTCAGCAGGACCGCGCCCTGGGCGCGTAGCACCCGGGGCACGGCGATGCCGGTGGACTTGCCGGCACGGGGCGCCATCAGGTCGAGTTCCACGTCCTCGTAACTGCTGCGCAGTTCCGGGCCCTTGGGGTCGAGGTCGCCGAGGAGGTTGCCGGTCTCGTCGGGGTGGAGCTCCTCGCGGCCCTTGAGGGTGGGGCGCAGTTCGCGGGCGCGGGCCTCGATGCCCTCCGGGCACATGGCGGCGAGCTCGCGCTTCCCGGCGAGGCCCTTGGGTGCCTTGCCGCGGTCCAGGAAGAAGTTGACGGCGAGGGCGGCGGGCACGGCGATGAGCGCCAGCATGCCGAACATGCCCGCGTAGAGCACGGCGGCCGGGGCGCCCGGCCACAGGGCGGTCGGTCCGTGGGTGGTCAGGGTGGAGACGGTGGACAGGGCGAACGGCGGGGCGTCCCAGCCGTAGCCGGAGAGGCCTGCGCCGAAGGTGCCCCCGGCCCAGACGATGGTGAACGCGAGGATGCCGAAGGCGGCCAGCGCGGCGACGGCCCACTGCGTCTGGTCGGCGATGTCGGTGCTGCGAGGTCCGCTCACGCCGTCCACCCCCTGACCGACGCGTCTCCGGCGGGGAGTTCGAGGGGGGCCGGGTCGCCCGGGAAGGCCAGGGGCAGCGGCCCGTCCTGGGAGAGTCGTGCGACCTCCCGGGCGGCGCGGGCGGCGGCCTGCTCGATGGCCGCCTCGTTGGTCGTCCAGCGGGTGTTGGTGTTGTGCAGCTCGCGTTCGGCGTCGGTGATGGCGACCTTGATCGGGATGCCGGGGCGGCCACCGACCTTGATGAGGAAGCGGCCACGGCCCGGGGGTTCCTCGTCCTCGCCCCGCACACCCCAGCCGGGCGGCGAGGACCAGGACGAGACGAGTTCGATCTCGCGGCGGGAGAGTCCGACGACCTTGCCGAGGTCCTCCATCTCGGTCTTCGGCAGTCCGGCGCAGACGACCATGCCGGCGCGTTCGACGAAGCCGCGCGCCTTGGCGCGGTCGGCGTCGGTGCCGAGGGCCTCGGCGTCCTTCAGGGTGTGGGTGATCTTGGCGTCGCCGAGGCCGAGCGAGCGGTTGAGGCGGGTGAGTGCGTCGATGCGGTCGACGATGCCGGTGGCGGCGCGCAGTGGACGCCACAGTTCGTCGAGGACGGTGAAGAACCAGCGCCGGGGCGCCAGTCCGGCGTCCGCGAGGGCGTGCGAGGCGGCGACCGTGCCGAGGCCGTCGGACCAGGCGGCGAGCATCGCGGCGGCGGTCAGCTGGGTGTCGGCCTCGCCGATGCCGGAGATGTCGATGCACACGGCGGGTGCGTTCGCGTCGATCCGGGTGGACGTCTCGGAGGCGAAGGTGTCGCCGAGCGGGCCGTCGAGGATGCCGAGCAGGGAGCGGTGCAGCGGGTCCACGGCATCCCGGTAGCGGGCGTCGTCGCCGCGGTCGAGGGTGACCGCGCGGACCCGGTCGGGGCCCTCGGTGAGGACCCGCAGCACGTCGGGCAGCAGCACCGTGCGGCCGGCCGGGGTGCGTTCGCGCAGGTGGTGCAGGACGGCGGAGAGCACGGACTGCTCGTGGTCGTCCATGGGCCGGCCGCGCACGATGGTGATGAGGGCGGCGACCATGTTCAGCACCCGGCCGTGGGCCTCCGCCTTCAGCACCTCGCCGGCCTCGCCGCCGATCTTCGCGGCGGCCTCACCCATGGCGCCCGGGTCCAGGACGTTGATGCCGCCCCGGCCGCGCCCGATGGAGATGACCTGGCCGCCGAGCGCGCGGACGGTGTCGGCGTAGTCGGGTTTGAGGTCGCCGAGGACCAGCGGGACGACACCGGTCGCGGCGAGTCCGATCAGCATCCGGTTGATGAGGGTCGACTTGCCCAGGCCCGGCATGCCGAGCATGAACAGGGAGGGGTTGGAGATGTAGCGGGCCCGGGTGAACCAGTTCAGCGGGTCGCCGCAGACCGTGGCGCCGGTGGACAGATGCTGTCCGAGCGGCACTCCGGTCATGGGAGAGCCAGAGCCGGCGGCGAACGGCCACATGCCGCAGGCCTGCACCGTGGTGGCGCGCCACATGGTGGGCGGATCCATGTAACCGACGCGGCCACCACCGGCCCCCTGCCAGCCGCGGGCAGGTACATAGAGCTCGCGGGGCTTGGCGGGGGCTTTTTGCTTGCCGCCGCGCTTGGCGTCGGACCTGGCGGTCTGCGCCTTCGCGGACTTCTTCGCGGGTTTCCGCCCGGCGGACTGGCCGCCGAAACCGTCCAGGCCGACCAGCCCCGACCCGCCCGCGGCCAGGTCCCGGAGCGCCTCCTCCTCGGCCAGCCGGTCCGCGCGCTCGGCCAGCTTCTCTTCGCTTCGGCGGCTCACAGCGCCTCCTGGAGTTCGTGCGGGACGAGGGTCTGTTCCCACGGGAGGATTCCGGCGGGCAGGGTGCAGCTGAACGCGGCGGCCTGCATCCGGTCGGCGGGGCGCATCAGCACCCGGGAGGCCGCGGTCAGGTTGCGCACGGTGACACTGGCGTCGGCGAGTTCCTCCATGGTGTCGACGGTGACCGTCAGCATCAGGGAGAACTCCACGAGTCCGGCGCCGGACGCCTCCTCGGCGGCGGTCTGTTCGGCCGCCCGCACCTCGGAGGCCGCGCGCGCCTGGACCATGCCCTTGCCGGACGTGGCCATGAACTGGGCGCTGCGCCGGTCGGCCTCGACGATTCGGGCCGAGGTGGCCGGGTCGATGGCCCGGTAGACCAGGGCGACCCGCTTGCGCCGGGTGCCGGGGGCGGCCTCCAGCATGCCGCGCAGCACCGAGGAGCGGACGGTGCCGCGGGGTGCCAGGGTCAGCATCCAGGTACGGGAGACACCCGAGTCGTGCTGGTAGGCGTTCACCGTCTCCACGGCGGCGGCGGGACCGGCGTCGTCCCACTCCAGGCCCGTTCCGCCGTCCATGGCACGGGCGTTGAGGACGTCGGCGGCGACGGCGGGGTCGTAGGCGACCCGGACGACCTCGGCGATCCGCTCGGCCGACAGCGGGTAGGCGGCGCCGCCGCCGGCCGCGACGAGTCCGCTGAGCAGGCCGGGGATGCGGATGGCCAGTTCGGTCATCACGTCCTCCTTCCTGCGTTTCTGGCCCGCCGGGTTGCCGTAGGTGAGGGTGACGTAGGTGTGCATCTCGGAGGAGGCGCTCGGGTAGCGGTCGACGACCTCCTCCATCACGGCGCGGGCCGCGGCAGGGGCGTCGGGGTGGATGCGGGGCAGCACCTCGTGGGCGAGCCGGGTGCCGGGGTCGGGGGCGGTCTCCACGATCACGGTGGCGCCCTTCAGCCCGGGTTCGTGGGAGAGCCGGGCCAGCCACTCGCCCCACAGCGCGACCCAGACATCGACCTGGTCGGGATCGATCAGCGAACCGCCGTCGGGGTCGCAGCCCAGGACGATCGTGTACAGGTCGCGCTGCGGGTGGTGCAGGATCCCGAAGGGGCGGTCGTAGGCGTCACGGCCCTCGCTCGCGGTGACCTTGTTGAGCAGTCCCGGCGGACGGAACCGGCCGCCGGGCCGCGCGGACAGCGGGCCGGAGACGTAGAGGTGCGCGCCCGCGGCCTTGCGGCGCCACCAGCCGACGCGCAGGGCGAAGAGCTGGTAGACGTTGCGGCCGTCCTGGGTGCGGATGGCGAGCGGGATGAGGAACAGCACGACCGGGACGAACACGATGATCGCCGCGTACAGCGAGATCAGGGACGCCAGCAGGGTGGCGACGAGGCCGCCGAAGATCACGAAGGTGCCGACGAGTCCGAGCGGACCGAGCCCCGCCCGCCTCGGCCTGCGCCAGTTCCCGTAGGTCGGATGGGAGACGGCTTCCGTGGACATGTGACCGGTTTCCTTTCGTGAAGTGATGGGGGTACGGCGTGAGTCGAGGGCCGATGGGAGACCGCCGGGCGCCCTGGGGGGAGGGCGTCCGGCGGCCGCTCGTCAGGGGAGGCGACGCCGCGACGAGGTAGGGGCGTACCGCCCGCGTGTCGTGAACTCCCCCTGAACTACTTGTTGTTGCCGAGGTCCCCGTCGCCGCCCTCGACGGCACCGGAGACGGTCGCACCCGCGGTCTGGGCCGCGGCCACGGCCGCGAGGACCGCGATACCGGCGGGACCGCCCAGCGCCGCGCCGGCCTCCTTGCCCGCACCGCCGGCGGCCTTGCCCGCACCGCCACCGCCCTTGCTCGCCCCGCTCGGACCGCCCGGGCCGGACGCGCCGCCCGCACCGCTGCCCCCGGACGCCCCGTCCGCACCGGAGCCACCGGCCGACCCACCGGTGCCGCTCGCTCCGCTCGGGCCCTTCTGGCCGCTCTCTCCGCCGGCCCCGCCGGACCCGCCGCTCATGGCGCCCACCTGCACGGCACCGGTCGCCAGCTGGTTGCCCGCCTGGCCCATGGCGGCCATCGGGTCGCCGGTGCCCATGGCGGCGGTGGCGGGTACGACGAGCTTCAGCAGCGCGGGAAGCGCGATGGCGGAGAGCAGCATCACGCCGATGCCTGCGATACGGGTGTTGACGTTGGGGTTCGAACCGGCCTTGCCCTGGCTGATCATCGTCATGCCGGCGTTCAGCACGAGCGCGACCGCGGGCTTGTAGAGCAGCCAGGAGATCATCCAGCCGATGTGCTTGCGCCACCAGCCCGCGCCCCAGTCCGTCATCGAGGCCGCGGCGGCGATCGGAAGGGTACCGAGCATGATCATCATGACGCCGAGCCTGATGTACATCAGGATCGTGTGCAGGATGCCCGCGAGCAGCAGCAGGAAGGCGAGGATCAGCAGCAGGAAGGACTGGATGTCGCTGTTGTCCCCGCAGGCGCCGATGTTGTCCAGCGCGTTCTGCACGGAGTCGTTGAACAGGTAGGTGGAGTAGCTGTCCGCGATCCTTGCCGCGGCCAGGCAGACGGTGGTGGCCGCCCCCGCGACGAGGACGACGCGCAGGATGCCCTTCAGCGCGGTGACACCGGCAGTGCCCCTGCGCTCGAGCGCCATCTTGCCGGCCGCGAACAGCAGGGAGCCGACGGCCAGATAGACCACGATCCACGACGTCTTGTCGCTGAGGTCGTTCGAGGTGGTCGTGTCGTCCAGGGTCGGGACGCTGTCGGCCAGTCCCGCGAACACCGCGATCGCGGCGGCGAGGATCGACTTCGCGATCAGACCGATGACCGTCCCGACCGGGTCGCCGAGAAAGCTGAAGAACCCGGTGACCGCGTCCGCGAGCGGATTCCCGTTGCTGCACGCCGCCACGTCAGGCCCCCCAGAGTGTGTAGCCGACGGCGCTCTGCTCGGTGGCCAACTGCGAGTACAGGCCTCCGCTTCCGTCGGGCTGGATCTTCCAGTCGCCGCCGCTCCAGCGCACGGAGACACTGGTCGCGGCATAGCCCTGCGCGTTCCTGATCAGCAGCCTGACGGTCGCCGCCTCCCTGGTGTACGAGGTCACCTTGAACCCGGCGTAGGACGAGGTGGCCGGTGCGCTGTTCGAGGCGTCCGTGTCGGGCACCGCGGTGCGCTGGAACACGAACAGTTCGCGTCCCTGCCCGGCGACCACCTGCTGGTCGGTGACGGTGCGCCACTGCGTTCCGCTCATCTGGGTGGGGATGCCGGTGGCGGCCAGCGCGGCGCCCATGGGGGTGTGCGCGAAGCACCACCACACGGCGCCCTCGATCCTGGTCGGCCCCGCCGAGGCCGAGACCGGCACCCGCCCGATGCTGACCGGGTGCCAGCTGATGTCCTTCGGCACGGCCGTGGGAATCGCGTCGCCCGCGCTGTCGTCGGTACGGCAGCCCCCGGGGCGGCCGTCCTTCGTGGTGGCGGTGCCGGACAGCGGGCCTTTGGACACCGGAGCCTGTGCGTGGCCGCCGGAGCCCGAGCCCGAGGTCAGCGTGGTGATCACACCCAGGACGACGACCAGCGCGAGGAACCCCGCCGATGCCTGCCAACTGCGCTGCTTCCAGTACGGCCCGGACTCCTCGGGCCGCTGTCCTTGGCGCTTGAAGATGCCCACTGTCCCGCGCCCTCTAGTTGAAGACGAACTGGACGAGCGGGCCGGCCGTGGCCACCAGGACACAGCCGCCGAGCACCATGCCGAGGCGGCTCATGTGCTCCGAGCTCTCACCCCGCTTGACGGAGATGGCCATCATCGCGCCGGTGACCAGCACGCCGCAGACACCGGCCGCGGTGCCGGCCCAGGCCAGGATGCCGAGGACGACATTGACTTTTTTGGTCAGTGCGTCGGGGGCGCCGCTGGTCGGCTGCGGGACGTTGGCGCCGCCCGACGGTGCGGGGACGACGGCGGCGAGGTAGTGGGAGGCTTCTTGGAGCATTGCGGACATGAGGATTCTCCGAGGAGTCGGCGCCCGGCCCGAGTGGGGGGCGGGGCGGTGAACTGGCAGTGCTGGAAGGCTTGTCGGGCTCAGGGGCCCTGAAGGGTCAGGTCGCCGAGGAACGTGACGAGCGGACCGGCCGTGGTGGCGATGACGCAGCCCAGGACGACGAAGAAGACACCCCGGAAGTGCTCACCGCCCTCGCCCGGGTCGCCCCGGCGCAGCTGGAGCGACATCTGCATACCGACGATGATCAGTCCGGCGACACCGCAGGCCGAGGCGCACCAGGCGAGGGTGTTGAGGATCAGGTGACCGTCGTCGCCCGGGTCGTACCCGTCGGCCAAGTACTGGGCGGCGGAGGGCAGTTGGATCACGAGCCGGCTCCCTCGCCGTAGACGTCGCTGCCCACCAGCCGGGAGAGCGTGACGAGTTGCCTCGGGACGTACTTCATCGGGCTGTCCGTACGCCACGCCGGGATCCACGGCACACGGTGCACGTGGGCGACGGAGCGCAGGACCCGGATGCGGCGCAGCAGACCGATCGGCAGCCGCCCGGGGGCGTCGGCGACGAGCACCACGGCCAGCAGTTCGAGCCCCTGCGGGGCGTTGCCTTCCTTGAGCGCGCCGAGTGCCCGGGACACGGACCGCAGTCCGCTCGCGCTGGTCCGGCCGACCAGGACGATCCGGTACGGCTCGCCCCGCGCGGGCTCGGGCCAGCGGTCGCCCACGTCCACGCCGCCGAGGGCCTCGACCAGCGAGGTCGCGCCGGAGCCGCCATGGGCCTTCACCCACCCGACCTCCTCGCGCGACCGGCCGCCCGCCGCCCTCCCGGCTCGTTTCGACCGGCCCCGGCCCTGCTCCGCCGGACGGCCCGAAGAGGCCTTGCGCACCGAGGAGTTGAACGGGGATGCGGCCTGCTGCGCGGCGGGCGCCCCGGGGGCGGTGGTCTGGCGCACGGCGGGCGCCCCGGGGGCAGTGGTCTGCCGCACGGCGGGTGCTCCGGTGGTGGTGGGCTGCCGGGCGGCGGGGGGCCCGGTGGCGGAGCTCTGCCCTGCGGCCGGCGCCGGGGGCCGGGAGACGGCCGGGGCGAGCCGGCGCGGGGCGGGCGGTACGGCGCTCCGCGTCCGCGGTGCCGGTGCTTCCTGCCGCACGGGGGCGGCCGTGCCGCCGTCCGTCTCCGGGTGTGCCGGCGGCGTGGACTGTGTCGGCTTTGGGCCCCGTACCCATGACTGCGGGATCGGTTGTGGTGCCGAAGGAGTGCCCACGATGTTCTTCCCGCCCCCCTCCTGGCTCGTGCTTCCGCTGCTCTGACTCATCCGGTTTCCGCTGTTCTGAACCTTTTTGCCACGGGCCCCGTTTCGGTCTGGCGGGTCCGTCGGACAGCACAACGGGCCATGTGGCCACAGCGGTTCAAGACGAGTCGAAGAAGGCGGAGGACGCGGATGGGTGCCGGAGAGAGCGAGAACGGCGCAGGGTCGAGCGCCGTCGTGTACGGCGTGGCCAGTGCCGGCGTGGGCGGCTGTGTGATGATCCCGCTCGCCGTGGCGGGCGCCGTTCCCCTGATCATCATCTTCGGCGGGCTCGGGGTCCTGCTCGCCCCGCTCATCGCGCTGATCCTGCTCTTCGGAGGAGGCGGCGGCAGCGCCGACGACTACAGCAGCGACAACGACACCGCCAACCAGATGGTGGCCGTCCTCCGGGGCGACGGGAAGGGCGAGCTGGACACCGCCACCGTCCCCTCGGACCTCGTGGACCCCATCAAGAAGGCCGGCGAGGAGTGCGACGCGATCGGCCCGATCGTCATCGCCTCCCAGCTGGAGAAGGCGTCCGGCTTCAACTCGACCCTGGTCGGCCCGCACGGCGAGACGGGCATCGCACAGCTGACGCCGGACACCTTCAGCAAGTACGGCAAGGACGACGACGACAACGGCAAGACGCAGGCGACGGACAACAAGGATTCGATCATGGCCCTGGGCCGCTACATGTGCGATCTGGCGAGCCAGGGACAGACGTTGCTCGACAACGGCACGGTCGTGAAGACCACCGACAAGGACGGCAACACCACCAACAGCGTCCTGGACCTCGCCCTGGCCGGCCACGCCGTCGGAATGGACGCCGTGAAGGCGGCCAAGGGCGTCCCGCAGTCGAACGACGCCCTGAGCTACGTCCTCGCCATCCGCGCCCAGTTCGCCAAGTACCAGGGCATCGCCGCCCCGCCCTCGGGCGCCACCCCCGGGGTCACCCCGACCTCGACGCCGACCGGCACGAACTGACACTCCCCCACCTGACCGGACCCACCGCATGAGGAAGACAGCCATGGACCTGGACCACTTCAAGGTGTACGTCACCGACGAAGGCCTCGCCGAGATCAACGGCGACCCGCTCGTCCCCGCCCCCGGTCAGTCCGTGCACGAGGCCGTGCTCGACGCGTTGCACCGGTACGCCGAGGAGTCCGGCGCGGCCGTGGACGCCACGGTCGGTGACGGCCCCGGTACGGCCCACTTCGTCCTCCGGGTGCTGCCGGACGGCTCCAGCCATGTCCTCGCGTCCGGATCGGGGGAAGCACCGGAAACCGAACCGCGGGAGGCCGCCGAGCCGGAACCCGGACCGGCCTCCGAGCCGTCCGCCGACGCCGCCGCCTCGCCCTCCGTCACCGCGGCGCCCGTCACCCTCGACTCCGGCTCCACCTCCGGCTCCGCCTCCACCTCCACCTCCGCCTCCACGTCGGCCATCGCCGGCGCGATCGCCCGCGCCCGCGCCACCGCCGTGACCGGTACGACCGTGCGGGCACCCGCCCCCGCCTCGCCCCTGCCGGAACCCGGCATCGACGTGCCCCCCGCCGCGCTGTCCGAACAGGTCGGCCGCATCAACGAGTTGGGGGTCGCCGGCCGGCTGGACGAGGCGTTCGTCAGGGCGACCGCGTTGCGCGAGCGCCTGACCGGTTCGGTGGGCGCCGAGCATCCGCACGCGCTGGAGGCGCGCGCCCTGGAGGCATACCTCGCCCACCTGCGCGGCGACCACCGCGAGGCCGTCGTCCTGGCACTGGCCGTGGCCCGGATCCGGTGCCGGGACCGCGACGAGCGGGCCCCGATGGACGTGGCGCGGGCGGCGGCGGCCTGGCAGCAGCTCGACGACTCCCGGGCCGCCGTCACCCATGGACGCGAACTGCTGCACATGTGGGACATGTTGAGCCGTCAGGGCGCGCTGCCGCCCGGCCACACCGAGATCGCCGACATGGTCCGCGGACACGTGGAGACGCTGGAGGGGGCGTACGTCTGACCCCTCGTACGCGACCACGCGCACTCCGGCGCACTCCCTCTGACCGGCTCGTCAATCGACCCGTACACCAGGCGTCAAACAGACGTGGACCGCCCCTCGGAACACTCCGTTCCCCAAGAGCACCGCCCTGGCCCGCAGTCGGCCGGGGCGGTCGACCCGAGGAACAGGAGCACTTCCATGAACGTGACGGCCATCGGTTCGGCCAGCGCCGTCTCGCCCGAGGAACGGGCACTGCGCGACCTCTATCTGGAACACGGTCCGGCCCTGTACTCGTACGTGCTGCGCATGCTGGACTGGGACACCCACCGTGCGGAGGACATCCTCCAGGAGACGCTGCTGCGCTGCTGGAGCAACGGGAACCTGGCGGACGCCGAGGGCATGGCCGTCCGCCCCTGGATGTTCCGGGTCGCCCGCAACCTCGTCATCGACGCGCACCGGACCCGGATGGCCCGCCCGTTGGAGATCAGCGGCACCACCTGGCTGGGCGACATGCACGCCGAGGTGGACGACATAGAACGGATGCTGTCGTCGATAGTGCTGCACAAGGCCCTGGAGACGCTCACGCCCGCGCACCGTGAGGTGCTCCGGGCGACGTTCTTCGCGGACCGCACCACCCAGCAGGCCGCGGAGGACCTGGGGATTCCGCGCGGCACCGTGAAGTCCCGCGTGTACTACGCGCTGCGCAGCCTGCGTCTCGCCCTGCGGGAGCTCGGAGTCGTGGTGGAGGAGGCATGGCAGGAGAAGGCGGAGACGGACGTGGCCTGCTGAGCCGGCGGCCGAAGCCCATGAGGGCGTCAGCGGCCCCTCGGTGCCGCCGGCCCGTCGGTGTCCAGTTCACGCAGGGCCGAGCTCACCTCCTCGGCCTCCGGATGACCCACCTCCTCCAGCAGCGCGAGGGCCGACCGCAGCGCCTCGCGGGCCGCGTCACGGTCACCGGTGGCGCTGCGGGCGTCGCTGAGATGACGCAGGACGTCGGCTTCGAGGTAGCGGTCGCCGATCAGGGCGAACAGACTCACCGACCGCTCGAAATGCTCGATGGCGTCCGAGTACCGGCCGAGGTGGTGGTAGGCGTAGCCGAGAGTGTCCTGCGTCGAGGCCGCTCCGTAGGGGTCGTCCATCTCCTCGTGGAGGGCCAGACCCTCCCGGCAGCAGTCGAGGGCCTTCGCATGGTCGCCGATCAGGATGTGGGTCCAGGCGACCTCGTTGAGCACACCGGCCTCGCCGTTGCGGTCGCCCTCGGCCCGCAAGAGCGCGCGGGCCTGTGCGTAGTGGTCGAGGGCGGCCGGGCGCCGGTCCGTCCGGTTGGCCAGGTAGGCGAGGGCACGATGGGCTCGGGCCTGACCGAAGGGGTCGCCCGCGTCACGGAACAGCTCCAGCGCGCGTGCCAGGCACCTCGACGCGGGTTCCGCGTGGTCGAGTTGTGAGTGGGACACGCCCAGTCCGCACAGGGAGTACGCCTGACCGAGGGGATCGCCGAGTTTCCGGGCCGCCTCCAGCGCCACACTGTTGATCTTCAGGAGGTCGTGCCAGAACCCGAGCCGGTTGAAGTAGACGTCCAGGGCCGCCGCGGTGCGCCAGGCGTGTTCGTCGTAACCGTGGGCTTCGGCGTGCTCGACGATCGCGCTCAGGACGTACCGCTCCGTGCGCAGCCAACTGGTCGCCTGCGCCCGGTCGTTGAACCGGAGCGGCTCGCTGCCCGTTGTGCTCGGCGGCAGGGCGATGGGCTCGCGGAACGGACCGAGGACCGAGAAGGCGTTGTGGGCGGTACGCAGGAAGTGGTCGTGCATCCGCAGCAGGGCCGCGCCGCGGGTGCTCTCGCCGTCCTCGGCCTCGGCGAGTTCGGCGGCGTAGGCGCGCAGCAGGTCGTGGAAGACGAAACGGCCCGGAGCGTGTTCGTTGAGCAGGCTCGCCCCGGTGAGTTCGGTCAGCAGGGCGCGGACTTCACGCAGGGGTGCTCCGGTCAGTGCGCCGGCCGCCGCGGTGGTGATGTCGGGGCCCGGATGCAGGGCGAGACGGCGGAAGAGTCCGGCCGCCCCGGGCGACAGGGCGTGGTACGACCAGGAGAACACGGCCCGGGCGTCGGTGCCGGGGTCGTCGCCGACGAACGCGTCGAGGCTGCCGTGGTGGTCCCGGAGTTCCTGGACGACGTCGGCGAGCCGGAAGCCGGGGCGGTGGGCCGTGCGGGCCGCCACGATGGCCAGGGCGAGCGGCAGCCGGGCGCACAGCTCGGCGATCGCGGCGACGGCCTCCGGTTCGGCGTCGACGCGGGCGCGGCCCAGCCGCCGGCACAGCAACTCGTGGGATTCCTCGGGGCTCAGCAGACCTGTCGTGAGCGGATGGGCACCGTGCCCGGCCACGAGACCGCCGAGCCGCCTGCGACTGGTGACGATGACGAGGCTGCCGGGTGTGCCGGGCAGCAGGGGCCGTACCTGCTCGGCGTCACGGGCGTTGTCCAGCAGGATCAGGAAGCGCCGGTCGGCGAGGATGCTGCGGTAGAGGGCGGACTGTGCGTCGAGTTCCTCCGGGACGGCCTGGGGGGCCATGCCGAGCGCCACGAGGAACATCTCGATCGCGGAGCCGGGAAGCATCCGGGAGGCCTGCGGGTCGTAGCCGCGAAGGTTGACGTAGAGGCTGCCGTCGGGGAAGCGGTGGGCGACCCGGTGGGCCCAATGCACGGCCAGGGTGGTCTTGCCGGTCCCCGCCATCCCGTCGATGACGCCGATGACCGCGGTGCCGGGCGGGCCGTCCCCCTCGGGCAGCAGGGCGGCAAGGGAGTCGAGTTCGGCGCGGCGGCCGGTGAACAAGGGCAGATCGGCGGGGAGTTGGGCGGGGCTCACGGCTCCGGCCCGGCGGCCGGGTAAGGAGTCTTGCGGCCCCGGAGGTGGCGCGGCACCGGGGCTGTCCGGGGTGTGGGTCTCGGCGGCCGGTCCGATGAGGGTCGGCCGGGCGAGCGCGGGGTCTCCGGCGAGAAGCCGTGCGTGGACGGCACGCAAGGACGGCCCGGGCTCGATGCCCAGCTCCTCGACCAGCAGGCGGCGCGTGCTCGCGTAGGCCTCCAGTGCCTCGGCCTGCCGACCGCACCGGTACAGGGCGGTCAGCAGCAGCTCGACCACCGACTCTCGCAGCGGATGCGCAGTGCGCAGCGCCAGCAGTTCCGGCACCGCCGCCTCGTGGCGGCCCAGCTCCAGCTCCATGGACAGCCGCAGCTCCAGGGCGCCCAGACGGCGTTCGGCCAGTTCGGTCCGCGCGGACTCGGCGTACGGACCGGGCACGCCGGCCAGCGGCGCACCGCCCCCGGCGGTCTGCACGGCACGCAGCAACCGCACCGCGCCGGTCGTGTCACCGACGCCCCGGCAGCGCTCGGCCTGCGTCAACGCCTCCTCGAACTCGGCCAGATCACTGGAGATCCGGTCGTTGCGCAGGGCGTATCCGTCCCCGACGGAGACCAGCAGTCCGGACGGCCGCCCTGGCCTCCGCTCGGGCTCGAACAGCTTGCGGAGCCGTGAGACGTAGGTACGCACCATCGCGACGGCACCCGGAGACGGCCGCGCTCCCCAGACCCCGTCCACGAGCTCGGTCACCCCGACCGGCCGCCCCCGGCCGAGCAGCAGCGCCGCGAGCACCGCACGCTGCTGAGGGGACCCAAGCGCCAGTTCGACGGGCCCCCGCCAGGCACGCAGCGGGCCGAGCAGGGCGAACCGGAGGCCGGGCGGTGCGCTTTCCTCCACGGTCCAGCACAGTAGCGGCCACGATGCCGAACACGAATACGAATAGTTGTTTCCGGCCACACGTTGGCATGGACGACACCCCCGGCCGGCCGCACTCGATGAAGTCCGGAATACGACTCCACGCACCGGACCTGTGACTCACCCCAGGAAGCTCAGCCGCACCTTGCGCTCGGTGTTGTCGACGTTGGTGTCCACCAGGCACACCGACTGCCACGTCCCCAGCTCCAGGCGCCCGTTGAGGACCGGCAGCGTCGCGTGGGGCGGGACGAGGGCCGGGAGGACGTGGTCGCGGCCGTGGCCGGGGCTGCCGTGGCGGTGCTGCCAGCGGTCGTCGGCGGGGAGCAGGGTGTGGAGGGCGGCGAGGAGGTCGTCGTCGCTGCCGGCGCCCGTCTCGATGACGGCGACACCGGCGGTCGCGTGCGGCACGAAGACGTTGAGGAGGCCGTCACGGCCGGCGGCGGCCTCCCTCAGGAAGGCCTCGCAGTCGCCGGTGAGGTCGACGATCCGCTCCGACGAACCGGAGGAGACGTTCAGGACTCGGGTGGTGAAAGCGTCAGACATGCTCCCATCCTCACCCCTGCGGCCGGATTCACTCGTCATCGACGGCCCATGCTGCGATACGGCGGGTCCACTCCGCGAGACGCCATTGACCGTCCTCGCGCGCACTGACTACTTTCTGCCGCATGTTGCGTTCAGCTCTGCTCACCACGCGCGGTCACATCGACCTGCTGCGGGTGGCCTCCGCCGCGTGTCGCCGCGGCCGCTGACGCCTTTCTCCCGCTGTCCCCGCGCCGGGGCTCCGCCCTGCCGACGCGTCCGGTTCGCGCTGATCTCCGGCTGCTGAACGGCCGTTGACGCGCGGCTGGACTCAGCGCCCGGCCGTCCTTCCCGTGCTGCCCTCCCTCACCGGCCGCTCTCCCCTCCGTGGAGCTCCCATGAGCATCAGCCATGCCCCTCCCGACTCTCAAGAACCCGATATTTACGAAATATCGCACCAGGTAACCAGCCCACGGGACTCCGTCGGCTCGGACGCCATCCCCATGAACCTCGAACCCATCGTCCCCGCCTCCTCCCGCCGCACCCGTGTCCCCCGCTGGCTGCGCCGCACGACCGGCCCCGTGCTGCTGCTGGTCCTGTGGCAGCTCCTGAGCGCGACCGGCGTGCTGACCCCCGACGTGCTCGCCTCCCCCGGCCGGATCACCCAGGTCGCGGGGGATCTGATCGCCGACGGCTCACTGGCCTCCGCGATGACGACCTCGCTCCAGCGGGTCGCCGGCGGGCTGCTGCTCGGCACGATCACCGGCACCGGACTCGCCCTCGTCTCCGGCCTGTTCAGGGTCGGTGAGGACATCGTGGACGCCCCCGTCCAGATGCTGCGGACCGTGCCGTTCGTCGGTCTGATCCCGCTGTTCATCATCTGGTTCGGCATCGGGGAGGCGCCCAAGATCGCCATCATCACGCTGGGCGTGACCTTCCCGCTCTACCTCAACGTCTACGCCGGCATCCGGGGCGTGGACTCCCAGCTGATCGAGGCCGGGGAGTCCCTCGGGCTCTCCCGCTGGGGACTGGTCCGGCATGTCATCCTGCCGGGCGCGCTGCCCGGCGCCATGACGGGTCTGCGCTACTCCCTCGGCATCGCCTGGCTCGCTCTCGTCTTCGCCGAGCAGGTCAACGCGGACTCCGGCATCGGCTTCCTGATGGTGCAGGCACGGGACTTCCTGCGCACCGACGTCATCGTGGTCTGCCTGATCGTCTACGCCTTCCTCGGTCTGCTGGCCGACTTCATCGTCCGCACTCTCGAAAGGCTGCTGCTGCAATGGCGACCCACGTTCACCGGCCGGTGAGCCCCCAGGCGTCCGAGGCGGCGCAGGCATCCTCCGGTTCCACAGGGGCCGCATCCAGTTCCGCAGGGGGCTCCTCCAGTTCCGCAGGGGGCTCCTCCAGTTCCGCAGGGGGCTCCTCCGGTTCCCCAGGGGCCGACGGGGCGACCGAAGTCACCGCGGCCGAAGAAGTCACAGTCACCGGAACCACCGCTGCGTCCGGCGCGGCCACGCCGGCACCCCGCCCCGCGCACGCCGTCCGTGTCGAGGGCCTGACCCGCTCCTTCGACGGCCGCCCGGTCATCGACGACCTCCGACTGGACGTCCGTCCGGGCGAGTTCGTGGCCCTCCTCGGCCGCAGCGGCTGCGGGAAGTCCACCCTGCTGCGCATACTCGCCGGGCTCGACCGGGACATCGAGGGCACCGTCCTGGTCCCGCGCCGCAAGGCGGTGGCCTTCCAGGCGCCCCGCCTCATGCCGTGGAAGAAGGTGTGGCGCAACGTCCTGCTCGGCCTGCCCGGCAAGCCCGCGCGTGCCGTCGCCGACCAGGCCCTGGAGGAGGTCGGACTCGGTCACCGCAGTGACGCCTGGCCCAAGACCCTGTCGGGCGGAGAAGCCCAACGCGCCTCCCTGGCGCGGGCGTTGGTGCGCGAGCCCGATCTCCTGCTGCTGGACGAGCCGTTCGGCGCGCTCGACGCCCTCACCCGCATCAAGGCCCAGCGTCTGGTGGGTGAGTTGTGGCAGCGCCGCGGCTGCGCGGTGCTCCTCGTGACGCACGACGTCGAGGAGGCCGTCCTGCTCGCCGACCGGGTCCTCGTGATGGACGAGGGCGTCATCGCACACGAGCAGGAGATCGACCTCGACCGGCCGCGGGACATCGCCGACCCCCGGTTCGCGGAGATCCGCGGACAGCTCTTGGAGCGCCTCGGCGTCGACACCGCCGCCGAAGCAGCCTGAACTCCCCCGCACACAACCTCGGTTTCACAGAACGGACTCCCCATGCGACGCCGCCTCGCCCCCGCCGCACTGCTCCTGCCCTTCGCCCTCCTGCTCACCGCCTGCGGCGGAAACGCCACCGCCGGAACGGGCTCCGACACCGACGGCAAGGGCTCGCTGACACTCAACGTCGGTGATCAGAAGGGCGGTTCGGCGGCCATCCTGCATGCCGCCGGGGAACTCAAGAACCTCGACTACAAGATCAAGTGGTCGACCTTCACCTCCGGGCCGCCGCTCCTGGAGGCCGTCAACGCCAAGGCCGTCGACATCGGCGGGGTCGGCAACACCCCGCCGGTCTTCGCGGCCGGCGCCGACTCGAAGATCACGGTGGTGGCGGCCTGGCACGGCACCTCCAAGGGCGACGCCCTCCTCGTCCCGAACGGCTCGAAGCTGACCGACCCCGCGCAGCTCAAGGGCAGGTCGGTGGCCGTGGCGCAGGGTTCCTCCGCCCACTACCAGCTGGTCGCCTCGCTGAAGGCGGCCGGGCTCAGCCTGAGCGACGTGAAGGTCAAGTACCTCCAGCCGGCCGACGCGCTGGCCGCGTTCACCTCCGGCAAGGTCGACGCGTGGGCGGTCTGGGACCCGTACACCTCGCAGATCCTTCAGGCCAAGCGGGGGCGGGTACTGACCACGGGTGACGGGATCACCAACGGCCTGACCTTCCAGGTGGCTTCACCGAGCGCGCTGAAGGACCCGAAGAAGGTCGCCGCGATCAAGGACTACCTGGAGCGGCTGCGGCGCGCCTACAAGTGGGTCTACTCCCACGAGTCGGAGTGGGCGAAGGTCTGGGCGAAGGAGACGGGCCTGCCCGAGGACGTGGCGCTCGCCGCGGTGAAGCGGACGTACACCACGCGGGTGGCCGTCGCGGTCGACCAGCAGCTGATCGCCTCGGAGCAGCAGATCGCCGACGCCTTCACCCAGTTGAAGCTCATCCCGCGCAAGGTCGACTTCGGCGACTTCACGGACCCGCGGTTCAACAGCGGCCTCCCGGCCTCCACCACCGCGCCGCGCCCCTCGGAGACGAACTGACATGACGGTACGACTCCACTGGTTCCTGCCCACCGGCGGTGACGGCCGCACCCTCGTGGACCGTCACGCCTACGGTTCGAACCACACCGGGCAGGTGCCGGGGGTCCGCCCGCCGGACCTCGAGTACCTCACCCAGATCGCCAAGGCCGCCGAGCACCTGGGCTTCGAGGCGGTGCTCACCCCGACCGGGACCTGGTGCGAGGACGCCTGGCTCACCACCATGGCCCTCGCCCAGCACACCGAACGGCTGAAGTTCCTGGTGGCGTTCCGGCCGGGGCTGATCACGCCGACGCTCGCCGCGCAGATGGCGTCGACCTACCAACGCCTCACCCGGGGACGGCTGTTGCTGAACGTCGTCACCGGCGGCGACGCGGCGGAGCAGCGGCGTTTCGGGGACCGGCTCGACCACGACCGGCGCTATGCCCGTACGGACGAGTTCCTGTCGGTGGTCAGGGGGGTCTGGCGGGGCCGGCCGTACGACTTCGAAGGCACCCACTACCAGGTCGAGGGCGGACTGACCGCGCTGCCGCCGGACCCGCGGCCGCAGGTGTTCTTCGGCGGGTCCTCCCCGGCGGCCGGGCCGGTCGCGGCGCGGCACGCGGATGTGTATCTGACCTGGGGCGAGCCGCCCGCGCAGGTCAAGGAGAAGATCGACTGGATCCGCTCGCTGGCCGAACGGGAGGGCCGCCAGGTGCGCTTCGGGATCCGGGTGCACACGATCTCGCGGGACTCCTCCGCGGAGGCCTGGGCGACGGCGAACCGGCTGCTGGACGATCTCGACGCCGACACGATCGCGACGGCGCAGAGCGCGCTGGGGCGCAGTGAGTCGGTGGGGCAGCAGCGGATGCTGGCCCTGCACGGCGGCTCCCGGGCCGAGTTGGAGATCCACCCGAACCTATGGGCAGGCGTCGGACTCGTCCGGGGCGGGGCCGGCACGGCGCTCGTCGGCAGTCACGCCGAGGTGGCCGATCTGATCGAGGAGTACCACGCGCTGGGCGTCGAGCACTTCGTGCTCTCCGGATATCCGCATCTGGAGGAGGCGTACTGGTTCGGCGAGGGCGTGATCCCGGAGCTGGCCGCCCGCGGGCTGGTCGAAGGGGGTGCGCGGGCCGGGGCGCCGATCCTGGTGGCGGGCGGACGCTGATCACACCGGCGGTGGCCACCGCGGCAGCACGGGGATGATCCAGGTGGGGAAGATCCAGGACCCCGCAGCCGTTGGTAGAAGCGTGAACAGTACGCGCGAGGTCGAGGTCGTCGTCATAGGTGCTGGTCAGGCAGGTCTGTCCAGCGCCTATCACCTGCGCCGCACCGGTTTCGAGCCGGAGCGCGACTTCGTGGTCCTGGACCACTCCCCCGCGCCCGGCGGCGCCTGGCAGTTCCGGTGGCCGTCGCTGACGTACGGCAAGGTGCACGGCATGCATGCGCTGCCGGGCATGGAACTCACGGACGCCGATCCGGAGCGGCCGTCGTCGGCGGTGATCGCGGAGTACTTCGCCGCGTACGAGCGCGCCTTCGACCTCCGGGTAAGACGCCCGGTCGACGTCCGTGCCGTGCGCGAGGGCGTCGACGGCAGGCTGCTGGTGGAGACCTCGGACGGCACCTGGTCGACCCGGGCGCTGATCAACGCGACCGGCACCTGGGACCGGCCGTTCTGGCCGCGCTATCCGGGCCAGGAGACCTTCCTCGGACGGCAGTTGCACACCGCGCAGTACCCGGGGCCCGAGGCGTTCGCCGGGTTGCGGGTGGTCGTGGTGGGCGGCGGCGCGTCCGGCACCCAGCACCTGATGGAGCTCGCCCCCTACGCTGCGGCCACCACATGGGTCACCCGGAGCGAGCCGGTGTTCCGTGAGGGCCCCTTCACCGAGGACGTCGGCCGGGAGGCCGTGGCGCTCGTCGAGCAGCGGGTGCGCCAGGGGCTGCCGCCGAAGAGCGTGGTGTCGGTGACCGGGCTGCCGCTCAACGACGCGGTGCGGCAGGCCCTCGCGGACGGCGTCCTGGACCGGCAGCCGATGTTCGAGCGGATCACGCCGGAAGGCGTGGAGTGGAAGGACGGGCGGCGTGTCGACGCCGACGTCATCCTGTGGGCGACCGGTTTCCGGGCCGCCATCGAGCACCTGGCCCCGCTGAAGCTGCGTGAGCCGGGCGGTGGCATCCGGGTCGAGGGCACTCGCGCGGTCGCCGATCCCCGAATCCATCTCGTCGGCTACGGCCCGTCGGCGAGCACCATCGGCGCCAACCGCGCGGGCCGCGCCGCCGTACGGGACATCAAGCGGCTGCTGGCCGAGGAGCCGGTGGCCGCTTGACGCTCCGTGTGACGCCGCGCCGCTTTGGGCTTCGGGTGACGCCGCGTCGCTTTGGGCTCTGTGTGACGCTTCATCACTTTCAGTCCTGCTTGGCCGCGTTCTTCTGGTTCTTGTTGAACTCGGCCACGTTGCGCCGGTGTTCCTCGAAGTTGTCGGTGAAGCGGGTGTCGCCCGGCTTCACCGTCACGAAGTACAGCCAGTTGCCCGCGGCCGGTGCGATCGCGGCACGCATCGCGTCCTCGCCGGGGTTGTCGATCGGAGTGGGCGGCAGGCCCATGCGCTGGTACGAGTTGTACGGGCTGTCGATGCGGGTGTCGGCGCTGGTCGTCCGCAACGTGGAGCGGTTCAGGGCGTAGTTGACGGTGGAGTCCATCTGGAGCGGCATTCCTCGCTCCAGGCGGTTGAAGACGACCCGGGCAACCTTCGCCATGTCCGCCTTGGTCGCCGCCTCGGCCTGGACGATGCTCGCGATGGTGACGGCCTGGTAGACGTTCATGGCGTTGCGCTGGGCACCAGCCGCGATCGGGGCGCCGTTGAACTTCTTGTTGGCGGTGTCGACCATGAACGACAGCAGCGCCTCGGGCGTCGTCTTCCGGCCGTTCCGCTCCAGCGGGTACGTCGCCGGGAAGAGGTAGCCCTCCGGGTTGCCCTCCGCCTCGTTCGGCAGCTTGAGGTGCGCCTTGGCCAGGGACCTCTTGGCGGTCCCCGGCGGCCGGCCGAGGGCCTTGTCGACGGCGTCGTAGACCTGCCCGGCCCGCCAGCCCTCGGGGATGAGGAGGGTGGTGGGCTCCTTGGCGCCCTGGCCGCTGTCGAGCATCAGCAGCGGCACCGCCACGGCGGTGCCGGCCACGACGGCCCCGGTGGCGATGAGGACGAGACGCCCCCGGCGCGTCAGTCGGATCGTGCTCCGTGGCGGAGTGTTCTGGTACATGCGGGCACGGTAACCCGCATATCACCACAAACCCGGCATATTTTCAGCTTGTCGGTTCCAGTTGGGCATCTCGGCGTACGAGCGCCGCGTACCGCCCGTCCTGCCCCAGAAGCTCCTCGTGGGTGCCCCGCTCGGCCACCCGGCCGGAGTCGAGGACCACGATCTGGTCGGCATCGCGGATGGTGGACAGCCGGTGCGCGATGGTCAGCGTGGTGCGGTTGGCCGAGAGCGCGTCGATGGCCTCCTGCACGGCGTGCTCGGTACGCGTGTCCAGGGCGCTGGTCGCCTCGTCCAGGATGAGGACGGGCGGGTCCCGCAGAATGGTCCGCGCGATGGCGAGGCGCTGCTTCTCGCCTCCCGAGAAGCGATGCCCGCGTTCGCCCACGACCGTGTCGTAGCCGTCGGGCAGGGACGCGATGTGGTCGTGGATCTGCGCCGCCCGCGCCGCCTGCTCGATCTCCTCGTCGGTCGCGTCCGGCTTCGCGAAGCGCAGGTTGTCGGCGACCGTGGCATGGAAGAGGTACGTCTCCTGCGAGACGACCCCGATGGCCCGCGCGAGGGTGTCGAAGTCCAGGTCCCGGACGTCGACCCCGTCGAGGGTGACCCGGCCGCCCGTCACGTCGTAGAGCCGCGGGACGAGATAGCCGAGGGTGGACTTGCCGGCGCCGGTCGAGCCGACGAGCGCGAGGCTGCTGCCCGCCGGGACGTCGATGTCGATGCCGGTGAGGACGGGGGCGCGCCCGTTGTCCTCGCCGTCGTACCGGAACTCGACACCCTCCAGCCGGACCTCGCCCTTCACGCGGTCGAGGTGGACCGGGTCCTCCCGCTCGGTGATGTCGATCGGCAGGTCGAGGTACTCGAAGATGCGCTGGAAGAGTGCGAGCGAGGTCTGGATCTGGACGCCGGTCGACAGCAGGCTCACGGCCGGGCGGAACAGACCCTGCTGGAGCGAGACGAAGGCGACGATGGTGCCGATGGAGATGTCCGGGCCGCCGGCCTGGAGGGCGATGCCCGCGGTCCAGTAGATGACGGCGGGCATCGCGGACATGACGATCCCGATCACGGCCATCCGCCAGCGTCCTGCCATGTTCGACCGCACTTCGAGGTCGACGAGGCCCTCGGACTCGTCGGCGAAGGACCGGGTCAGCGAGTCGGAGCGGCCCATGGTGCGGCCGAGCAGGATGCCGCTGACGGAGAGCGACTCGGTGACCGTCGCAGCCATCGCGGCCATCTGCTTCTGGCGCTGGGTGGTGATCTTCTTGCGTTCGTTGCCGACCCGTCGACTGATCCACACGAACACCGGGAGCAGCAGCAGCGAGACGACGGTCAGGCGCCAGTCGAGGGCGATCATCGCGACGATCGTGGCGACGACGCTGGTCAGGTTGGAGACGAGCGAGGTCGCGGTCGAGGTGACGGTGGCCTGCATGCCGCCGATGTCGTTGGCGATGCGGGACTGCACCTCGCCGGTGCGGGTGCGGGTGAAGAAGGCCAGCGACATGCGCTGGAGGCGGCCGTAGACCGCGGTGCGCAGGTCGTGCATGACGCGCTGGCCGACCGTGGTGGAGATCAGGGTCTGGGCGACGCCGAAGACGCCGGTGAGGACCGCGCTAAGGATCATGCCCAGCGCGAGCAGGCTGAGCAGTCCGGTGCGGCCCTGGGGGATCGCCACGTCCAGCGTTTCCTTCAGCAGGAACGGGGTGGCGACGGTGACCAGGGAGGAGGCGCCGACCAGCAGGCCGACGACGGCGAGCCGGGCGCGGTAGGGCTTGAAGAGCCGGAGGATGCGGCGCACCTGCCGGGGCTGGTCGGTCGAGGTGCCGGGCGTGGGGGTCCATTCGATGTGATCGCGGGGCATGGTCTCCTGCGGAAGGTGAGAGGTTCGAGGTCAGCGGAGCCTAGCTCATTGTTACCTATGTTCACAATGAACCAGGTCCTGATATTGTTCCCGCATGACCACGCCAGATTCCGACGGCCTGCTCGCCGAGCAGTTGCTCAGACTGACGCGCCGGGTGTTCCGCATCCAGAAGCGCCACCTGGGACAGCGCGGCCTCGGCGTCACGCCCGCGCAGTCCCGGCTGCTGCGCACGCTCGCGCACTGCGACGCACCGCCACGCATGGCCGACCTCGCCGAGCGGCTGGAGGTGGTCCCGCGGGCCGTGACCAGTCTCGTCGACGCGCTGGAGGACGGCGGCAAGGTGCGCCGGGTGCCGGATCCGACCAACCGCCGGGTGATCCGCATCGAGCTGACCGGGGACGGCGTCAAGACCCTGCGCGAGTTGCACGACGTACGCAGGGCCGCCGCGGAGGAGATCCTCGCCCCGCTGTCGGACGAGCAACGCGCGGCGCTCGGGGGGCTGCTGGACACCCTCGTGGACGGGCAGCACTGAGGAACGAGCGAGGCCACCACTCCCGTCGTACGGAGCGGTGGCCTCGGGGCGTCACGGCCGCGAGCGTCAACTCACCTCGGCGACCGGCTCCTTGACCACCGGTTCCTTGACGACCGGTTCCTTGACGACCGGAGCCGGGGCGGGCTCCCCCTCCGCCTCGGGTGCGACTGCCGGGGCGGGCTCCCCCTCCGCCTCGGGTACGACCTCGCCGCTCAGCACCTTCTTCGCCTTCTCGATGTCCAGGGCGCCCTCCCAGCGGGACACCGCGAAGACCGCGACGCAGTTGCCGAGGAGGTTGGTCACCACGCGCATCGAGTCCATGATGCGGTCGACGCCGAGCAGCAGGGCGACCGCACCGGCGGGGATCGCGCCGAGCGAGGCGGCGGTGGCGGACAGGGCGAGGAACGCCGAGCCGGGGATGCCCGCCATGCCCTTGCTGGTCAGCATCAGCACCGCGACCACGGTGATCTGCTGGCCGAGGCTGAGGTCGACGCCGACGGCCTGGGCGATGAACAGCGTGCCGATGGAGAGGTAGAGCGAGGCGCCGTCGAGGTTGAAGGAGTAGCCGGTTGGCAGCACCAGGCCGACCGCGTCGTCGCGCGCACCGGCCTTGCGCAGCTTCTGCATCACGCGCGGCATGACGGACTCGGTGGACGCGGTGCCGAGCGCGAGCAGCATCTCCTCGCGGATGTAGCGCAGGAACTTCCACAGGCTGAGTCCGGTGAGCGCCTTGAGCGCGACGGCGAGCAGCGCGATGAAGAGCGCGGCGGCCACGTAGCACAGGACGATCAGCTTGGCGTAGGTCTCGATGACACCGAGGCCGTACTGGCCGATCAGGACGGCCATCGCACCGAACACCGCGATCGGCGCGAGGCGCATCACGAAGCCGACGACCGCGAAGATGATCTCCTGGGCCTGCTCGATGGCGGGCAGCACCCGCGGGATCTTGGTGTGCCCGAGGTGGAGCAGGGCGGCGCCCACCAGACAGGCCAGGATGAGCACCTGGAGCAGGGAGTTCTCGGCGAAGGCGCCGATGAAACTGGTGGGCAGCGCGTTGACGATGAACTCGGTCGTCGAGGGCAGGTGGCCGCCGGCCGTCTTGGCGTCCACGGCCGCGGAGTTGAGCGTCGCCGGGTCGACGTGCATCCCCGAGCCGGGCTGGACGACGTTGGCGGCGAGCAGTCCGATGACCAGCGCGAGGGTGCTCGCGACCTCGAACCAGATCAGCGCCTTGAGCCCGATCCGGCCGAAGGCCTTGAGGTCGCCCGCCTTGGCGATGCCGACGACGACCACGCAGAACACGAGCGGCGAGATGATCGTCTTGATGAGCCGGGTGAAGCCGTCGCCGAGCGGCTGGAGGTCCGAGGCGAAGCCGGGCCACAGCTTTCCGACAACGATGCCGAGGACCAGCGCCACGGCGACCTGGACGAAGAGAGAGGTACGCAGTTTGTGTGCGACGCGTCGCGGCAGGGACGGGACGGACGGCGGCACGGGCACTCCTTGGGGGGGACGGGGAGCCACAGAAGCCAGGGGAGACTTCTGCGATACGGAAAGCGGCTTCCGTGACGACTACTCTGGAGGGACCGTTGATCGCCTACGAGACCGCCGTGTTTCCGCCGCGTAAATCACGCGCCCTGTGACGCACCGCACACAACTCGGCTCAGCAGCCGTCGCGTTCTTCAGTCAGCACTCCCTGCACGGTCACGAGTGACCGGTCGCGGCATCCGGCCGAACCCCAGAGCCGGTAGTGCTCGCGCGTCGTGCCGACCCCGTGCCGCTGATCGCGGGGGACGTTGATCGTGTAGGTGGCGTCGCCCGTGTAGGTGTCGTCGAGCCGGGACCACGTCGCGCTGCGGCCGCCTCGGCTCGCCGTGGACTCGGCGCGGTCACCGAGGGTCAGCACGGTCCGGAGGCGGTCACCCGTGCCGACGGTGGTCGTGCCGTCCATCGCGTAGGTCCGGTGGGTGCGGGTGGTGCGGGCCGGGCCACGGCCGTCCACGGTCACCGATTCGTCGTCCGTCCAGGTGGCCTTGAGCGCATCGGGGTTCTCGTCGGCACCCCAGCGATGGGTGGACGTGTTCGCCAGTGAGCGGCGGACGGTGGTCGTCACCCGGCCGTGCGAGGTGTCCACGTACCCGGCGACGGTGAGCCGATGGTCACCCTCGGTGTCCACGCGCTGCTCCGAACCGGGCGTCCAGACGGAGGAGTTGACGAGGTCACCACCGTCGTGCACGGTGAGCCCTCCAGTGACGTGCCTGCTCTTGGCGTCCTGCCAGACGAGGACGTTCACCGGCGCGCTCCACCCGGACTGCCCCGCGGGCACACCGACCACCGAGACCTCCAGGCGATGCGGGCGCCCGTCGTTGAGGATCCCGGCGAACGGGGTCAGGTCGTATTCGATCGGCTTGACGTCGAAGGCGCGCGGGCCCGGAACGACGTACCAGAGAAAGGGGTTGGACCAGCCCCCGGTCCACACGGTCGGGAACGGGGCGGCGATGCCCGCGAGTTGGCCGTCGACCCGGATCTGGACCTCGCGGTAGGGGCCGCCGTCCGCCTGGCAGGAGTACGGCGCGTTCGTCGGCACCGTCAGATACCAGTACTCCTCGCAGCCGCCGCCGGAGCCGGTGGCGTACACCTCGGCGACGATGCGTTCGCTGTTGCGCGGGGTGGTGAGGGTCCCGTCGGCGAGGGTGAGCACACGGCCGGGAGTGCTGCCGGCCGCCGCTGCGCCTGCGTAGAACGTCAGCGTCACCTTCACGTCGATGACGCCGGTATAGGTGTCGTCGACGACGTTCCCGATCAGCATCTCGACGTCCTGGCCGCGGCGGAGTGTGTCGCTGTAGCGCGTGACGTCCTTCTCCACGGACCATTCGATGCCGTCGGGCGAGGGCTGCGGGGTGGACGTGCGGAGCACCTCGACCCCGCCGATGTGCAGATAGCCGAGCCGGTCGAACTGCCGTCCCTTGACGTGGCCTTCGAGACGCAGCACCACCTTGCTCCAGCGGTCGCCGCAGCCCTTGGGCGGGGCGTAGGTGCCGGTGTACGGCGTGAAGTCGCGGAACCGTGCTTCGGCGACGGTGACCCGGCAGGACCTGCCCGGGGGCTTGGCGAGGGGCTGGGCGGCCGTGACGGGGTCGTGCCAGTCGGTGCCGAACTCGGCCGGAACGGGGGTGGGTTGGTCTTCCTGCACTGCCGGCCGGACTGTAGGGGCCTGAGCGAGGCGCGCCGCCGACTGGGCCGGTGCCGCTCCGAGCAGTGTGCCCACCAGGAGGGTCGCCCCTGTAAGCATGGACATGACTATCCGACTCTTCATGGCCGTGTTCTACGGCGAGTCGGGCGTCCCCCGCAATGACGCCTCCCTCAGCCGGCTTACGCCGCCAGGTCCGCCCTGTCCCCCATGACCACCACGGGATGCCGGTCCGGATCGAGCGTGCGCAGCAGATACCGCATCGCCGACCTGGACACGCTGACACAGGCCGACGTACCGCTGCCGTGGTCCATGTGCAGCCAGATGCCACCACCCTTGGCGTAACCCTCGGGCCGCGTCTGGTTGTTGGGCGGGGTGCCCTCGACACGGTTGTAATCGACGGCGATCACGTAGTCGAAGTCGTGCCAGTAGGACCTGGGCCACCAGCGCGGGGCGGCGATCGCGGCGGACCTCGTGTACGGCAGCCGCGCGCCGGGGTCCGGGAGGACGCCGCCGGCGTCACTGAGCGTGAACACCCCGACCGGGCTGCGCCGGTCGCCCTCGTGATGGTCGGTGGTCCAGCCCTTCTTGCCGTTGTGGGCGGGCCAGCCGCGGACACGATCCCAGCCGGAGCCGTGCCTGGCGTACAGCACGACGGTGGCGTCCGCGGAGTTCCTGCCGTCGCCGTAGACCGCGACGACCTGGCGGGAGTTCACGGGGATGCGCTTCTGGAGGCGGTCGCCGACACCGGGGATACGGGTCGGTCGGTCCACGGATGCGTCCCCGGCCTCGGTGCGGGGGACGGGGGTGGCGGACGTGGGGGTGGCGCCGGTCTGTGCCGGGCGGCCCGGACCGCCGCATCCTCCGAGCAGGAGCAACGACGCTGCCACCGCTGTCGTGGTCACCGCGGTCCGTCGTACGCCTCCGTCTCCCATCGGTCCATCGTCGCACCGGAGCCCTGGGGCGGCCGAGCCGGTTGTGCGCGGCGCATGCGTCACGTAGGGCGGACGGGCCGGCTTTCGGTGCGTCGCGGCGGAAAACCGGTTGCCTCCGGACACGCTCTGCCGCGAACCTTTCACGGTTTGCAGCCGCCGTGCGCGGCTCTCCTCCCACCCCCCTGACACGAGCAACCGGGACACACCCCTCATGCAGATCCAAGACCTTCCGTATGCCGATCCGGGAGTGCCCGACGCACGCTCGGGCCCCCGGTTCCTGTGGTGGCTCTTCAGGAACCAGCTGGGCGGTCAGTTCAAGTCGCTGGCCTGGGGATTGCTGCACTTCCTCTCCGTCTCCGCACTGCCCTTCTGCGTCGGCGTGGCCGTTCAGGCCGTGGTCGACCACTCCGGGCGCCGGCTGGCCCTCGCCGGCGGACTGCTGGCGCTGTGCTGCGTCGGCAACGCGGTCGGCGACACCTTCCTGCACCGCACCGCCGTCACCAACTGGATCACGGCCGCCGCGCGCGTCCAGCAGCTGCTGGCCCGAAAGGCCGCGAACCTGGGCTCGGCACTGACCCGGCGGGTCGCGGCCGGCGAGGTCGTGGCCGTCTCCACCGGTGACGTCGAGAAGATCGGCTGGTTCGTGGAGGCCTGGTCCCGGTTCACCGCGGCGGCCGTCACGATCGTCGTGGTCTGCGTCGGGCTGGTCGTCTACCAGCCGGCGCTCGGCGTGGTGGTCGCCGTGGGCCTGCCGGTGCTGGCCCTCTCGGTGCTGCCCCTGCTGCCCCGGGCGACCAGGCGCGCCGACTTCCAGCGCGAGAAGGCGGGCCGCGCCACCGAGCTGGCCTCCGACACCGTCGCCGGGCTGCGCGTACTGCGCGGCATCGGCGGTGAGGAACTCTTCCTCGACCGCTACCGCAGGGCCTCCCAGGAGGTCCGCCACGCGGCCGTGCGCAGTGCCCGCATGTGGTCGCTGATCGCCGCGATCCAGGTCCTGCTGCCGGGTCTGCTGCTGATCGCGGTCGTCTGGTACGGCGTCCACCTGGCCCGCCAGGGCCGGGTGGAGATCGGCGAACTGGTCGCCGTCTACAGCTCGGTGATGATCCTGACCTACCCGCTGCGGCACTTCGAGGAGATCGCCATGGCGTACTCCTTCTCGCGTCCCTCGGCCACCCGGGCCGCCCGGGTGCTGTCGTTGGAACGGGCCACACCGGCCGAGGGGGTGGCGGCTGCGGAGGTCCCGGGAGACATGCCCTCCGGGGACCTGTACGACCCGGCCACCGGTCTGCTCGCCCCTTCCGGACGGCTCACCGCGGTGGTCTGCGGCGACCCGGACGCGGCGGGGCTGCTCGCCGAACGGCTCGGCGGACACCCCTCGGAGGAGGGCATCTCCGTGCTGCTGGGCGGTGTGCCGCTGGACGAGCTGCCGCTCGACTCGGCGCGCACCGCCGTGCTCGTCCAGGACAAGGACCCGGTGCTGCTCTCCGGCAGCCTGCGCGAACTGCTCGACGTGCCCGCCTCGGGTGACGTCGGTGCCGTGGAGGCGCTCGCCGCCGCGCAGTGCGCTGACGTACTGGCCGCCCTGGTCCAGGGATCCCTGGACGCCGAGGACCCGATGGACGCCCGCATCACCGAACGCGGGCGCTCCCTCTCGGGCGGCCAGCGCCAACGGCTCGCCCTGGCCCGGTCGCTGTTCACCGATCCGGAGGTGCTCGTCCTGGACGAACCCACCTCCGCGGTGGACTCGCACACCGAGGCACGGATCGCGGACGGCGTACGGGACCTGCGGAGCGGGCGCACCACGGTGGTGTTCACCTCCTCGCCCCTGCTCCTGGACCGCGCCGACCGCGTGGTGCTCGTCCACGACGGCGAGGTCGCGGCGGTGGGCGTGCACCGCGAGCTGGTGCACACGGAACCGCGGTACCGGGCGGTCGTCACCCGCGAGACGGACGACGAGGCCGCACTGAACGATGTGCGGCACGACATCGATGTACGGCACGAGAAGGACGGCGTACCGCACGAGCAAGACGTGCTGCACGCCCTGGAAGAGATCGAGGAGAGCGCATGATCGGCGTGGCGCCACCAGCGTACGACCCGGCGGCACCGACGACGGCGAACACCCTGCCCGTCGGAGCCCCCGCGACCGTACGCGCCTACGTGGCCGAACTGTTCCGCCGGCACCGCCGCGCCTTCGCACTTCTCGTCGGCGTGAACACGGTCTCGGTGGTGGCCTCCATGGTGGGGCCCTGGCTGCTCGGCGGCCTCGTCGAGCGCGTCTCGGACGGAGCGCGCGAACTCCACCTCGAACTGACCGCGGGGCTGTTCGTCATCGCCCTGGTCGTCCAGGCCGTCTTCGTCCGGCAGGTGCGGCTGCGCGGTTCGATGCTCGGCGAGCAGATGCTGGCCGACCTGCGCGAGGACTTCCTCGTGCGGTCGGTCGGCCTGCCGCCCGGCGTCCTGGAACGGGCCGGGACCGGCGACCTGCTGTCCCGGATCACGACCGACATCGACCGGCTCGGCAACGCCATGCGCGAGGCCGTACCGCAACTGGCGATCGGTGTGGTGTGGGCGGCCCTGCTGCTCGGCGGACTCGTGATCACAGCGCCGCCGCTGGCCGCTGCCGTGCTGCTCGCGCTGCCGCTGCTGATCGCCGGCTGCCGCTGGTACTTCAAGCGGGCACCGTCCGCCTACCGCTCGGAGGCCGCCGGGTACGCCGCCGTGGCCGCCGCGCTCGCGGAGACCGTGGACGCCGGGCGCACAGTCGAGGCGCACCGGCTCGGTGCCCGTCGCATCGAGCTGTCGGAGCGGCGGATCAAGGAGTGGACCGCCTGGGAGCGGTACACGCTGTGGCTGCGGTCGGTGCTCTTCCCGTGCATCAACGTCAGCCACGTGATGATCCTCTCCTCGGTGCTGATGGTCGGCGGGGTGTTCGTCCTCCAGGGCTGGATCGGGGTCGGCCAGCTCACGACCGGTGCGCTGATCGCGCAGATGCTGATCGACCCGGTCGGGCTGATCCTGCGCTGGTACGACGAGCTCCAGGTGGCCCAGGTGTCGCTGGCCCGGCTGGTGGGCGTCCGGGACGTCGAGCCGGCCGGCACGGACGCCGGGCTCGCGCCCAACGGACGGGAGGTGCGTGCGGACCGGGTGCACTTCGGCTACCTGGAGGGCGTGGACGTCCTGCGCAAGGTGTCCCTGGAGGTCGCGCCCGGCACCCGGCTGGCGCTGGTCGGCCCCTCGGGCGCCGGCAAGTCCACCCTGGGCAGGCTGCTGGCCGGCATCTACGCGCCCCGGGACGGCCGGGTCACCCTGGGCGGCGCCGAGCTGTCCGGGATGTCCGCCGAACGGGTCCGTGAGCACGTGGCACTCGTCAACCAGGAGCACCACGTCTTCGTGGGCTCCCTGCGCGACAACCTCCTGCTCGCCCGGACCGACGCCACGGACGCCGAGCTGTGGGCGGCCCTGGGCGCGGTCGACGCGGACGGGTGGGCACGCGCGCTCGACGACGGCCTGGACGCCGAGGTCGGCTCGGGCGGCCTGACCGTCACTCCCGCCCAGGCACAGCAGGTGGCGCTGGCCCGTCTGGTGCTGGCCGACCCGCACACCCTGGTCCTCGACGAGGCGACGTCGCTGCTCGACCCCCGGGCGGCCCGTCACCTGGAACGTTCCCTGGCCCGCGTCCTCGACGGCCGCACGGTCGTCGCGATCGCCCACCGCCTCCACACCGCCCACGACGCGGACGTCATCGCCGTCGTCGAGAACGGCCGCATCAGCGAGCTGGGCAGCCACGAGGAACTGGTCACGGCGAACGGCGCGTACGCGGCGCTGTGGCGGTCCTGGCACGGGTGAGGAGTGGTGTGACGGCCGGGTGACGGACGCGGGGTGGTGGGCGTCGGGTGGTGGCGGTCCGGGGCGAACGGTCCAGGGCCGACCCGCCCCCACGCCCCACCCACGGCCACCTCACCCCACGCCCGGCCGCGCCCTCTCCGACCACCACCCCACCCCACACCCCGGCCCCGCCGACCCCCGCTCCAGCCGGCGCAGCGCCCCTGGCGTTGCGCTGTCCCGAACCGGGGTGGAAGGCTGGACAGCAGCACCGGCTCAGGGAGCGCGTGCGGGCGGCTCGGGCCGCCTGCGGGCGCGGCAAGTGCCCCGGGGGTCCGTGGCCCGCCTGGGCTGCGGAGGATCGGGCCCGTCCCCTTCACCTGGAGGTACCCGTGGACAGCTCCGACGGATGGGGAGACGACGTCTACCAGCCCGACGGCTCCGAGATCCAGGAGGACGCGGGGCTGCTCGACGCGGAGGACACCCTGGAGGACGACGGGGTCGACGACCCCCTCGACCGCGGCTGGTCCCCACCGGACAGACCCTGGGCGGTGGAGCACACCGGCGTGACCGCCGCGGAGCGCCGGCAGGGCGAGACGCTGGACCAACGGCTCGCCGAGGAACTCCCCGACTTCGTGCCGTCCGACGGCGACGGCATCGGTGACGTGGACGGCACCGACGGCGAACTCCTGGACAACGAGGTCGGCGCGATGCGCTCCGGCCGTCTCGTGGCCCCCGACGAAGGGGCTCACGAGGACGAGGAGAGCGCGCTGGTCGCCACGGACGTGGGCATCGACGGCGCCGCGGCGTCCGCCGAGGAGGCGGCGATGCACATCGTGGACGAGGAGACCCTGTCCGGCTGAGGACACGGCTGGGAGCACGGCTGAGAGCAGGACACCCGCAGCGCACGAGGAGCCGCCATGCAGCAGGACAAGCACCCCGACTACCACGAGGTCGTCTTCCGTGACCGCTCCGCCGGTTACGCCTTCCTGACCCGCTCCACCGCGACCAGCGACCGGACCATCGAGTGGGACGACGGCGAGACCTACCCGGTGGTGGACGTGGAGATCTCCTCGGAGAGCCACCCCTTCTACACCGGGAAGGCGCGCACGGTGGACTCCGAAGGACGCGTCGCCGCCTTCGAGCGGCGGTACGGCGGCGGGACCGGCCAGGACGGCTGACCGACCGGCCGCCCCCGGCGCCCCAGGGCCCGGGTGCGTATCAGTCCCCCCGCGCCCCGGCCTCAGATGAAGTTCAGCGCCGCCGCGCAGCCCACTCCCCCGAGCAGCATGAACGCCGGCATCAGCACCTTCAGCTCGACCCAGCTGCCCGCGCGGAACCGCATCACCTTCGGCGGTCCGATCGGGTACCAGCGCTTGCGGCCAACCGGGATCGGCCACAGGATCGGGCAGCCCGACACCGTCAGCGCGTCCCCGATGTCGTGCACGAGCGCACCCAGGATCACCGGCAACCCCAGCCACATGTACTCCTGGCCGGGCTGGGTGAACAGCCAGTCCGAGCCGTTGCCCGGCTTGTCCAGGACACCGGCGATGATCCACGCACTGGTCGCGGCCAGCAGCCACACCAGGACGTCGGCACTGGAGCCCCGGGTGGCCCGCCACAGCAGGCCCTCGATGGCCAGCACCATGTGCACGAAGAGGATCGCGAGGACGGCCCACCGGTCGCCGGTGATCGCCGCCACCGAGCAGCCCACACCGATCAGGACGGCCCACAACCAGGTGTGCGTGAGCGTGCGGTGACCGCCGGAACGACGAGGGTCGCCCTGCTTCCTGGTGGCCTTGTAGACGGCATAGGAGAGCTTGTCGACGATCTCGCACAGGGCCCGTGAGACCGGACCGAAGGCCCGCGAGATCGTGGCCGCCTTGTGGTCGAGGTCGGGAGCGAGCGCGGCGCCCGCGCAGATCAGCGCTCCGGCCAGCAGCACGGGCCACGGCATGGTGTGCCCCGTGGCGGCGGCGGCCGCTCCTACGCCCAGCCAGGCCGCGGCGCCCGACAGTGAGTGTGCTGGTCCCATCATCGGCGTTGCCCGCCCCATTCCTCGTGCGCCACCGTCCAGTTGACCGGCTGCGCTGACGCTCCGTCGGCGACACAGCGTACTGGTCATGATCTTCCTCCCGACAACCGATTCCCCTGTAGGGGAGGAGGCCAGGCAAGATGGGTCCGTGACCCTCATCGATCAGCTGCCGCAGACCGCAGACCCCGACGCCCTCTACGAAGCCTTCGAGTCGTGGGCCGGGGAGCGGGGTCTCACGCTCTACCCCCACCAGGAGGAGGCGCTGATCGAGGTGGTCTCCGGCGCGAACGTGATCGTGTCGACGCCCACCGGCTCCGGCAAGAGCATGATCGCTGCGGGTGCCCACTTCGCCGCCCTGGCCCGCGACGAGGTCACGTTCTACACCGCGCCCATCAAGGCGCTGGTCTCGGAGAAGTTCTTCGAGCTGTGCAAGATGTTCGGCACCGAGAACGTCGGCATGCTGACCGGTGACGCCTCCGTCAACGCCGACGCGCCCGTCATCTGCTGCACCGCCGAGGTCCTCGCGTCGATCGCGCTGCGCGACGGCAAGCAGGCGGACGTCGGCCAGGTTGTCATGGACGAGTTCCACTTCTACGCGGAGGCCGACCGCGGCTGGGCCTGGCAGATCCCGATCCTTGAGCTTCCGCAGGCGCAGTTCATCCTGATGTCGGCCACGCTCGGCGACGTCTCGATGTTCGAGAAGGACCTCACCCGGCGCACCGGTCGGCCGACGTCGGTGGTCCGCTCGGCGACCCGCCCCGTGCCGCTCTCCTACGAGTACAAGCTCACCCCGCTCACCGAGACCCTGACGGAGCTCCTGGAGACCAAGCAGGCGCCGGTCTACATCGTGCACTTCACGCAGGCGCAGGCCGTGGAACGGGCACAGGCGCTGATGAGCATCAACATGTGCTCGCGCGAGGAGAAGGACCAGATCGCCGAGCTGATCGGCAACTTCCGCTTCACCACCAAGTTCGGCCGCAACCTCTCCCGCTACGTCCGCCACGGCATCGGCGTCCACCACGCCGGCATGCTGCCCAAGTACCGGCGGCTGGTGGAGAAGCTCGCGCAGGCCGGTCTGCTGAAGGTCATCTGCGGCACCGACACCCTGGGAGTCGGTGTCAACGTGCCCATCCGCACGGTGCTGTTCACGGCGCTGACCAAGTACGACGGCAGCCGTGTCCGCACCCTGCGCGCCCGTGAGTTCCACCAGATCGCGGGGCGCGCGGGCCGGGCCGGCTTCGACACCGCGGGCTTCGTCGTCGCTCAGGCGCCCGAGCACGTCGTGGAGAACGAGAAGGCTCTCGCCAAGGCCGGTGACGATCCGAAGAAGCGGCGCAAGGTCGTCCGCAAGAAGGCGCCCGAGGGATTCGTCGCCTGGTCGGACAGCACCTTCGAGAAGCTGATCGCCTCCGAGCCGGAGCCGCTGACGTCCCGCTTCCGGGTCACCCACACGATGCTCCTTTCGGTGATCGCCCGCCCGGGCAACGCCTTCGAGGCCATGCGGCACCTCCTGGAGGACAACCACGAGCCGCGCAAGCAGCAGCTGCGGCACATCCGGCGGGCGATCGCCATCTACCGTTCGCTGCTGGACGGCGGCATCGTCGAGAAGCTCGACGAGCCCGACGCCGCCGGCCGGATCGTCCGCCTCACCGTGGACCTCCAGCAGGACTTCGCGCTGAACCAACCGCTGTCCACGTTCGCGCTCGCCGCGTTCGAGCTGCTCGACCCCGAATCGCCGTCCTACGCCCTGGACATGGTGTCGGTCGTGGAGTCCACGCTGGACGACCCCCGGCAGATCCTCGTCGCCCAGCTGAACAAGGCGAAGGGCGAGGCGGTGGCCGCGATGAAGGCGGACGGCGTCGAGTACGAGGAGCGCATGGAGCGCCTCCAGGACGTCAGCTACCCGAAGCCCCTGGAGGAGCTGCTCTTCCACGCGTACAACACGTACCGCAAGAGCCATCCGTGGGTCGGCGACCATCCGCTCTCCCCGAAGTCCGTCATTCGTGACATGTACGAACGGGCCATGTCCTTCACGGAGCTGGTGTCCTTCTACGAGCTGGCCCGCACCGAGGGCATCGTGCTGCGCTACCTCGCCAGCGCGTACAAGGCGCTCGACCACAACATCCCGGACGACCTGAAGTCCGAGGACCTCCAGGACCTGATCGAGTGGCTCGGCGAGACGGTCCGCCAGGTCGACTCCAGCCTCCTGGACGAGTGGGAGCAGCTCGCCAACCCGGAGGTGATGACCGCCGAGGAGGCCCAGGAGCGGGCCGACGAGGTCAAGCCGGTCACCACCAACGCGCGCGCCTTCCGGGTCCTGGTCCGCAACGCCATGTTCCGCCGCGTCGAACTCGCCGCCCTGGACCAGGTCGAGGAACTCGGCGAGATGGACGCCGACGCCGGCTGGGACGCCGACGCGTGGGGCGAGGCGATGGACAAGTACTGGGACGAGTACGACGACCTCGGCACCGGCCCCGACGCGCGTGGTCCGAAGCTGCTGCGGATCGAGGAGGAGCCGGAGAACAGGCTGTGGCGCGTCCGACAGACCTTCGCCGACCCGAACGGCGACCACGACTGGGGCATCAGTGCGGAGGTCGACCTCACCGCCTCCGACGCGGAGGGCCGCGCGGTCGTCCGGGTCACCGACGTCGGCCAGTTGTGAGCCGCATGCCGGCCGTGAGCGCCAGGCCCTTTGTGGGCCCCAGGTCCGTTGTGAGCCAAGGAGAACCCCACCGATGACGAACCCGGCCGAGAGGCTCGTCGACCTGCTCGACCTGGAGCAGATCGAGGTCAACATCTTCCGCGGCCGAAGCCCGCACGAGTCCCTCCAACGGGTCTTCGGCGGCCAGGTCGCGGGCCAGGCGCTGGTGGCCGCCGCCCGCACCACGGAGGGCGACCGCCCCGTGCACTCGCTGCACGCGTACTTCCTGCGTCCGGGCCGGCCCGGCGTGCCGATCGTGTACCAGGTCGAGCGGGTGCGGGACGGGCGGTCGTTCACCACCCGCCGGGTCACCGCGGTGCAGCAGGGTCGCACGATCTTCAATCTCACCGCCTCCTTTCACAAGCCTGAGGAAGGTCCGTTCGAGCACCAGCTGCCGCCCGCGCGCAAGGTTCCTGACCCGGAGTCCCTGCCGCGGGTGGGCGACGAGATCCGGGAGCACCTGGGCGAGCTGCCCGAGCAGTTGGAGCGGATGGCGCGCCGCCAGCCCTTCGACATCCGGTACGTGGACCGGCTGCGCTGGAGCGCCGAGGAGGTCAAGGACGCCGAGCCGCGCAGTGCGGTGTGGATGCGCGCGGTCGGGCCGCTGGGCGACGACCCGGTCGTGCACACCTGCGCGCTGACCTACGCGAGCGACATGACCCTGCTGGACGCGGTCCGCCTGCCGGTCCAACCCCTCTGGGGCCCGCGGACCTTCGACATCGCGTCGCTGGACCACGCCATGTGGTTCCACCGGCCCTTCCGCGCGGACGAGTGGTTCCTGTACGACCAGGAGTCGCCGATCGCGACGGGCGGACGCGGGTTGGCCCGCGGCCGGATCTACGACCTGGAGGGACGGCTGCTGGTGTCCGTCGTCCAGGAAGGGCTGTTCCGGGCGTTGTAGGCGGTGCGTTCAGGCGCTTCTGCGCCGGAGCCAGCCCAGCAGGCCGCCGCGGGACGGTTCCTGCGGCGCCGACGGCTCCGCAGGTGGCGGCGCGGCGGGTGTCCGCCGGGCCGCGGGGCGTGGTGCGGGCCGGAAGCGTCGGGCGTCGTCCAGGACGTGGACCAGCTCGCTCCTCAGCCATTCGATCTCCGCCGGGTCGTCCGCGGTCATGATCTTCTCGACGAGGTGTGCGGCAGGTGAGCCCAGCGCCCCGTGGGCGGGCGGTCCGGGCCGGAAACGGCCCAGGTGGGAGCGGTCGTAGGGGTCCGGGACGAGCTCCGCGATCCGGGCGGGGTCGAGGAAGGCGGCGAGGACTCCGGCGCTCTCCCAGGGGTCTTCGGCGAGGCGCAGAAGGAATCCCCGGTGGCGTCCGCGCCAGTTGCGGGCGCGCAGGTCGACGCCCTCGTCCAGCATGTCGCGCAGACCTTCGGGCATGCGTCGCCCGGTCAGCAGCGGCTTGTTCTCCTCGACCGCCGTGAACTCCTCGAGTTCCGTGGCCAGATACAGCCACACGACGGTCCGGTACCTGTTGAGATAAAAGCGCACCGGCGAGATCAGGCCGAGGCGGGCCAGGCGGGTGAACCTGCCGACGGGGATGTCCATGACCTCCGCGCCCTCGGCGGTGCCCACGAGCCGTACCCGCTCACGCAGTGCGTCCGGGAAGCCGTCCGTCGCCCGCAGCCGGTCGATCTCCGCAGGAGTCACGCGGCGGCCCCCGCCTCCTTCGTCGGGCACCGTCCGGATCAGACCGAGGTGGACGGCGAGGTCGAACTCGCTGCGCTTGAGGCTCAGTTCGCGGGCCGCGCGGCTGGGTGTGCAGGAGTGGCGCTGGAGTTGGGTGATCGTGCTGCTCGACATGATCGCTCCCCCGTGGAGTCGTCGCTCACGCTGTGTGCGTTCGCCGTGTGACACACCGTAGCCGGTGGGGCGAGACGCGTGGCGAGCCTGTGGATAACTCCATGGGGGCGAAGAACTAGCAGGTCAGAGGTCTGTCGGCGAGCTCCGCTCAGGCCGGCGGGCGTCCACGTCGAGATGCTCGCCGACCCGGTTGACGAGCAGTGTCATCTCGTAGGCGATCTGGCCGATGTCGGCGTCCGAACCGCTGAGCACGCACAGACAGCTACCGGTGCCGGCCGCGGTGACGAACAGCACGGCATCGTCGAACTCGATCATCGTCTGCCGTACCTGACCCGCGCCGAAATGCCGGCCCGAGCCCTTGGCGAGGCTGTGCAGTCCGGACGAGACGGCGGCGAGATGCTCCGCGTCCTCGCGGCGCAGTCCCGTGCTCGCGCCCGTCACCAGTCCGTCGTTGGACAGCACCAGCGCGTGCCGGACGTGGTCGACGCGCTCGGTCAGATCGTCCAGCAGCCAGCCGAGGCCCTGCTTCTCCGGCATGTGTCCCGTCTCCCCGTGTGACGTCTCCTCCAGCCCGGAGGATCTCCCGCAAGCCTTCCCCACGACCGTCAACGGGGCAAGGAGAATGGGGACATGGCACAGAAGATGACCGATGAGGAATGGCGGGAGTTCGTCTCGTACGGCACCCGTACCGGCAAGTTGTCCACCGTCCGGGCCGACGGGAGCCCGCATGTGGCGCCGATCTGGTTCGTGCTCGACGGTGACGATCTGGTGTTCAACACCGGGAAGGCCACCGTCAAGGGGCGCAATCTGGCGCGGGACGGGCGTGTCGCCCTGTGCGTGGACGACGACCGGCCGCCCTTCGACTATGTGGTGGTGCAGGGCCGGGCCCGGCTGTCGGAGGAACTCGACGAGGTCCGGCACTGGGCCGGCCGGATCGGCGCGCGGTACATGGGCGAGGAGCGGGCCGAGGAGTTCGCGACCCGCAACGGCGTTCCGGGCGAACTCCTCGTCCGCGTGAAGATCGACAAGGTGCTGGCGGAGAAGCGCGTCGCCGACTGACGGGTCCGCCCGGTCAGCCCACCGAGTCGAGCAGCCGGGCGGTGTGCATGCGCCCGGCGTACTCGACCAGGCGGATGAGCACCTCCTTCCCCGAGTCACGGTCCCGCGCGTCGCAGAGCACCACGGGAGTGCCCTGGTCGAGGTCGAGCGCGCGGGACACGTCGTGGGCGCCGTAGCTCCGGGCGCCCGCGAAGCAGTTGACGGCCACCACGAACGGGATGTGCCGGTGCTCGAAGTAGTCCACGGCCGGGAAGCAGTCCTCCAGGCGCCGGGTGTCGGCGAGGACGACGGCGCCCAGGGCTCCTTGGGACAACTCGTCCCAGAGGAACCAGAAGCGGTCCTGGCCGGGGGTGCCGAAGAGGTAGAGGGACAGGCCGGAGCGGATGGTGATGCGGCCGAAGTCCATGGCGACGGTCGTGGTGACCTTCTGGTCCACGCCGTCGGTGTCGTCCACCAGCTGGCCGGCCTCGCTGAGCAGTTCCTCGGTGCGCAGCGGCCTGATCTCGCTGACCGCGCCCACCAGGGTGGTCTTGCCCACGCCGAAACCGCCGGCGACCAGTATCTTCAACGCGAGGGCGGTCGGCTCGCCGTCCTGGGCGTCGGAGTTCTCGGAGACCATCGATCACTTCTCTCGGGAGGGCCGGCAACGGGCGGCGACGTCGGCGCGGGGTCGCGAAATCAGCATCATGACAACTAAGGCTCATCTTCGGGTGGTTCGACCGCTTTTTGCCCGGTTCTGAACGTTCATCTACAGCGCCCGAAGCCCTTCGATCACCTCGCGCAGAATCCGTTCGTCAGGAAGCTGCGCGGGCGGTACCGGTCGGCTGACGGTGACACAGCCGAGCTCCAGGAGGTCCCCCAGGAGCACCCTGACCACGCCGACGGGCAGGTCGGCGCCCGCGCCGAGCTCCGCCACCGACTGCGTCTCGATGCGGCACAGGTCGAGCAGGGCCCGGTGTTCGGGCCCGAGCGCGCTGTCCTCGCCCGGGCCGGGTGCGCCCGCGTCCAGGGTGACGAGGGCGATCAGGTCGAAACGCACCCCGCTGGGGCCGGGTTTGGTGCGTCCGCCCGTCATCGCGTAGGGGCGGACGAGAGGCCCGGCCTCGCCGTCGTACCACTGGCTTCCCTGGTCGTGCGGGACGCCCGTCATGTCCTCGGTCATGCCTGCCGACCGCCCTTCGCTCTCATCCGGCGGGCGGCCGCGCGCCCACGCGCGGCGCCGTGTAGAGGTGCTCACCGACGCGTTTGACCAGCCGTGCCATCTCGTAGGCGACCAGGCCGATGTCCGCGGTCACCGCGGTGAGGACGGCGAGGCAGGAGCCGTCTCCCGCGGCGGCCACGAACAGGAAGCCGTCGTCCATCTCGACCATGGTCTGGCGCACTCCCCCGGCCCCGAAGTGGCGGCCGGCGCCCTTCGCGAGGCTGTGGAAGCCGGAGGAGACGGCCGCGAGGTGTTCCGCGTCCTCGCGGCGCAGGTCCGTGGAGGACCCCACGGCAAGGCCGTCGTTGGACAGCACCACGGCGTGCCGTACCTCGCTCACCCGCAGCACCAGGTCGTCCAGCAGCCAGTCCAGTTCGCCGGACCTCCCCCACTCCCGGTTCCGCTCGCGCGGGGGGACCCCCATGTCGGCCCTCATGTTCGGGTCCTGGATCATCCTCGGTCTCCTTCGCTGCTGTCTCTGCCCGCTGGGGAATCTGGGGTGGCGCCGCGCCCGGGCTGCCTGCCGCCCCCGCGCACCCAGCCGTCCCGGTACGCGGCCATCCGATCCCGTACGACCTCGGGTGAACGGCCCTCGTCGTCCCGGCGGCCGGTCGCCGGAGCCGGTTCCTGCGAGCGCTGCTCGCGCAGTTGGGGGGCGAGGCTCGCCTGGCGGACCCGGCGGGGCAGGTCGTCGGACTCCTCCGGCTCCTCGGACGGTCGGTGCAGGCGCAAGGCGGTCACTCCGGCAGGCGGGGTGTCGGGCGATCCCCGGTCGGGCGATCCCCGGTCGGGCGATCCCCGGTCGGCCGTTCCCCGGTCGACCGCGACCGCGCGGGGGGCCACCAGGGCGGGCCGCTCGGCGGTGGCAGGGACGGACTCCTGGTCCCGCTCGGCGGGCACGCGTGCGTACTCGCGGTGCGTGAGCCGTTCCCGGTCGACGGCTCCGGCGGCCCTGGTGGCCTCGGCGCCTTCGGCGGGTGAACGTTCCGCCGCCTTGCTGTACAGCAGAGCCGTCGGCAGCAGGACTACCGCGGTCGTACCGCCGTAGGGCGAGGTGCGAAGGTGCACCTTGATGCCGTGGCGGGCCGCGAGCCTGCTGACCACGAACAGGCCCAGCCGGTCGCTGTCGAACAGGTCGAGCGCCTCCGACTGTTCGATCCGGCGGTTGGCCTCGGCAAGGGTCTCCTTGCCCATGCCGAGGCCGCGGTCCTCGACCTCGACGGCGTAGCCGTTGCCGACGGGTTCGCCGGTGACGCGCACCCGCGTGTGGGGCGGTGAGAACTGGGCGGCGTTCTCGATGACCTCGGCCAGCAGGTGGGTGAGGTCGGCGACGGCGGCGCCGACGACGGACGCGTCGGGCAGCTGACGCACCTCCACGCGCGCGTAGTCCTCCACCTCGGACACGGCCGCGCGCACCACGTTGGTCAGCGACACCGGCATGCGCCAGGCGCGGCCGGGTGCGGCGCCGGAGAGGATGATCAGGCTCTCCGCGTGGCGGCGCATGCGGGTGGTGAGGTGGTCGAGCCGGAAGAGGTCGCTCAGTTCGTTGGGGTCGTCGGAGCGGCGTTCCATGCTGTCGAGCAGGCTCAGCTGGCGGTGGACGAGGATCTGGCTGCGGCGGGCGAGGTTGACGAAGACGCCGGAGATGCCGCTGGCGAGTTCGGCGCGCTCCACCGCGGCCCGCAGGGCGGCGCGGTGCACGGTGGCGAGTGCCTCGGCGACCTGGCCGGTCTCGTCGTCGGCGGGCGGCCCGGGCGGGGCTTCCGACCGGACGTCGATCTCGTCGCCGGCCCGCAGCCTGTCCATGGCGTCCGGGAGTTTCCGGCGGGCGATCTCCAGGGCGCTGTTGCGCAGGCTCACGAGTTCGACGACGAGGCCGCGCCCGATGCGTACGGAGATGACCAGGGAGGCGGCGACGGCGACGAGCCCGAGAAGGACCGCTGCGCCCGCGGGGGTGAGCAGGCCCCGGGTGAACGGGTCGGCGCGGTGGGCGACCCCGCTCCCGGCGGTCTGCTGGACGGCCCGCATGCCGCTCTGCACACGCGCGTGGGCCGCCTGCCAGGTGGTCTCCGGCGTCGACTCCACGGCACGCGCGCCGGGAGCTGCGGCGAGTGTCCGGTCCTCCGCCGCGGTCACAGTGGCGAAGGCCCTGCTGTCTGCGACCTTCCGCCAGGCCTCGCGGTCGGAGCCGCGCAGGTCGGCCACGGCGCTGTCGGTGAAGGCCCGCCGGGTGTCGACCGCCCCGGTGAACAGCCGCAGCCGCTCGCCGGCGAGGACGCCCGACAGGCGGGCGCTGGCCAGCACGGCGTCCTCCTGGGCCAGTGACTCGCCCGCGCGGGAGAACTCGAGCAGTACGCGCGCGTCGGAGCCGAGCTGGGCGTCCTGGATGCCGGTGAGGGCACCGCCCACCGCGAAGGCACCGGTGATGGTTTTGGTGTAGCGGCCGTACGTCTCGTCCCATCCGGCGCTGCGGTCCAGCACGGCGGCGCGCAGGGGCCGCAGGTGCTCGACGGCTGTCACGAAGGCTTCGAGACGCTGGGCGACACCGGTGGGCAGTTCCTCGCCGTCGGCGACGGTGTTGTGGTCGCCGAGCCGCAGCCGGGCCACGGCCTGGTCGGTGCGTGCGGCGAGTTTGCGGAGGTCGTCGCTCTGCGCCGCGGACGGGTCGGTGGCGTAGCGGACCGCGGCGGACCGCTCCGCCTGGAGCGCGGTGACGGCGTCGGCGACGGGTGACCGTACGGAGTCGTCCACCCGCTGCAACTGCCGCAGCCGGGCGACGTCCTGGGCGGTGCTGACGGTCGCGTACGCCCACAGGGCGAGCAGCGAGACCACGGGCACCATCAGCAGGCAGACGATCTTGGCGCGGACGGTGCGCGGGCGTATCCGCCAGTGTCCCGGGCGAGCGGGTATGTCCTCCGGTACCGGGCCCGCCGTGTCGTCGGGCACTTCGTCGGCCGGCGGGCCGGCGTGGGCGCGGCGGCCGCGCGCGGGTGTCTGGGGCGGCGGCTCGGCGCCGGCTGTGAGGGTCCTACGCGGTGTACGCATGGCCTCCTCGCTCGGGAGTGATTAGGGGCGTCTCGTCGGGGCCGTCCGGGGCTCGGATCCGCCGCCTGGAGGGGACGCCGCGGCTATGAGGGGACGGTCTCGGCCGCGCGCTGGGCCGAGGCGGTGGCCTCGCGCTCTCCTGTCGTGGGCGACAGCGCGACGAAGGCCGAGGTCAGGAAGAGGTAGGAGCCGAGGCCGACGGCGAGCGGGAAGATGAACTGCATCGCCGTGGCGCCGGGCAGGACGGCCCCGGAGGGCGCGACCCGCACGCTCACCGCGAACATCCCGGTGTAGTGCATGCTGCTCACCGCGGCCCCCATGATGAGCGAGGCGATGGTGACGGCGACGGGTGACTTGATGTTGAGTGCCGCCCAGAGAGCTGCCGTCGCCGCGACGACGGCGATCAGGACCGAGAGGCCGACGAGCGCCGGGTCGTAGTCGATGTGACCGTGCAGTCGGACGGCCGCCATGCCCAGGTAGTGCATGCTCGCCACGCCCAGCCCGGTGGTGAGTCCGCCGAGGAAGAGCGCGCGGATCCGGTCACGGCCGTAGCCGACCGCGAAGACGCCCGCGGAGACGACGACCATGGCGACCAGGAGGCTCGCGATGGTCAGGGGCACGTCGTAGCGGATGTCCGTGCCGCTCACGCTGAAGCCGAGCATGGCCACGAAGTGCATGGTCCAGATGCCGGTCCCGATGGCCGAGGCTGCGGTGATGAGCCAGTTGCGGCGCGAACGGCCGGTCGCTCCGAGTGCGCGGACGGTGCAGCGCAGGCCGAGGGCGGCTCCGATGCACGCCATGACGTACGAGAGTGTGGGCGTCAGCCAGCCCAGGGCTGCGTGGTCCAGGTGTCCCATGGCCAAGGGACGCTAGTGGGGTCAGGGGCGCACAAAGAGGGCGCATTTCGAAAGGTGTTGCAATATGACGCAGACAGGCATCGGAACGATCGCGTAAGGCTCGAACGTGTGCGCCGGGGATTCATCCGTGTCAGTGAGGGATCATGCGGACCATGAGCGACGACCACACACATGTTCAGGAGTTCTTCTCGGCCCGGGCAGCCGACTGGGACCGCAGGTTTCCGGACGACGGTCCCGCCTACGCCGCCGCGGTCGCCGAACTCGGCCTGCGGGAGGGCGCCCGCGTACTCGACGCGGGCTGCGGCACCGGACGGGCCCTGACGCCCCTGCGTGCGGCCGTGGGGCCCACCGGAGTGGTCGTGGGAGCCGATCTGACCCCGGCCATGCTGGAGGCGGCCGTGGGGGCGGGCAGGGACCGGGACGGGCGGCTGCTGCTCGCCGATGTGACCGCGCTGCCGCTGCGCTCGGGGTCGCTCGACGCCGTGTTCGGCGCGGGCCTGATCTCGCACCTGCCCGAACCGGCCGAGAATCTGCGCGAGTTGGCCCGAGTCGTGCGGCCCGGTGGCGTCCTGGCCCTGTTCCACCCGATCGGCAGAGCGGCGCTGGCCGCACGGCAGGGCCGGCAGATCACCCGCGAGGACCTTCGCGCGGAGGCCAACCTCCGTCCACTGCTGGCCGGTTCGGGATGGCACATGACGTCGTACACCGACGAGGCTGCCCGATTTCTGGCATTGGCTGTGCGTGAGGACTGACGGGGCGCACCCCGGCCCTGGTTGTCCTCACGGGGACTGACCGCGCTCACCCCGTCCCGGCGACCGCGGCCACGAAGGCGTCGGGGTTCTCGAACATGACGTTGTGGCCGGCGCCGGGCACGGTCAGGACCCGCACACCCGCCGCCTCGAGGCCCTCGCGTCCTTCGAGTCCGCCGGTGAGCTCGCCCTGGAGGTAGACGCGCTCCATGGGCAGCGCTTCGAGAATCGCACGCATCATGGGGACCGATCCGCGCCTGAGGCCGGCCGCGCTCCGATGCAGGGCGCGCGGGTCGGCCAGCCGCATGGTCGCCGCCCACAGTGGACCCACCTTCTCGAGCACGCGCGCGTGGGCGCCTGCGACGAAGTCGTCCTCCTCGTAGGCGTCGATCCAGGTGCTGCCCGCCGAGGACGGGGGCGACGGGTCGAGGTTGGCCTCCGTCAGGACCAGCCGGGAGACGAGCTCGGGCCTGCGGTGGGCGAGGACGAGCGCGACCGACCCGCCCATGCTGTGCGCGATCAGCTCGGCACCGGTCAGGCCCGCCGCGTCCAGCACGACCGCCAGGGCGTCCGCATGGTCCTCCAGCGTGTAGCCGAAGTCCTGGGGACGGTCACTGGCCCCGTGGCCGGGCAGGTCGACGAACAGGCTTCGCCGCCCGGCGAGTTCGGGTCGGGCGGCGATGTGCGCGTGGTAGACGGCCGAGACCGCACCCAGCCCGTGCACGTACACGCGTGCCGGTTCCGCGCCGGGCGTCTCGGTCCAGCGGATCCGGCTTCCCCTGCCGTCGAACTCGGCCTGCTGCATGGTGCCCTCCCTCGTGTGCCCACCAGGACAATACATCGGAACAGATGTATTGCGTACCAGATGTACACCACTGGAGAGGTACAGCGTCGGTACGACAGAATGCGCGCATGCTGGAGATGGCCATCCTCGGATTCCTCTACGACACCCCGCTGCACGGCTATGAGCTGCGCAAACGCATCACCGCGCTGGCGGGACACGTGCGGCCGGTCGCCGAGAGCACGCTGTACCCGGCGATCAAGCGCCTGGAGACGGCGGGACTGCTGGCACGCGCGACGGAACCCGGCGCCGTGGCCGCGCCCCGCCACGTCCTGACGCTCACCGGCGAGGGACGGCGAGAACTGCGGCGCCGGCTCGCCGAACCGGTCCGGCGCGACATCACCGACGAGAACCGGTGGTTCACGGTCCTCGCCTTCCTCCGGCACCTGGACGACGCCGGTGCGCAGGCGGCCGTGCTGCGACGACGGCTCGCGTTCCTGGAGGAGCCCGCAAGCTTCTTCTACGAGGGCGACCGGCCGTTGAGCGCGGAGGAGTTGGACGACCCCTTCCGCCGCGGGGTGCTGGTCATCGCGCGTGCCACGTCCCGGGCCGAACTCGGCTGGCTGCGGGAGACGATCGCCGCACTCGACGGCGGATCCGGGGCGGCGCAGGGCCACAGCGGCGCTTGACCTCAATCGAACTTGAGCTTCTACGTTCCTTTCAGGGCCGCGGGACCGACCGGCGGCGTCTTTTCGTGGAGGTTCGCCGTGACCGAGCGCTCAGCCCATGCCGTGATCCCCGACCGCTACCGCTATGCGGTGATCCCGCACATCATGGTCGATGACGCCGCCGCGGCGATCGACTTCTACCAGCGGGCGTTCGGCGCTCGCGAGGATTTCAGGCTCGACGCCCCGGGCGGCGGGATTCTGCACGCCGAGATCACCATCGGGCAGTCGGCCCTGATGCTGGGCGACGCCACCGTGGACGAGGCGGAGTCCGGCGCCTTCGCCGCGCCCGCCTCGCTCGGCGGCGGCACCTCCGTCGCGCTGCATGTCTTCGTGCCGGACGTGGACAGCCTGGCCAAGCGCGCGGAGGCCGCCGGCGCCGAGATCCTCCAGCCTCCGCAGGACACGTTCCACGGTGACCGCACGGTCATCCTCAAGGACCCCTCAGGGCACGTGTGGGTCTTTCTGACGCACGTCGAGGATCTGTCGGAAGAGGAACTCCAGCGCCGTCTGACCACCGCCGGGTGACCTCCCCGCCCCGACACCGCCGGGCGTCACTGGTCCGAGGGCGCGATGATCATCACGTGCGCGAACCGGGCTCCTCCGGCACCGTCGGCGGCTCGGCGGGTGTCGGCGGGACCTGACCGAAGAGGACGGCCCGGGCCACAGGCGGCGCGAACAGGGCGCCGACGGGGGCCGAGAGGGTCAGCACGGCACGGAAGGCACTGCCCACGACGGGGTCGCCGGCGGCTCGCTCCTGCACCCGGCGCAGGTACCAGCCCGCGACCTGGTCGGCCGGTCCGCCGGCGAGCGCGCTGCCGGCCGCTCCGGGCATCTTGCGGTCGGCGCCCGCGGAGATGTCCCACGCCTGCCGGGACGCGGCGAGGAGCGCCTGTTGCACGCGCCTGGTCGTCGGTGTCCGACGCGGGTCGGCCAGGGCGTCGCGCAGAGCGACCGCGCTCATCGCAGCCACGGCCATGCCCTGGCCGTAGATCGGGTTGAACGTGCACAGGGCGTCGCCGGTGGCGAGGAAGCCCGCCGGGCGGCCCGGCAGGTCGTAGCGGCGGCGTACGTTGGCGGTCCGCCGGTAGCCGAACGCCGGGGAGAGGGGCTCGGCGTCGGCCAGCCACCGGTCCAGGAGCGGATGCGCCAGCCTCTTGGTGTACGTCACGAACTCTTCGTCACCCGTGGGTGGTTCGTCGCCGCGCAGCCCCGAGACGATCACCAGGTGGCTGCCGTCCTCCAGGGGCAGCGCGCCGCCCCCGTGGACCTGGTCGGGGCCGGGGTAGACGTAGTAGCCGAGGGTGTCGCCGTCGAGGACGCCGCTCTGGCCGCGGTAGGCGCGGGAGGCGTAGGCGAGCCCGGTGTCGATGGTCTCCTCCGGCGCGGCCTCGGCGCCGATCGCCGTGAGCCATTGAGGGGCCTTGGTTCCGCCGCCGGAGGCGTCCACGACCAGATCGGCCTCCAGGGGCCGCGACTCGGCGTGGGCGTCGCCGGAGCGCTCCCGCAGGAGTACGCCCCGGACGCGCGCGGCGTCACCGAGGAGTCCGACGACATCGGTCCCGTCCACCACGCTGATCACCGGGTCGGCGAGGACCCGCCGCCGGACCAGCTCCTCCAGTTGCGCACGGGACCCGGTGTAGATGTGCGTGCTGGCCGGATACCGGCGGAACCAGCGGCCGTTCTGCCACATCACCATGTCCGACGGCATGCCCACCCGAGGGGCGCCCGCCTCCCGCAGTTCGTCCAGGAAGCCGGGCAGCAGCGCCTCCAGGGCTTGCTGCCCGCCCTTCAGCAGGACGTGCGGATGCCGGCCCTGAGGGACGCCGGGACGGGGCTTGGGGCCGTCCGGGAACCGGTCGCGCTCGACGACGGTCACCCGGTCGGCGTGCCCGGCCAGGGCGTGCGCCGCGAGAAGCCCCGCGAGGCTGCCGCCCACGACGACCGCGTGCCGTTCGCCCCGGCGCTCTCCTTCGCCCCAACGGTCTTTCTGTCCGGCGGAGTTCACCGATTCGCCCCCTTGATCGTCACGTGGTGGAAGGCCACAAGTATCCCGCCTCGTAAAGTGGGTTCGGCTTTCCGGCCTACGGAACGCCGTGTCCCTCTTCTGCCGCCGACGCTCGGACCGACGTCGAGCGGGGAAGATGAATGTTCGACAGGACCACGTCACTCAGGGGGAAGGGTGGTCGCCATGTGGGGCAGGATCCGCAAGTCAGGCACCCGGTTCGTGAACGCGATGCGCATCGAGGAGCAGCCCGAGGGAGAGGCTCGCACGCACAACCTGTTCGAGGCTGCCGCCGCGTATGTCTCGGCCTGCGCCGAGGACGACCAGGAGCGGCTCGAGGAGGCCGCGGCCTGGGTGTCGCCGGAAGCCCTGTCGTTCGGGGTCAACGAACTCGCGTGCCGGGCCGTCATCGCCCTCGCCCGGGAGCGCGACGAGTCGCCGCGTGAGGTGGCCCGTGCGCTCCTCGGACTGCCGGCGGCCTGATCGACGGGCAAAGGATGGTCGATTCGCCCCGTCCAGCCGGAAAACTGCAGCTCCGGGTGTTCTTGCCAGTCGTGACAAGCGCCTTCCCCGCGCACTAGGGTGCGCGCCGTTGGACTTACCGATGGGGAGGCTGGGATGGCCGGGACGGACGAGGACGCCGTCGCCGCCGCGGAGGACGCGCTCTATGTGCTGACGGCGGTGCTGCTGACGCCGGCGAAGTTCCCGAGCGTGCTGGGCGACGACTATCCGGAGGCGTGCGCGGCGCTCGGTCTGGCGCCGCTGGCCGACGGGTACGGCCTGGTGATCGGCCAGGACGGGGCCGGCGCCCGGTGGACGGTCGTCATCGACGACGTCTCCCTGGTGGCAGTGGCGATCGCGTCCTGGGACTGCGGCATGGAGTACGAACTGTCGCCCGAGGAGCACACCGTGGTGGCCGCGCTGCCCGGCTGGCCCCTCGCGGTCGCCGTCGCCGCGCCCGGCGTACCGGCGCCGCACGACCCGGAAGCCGATGTCGCCTACGGTCCCGTGCTCGCGCCCCCGGACACCACCACCTGGGGATCGGCCCAGCGGCGACTGGGCGCCGACGAGATCGCCCTCCAGTGGGCGATGTGGCGCGAGCAGATCGACGACTCTGCCTTCTCGAGCCCGAGCGGGGCGTCGGCCGCGTCCGAGAAGACCTCGGCCGAGCAGACCTCCGCAGGGAAGCCCTCCGACGAGAAGGCAGCGGACCAAGGCCCCGCCGAAGGCAGCTCCTCGAACGGCCAGGCCGCCGGCGGGGGCATCGCGGAGAGTGGCTCCTCGGACGGTCCGGGTTCGGTCACGGACACCTCGGGCGGGGCCGGGAAGGCGGCGGGCAAAGGCCACAGCGGTGTGCGGCGCGTCCTCGCGGAGGCCCGTGCCTACATCGAGTCGCCGCCGCCCCTCGGCCGTGTCAGGTCCTCGTTCGCGTCGGGCGACTCCCGGACGCTGCGAGCCGACGGCCCCGGGTGGTCGCTGGTGGCCCGGACCGACGACATCGCGTTCGTGCTCCTGGACGACGAGCCCGGGGAGGTTCTGCCGGTGGGTCGGGGCCCGGAGCTGCCGGGGCTGCTGGCCGCGCTCGACAAGTTGGCCGTACGTCCCAGCTGAACCGCCGCTCCGCACCGGCCGGGCCTGTCGTGCTCCCGGCCGGTGCGCGGAGGTCAGCGGCCGAGTTCCTTGCGGGTGACCCGGCGCAGCCTGCGGCGCTGCGAGGGATCCAGGGTGAGGTAGGCGGCGGTTGGGACCCCCAGGACGATCAGGAGTGCGGCCCACCAGGGCAGCCAGATCAGCAGGAGCAGCCCGACCGCCACACCCCCTGCGGCGATCTTCGCGTTCTTCGACATGTGTGTCGCCTCCTTCGCGGCCCTTGCCGCTCTCTGTCCAGAAAAACGGGTCCGCGCTGCCGGCAGTTCCGCACCACGACCCTGAGACATCCCTGAGACCACCCCCTGAGACGTCCCGGATCAGTGGTCGGCCCGAAGCGGCTCGCCCACATCGTGCATGTGCCTCAGCGCCTGCCGGTAGGAGTCGACGAGACCGGTCTCGGTGTAGGGGATACCCAGATCCCGGCAGTGAGCGCGCACGAGCGGCTGTGCGAGGCGCAGATGCGGCCGGGGCATGCTGGGGAAGAGGTGGTGCTCCACCTGGTAGTTGAGCCCTCCGAGGAACCAGTCGGTGACGGCGCCGCCGCGGATGTTGCGGGAGGTGAGCACCTGTCGGCGCAGGTGGCCCCAGGACTCGCCGTCCGGGTCGGGCATCTCCATGCCCTTGTGGTTGGGCGCGAACGACATCCCGAGGTGGAGGCCGAACAGCGCCTGGTGGATCGCCGCGAAGGCCAGCGCCTTGCCGGGGGACATGACGGTCAGCAGCAGCGTGGTGTAGGCGACGACATGGGTCACCAGGAGGGCGCCCTCGACGGCACGCTCTCCCGGAGGCTGGCGGCGCAGGTCCCGGAAGCCCTGGATCTTCAGGGCGATGCCTTCGAGCAGGGTGAGGGGGAAGAACAACCAGGCCTGCCGACGGGTGAGCCAACGCCGGAAGCCCGTACGCAGCTTCGCCTGTTCGCCGGTGAAGACCAGGACGTCCGCGGCGACGTCGGGGTCCTTGTCGATGTGGTTGGGGTTGGCGTGGTGGCGATTGTGCTTGTGGTTCCACCAGGAGTAGCTCATCCCCAGGAGCAGGTTGCCGTGGACGAGGCCGATGACCCGGCCGGTTGCCTTGTCGCCGGTGATCTGGGCGTGACCCGCATCGTGGCCTATGAAGGCGGTGCGGGCGGAGAAGACGGCGAGGAGCGGGGCCAGCAGCAGGGTCGGCCAGGTGTCGCCGGACAGGGCCACGGCCGTGACGAGGCCGGCGAGGGCGAGTGCGTTGACGGCGATGGTCCGGGCGTACCAGCCGTGACGGCGCTCCAGGAGCCCCCGGTTCTTCACCACACGCAGGAGTGGCGTGAACTCACTGGGGCCGGGCGGTGAGCCGGACGTACCGCGCGGGTGGGGTACGAGGGTTGCGGTGCGCTGCGGCATGTCCGGACTCCGGCTCTCTCAGGAAACGTTCTGACCTGAGGAAACGTACGAGCGGTGACCTGTCGCGACCATCCGACAACCCCCCGTGCGGCGACGGGGGGCAGCACCGGGGGCAGAGGGGGGTTGGCAACACCTCCGCCCAAAGCGACCCGGATCACCAAGGGGGCTCGGATCGCTCTCCGACGACCGTGGGGAGTGATGTACCCTCGACCACTCCGACCAGGTAGTCAAGTTTGAGGAGTACCGCGATCACCGTCCAGAGGTTCCCCGCGGCAACACCGTCCGAGATCTCCGCACTGGCATCTTGCTGTGCCGTGTTCCTGCCGGGAGACCCGGCCCGCACGGGCGTCATGGCCTTCTGGAGGCCGGACGGCACCCCGGCGCCCGCCGTGGCGGCGGGAAGGGCCGAGGAGACGGCTCTCGTGGTGCCCGGCAGCGACGGCGCGGGGCTGGTGAGCCGGCCCGCGATCCTGCTGCCGGTCCGCGCCGCCCTGCCGGTCCTCACGCGTGCGCGTGCCTCGGCACAAGGACATCGCGCCACCGAGTTCTGGGGTGCCGCGGCCGTACTCGCCCTCCAGTGCGTGGCGCGGGGGCTGCTGCTGCCCGGCCTGTCCCCCGCAGACCATGACGCCTGGCGCGTCGGCCCCTTGGGCGCGGCGGACATCGAGCGCGTCCAACGGCTCGCCGCCGCGATGCCACCCGAGGCGCACGCCGTACCCCTGAGCAGCGCCGAACCACTGCGGCTGCCCGACCCCGAACAGCTGCTGCGCGCCTTCCTGGACGCCGTCGCGGACGCCCTGCCACGCTCCCCCGCGGCGCCCCTGGTGACCGGCGGACCCGCCTACGCCGCTCAGGAACCGCAGCACCTGCCCGAGCAGCGCGCGTGGGCGGCGGAGGTCGCCGCGGGCCACGACGCGAGCGTACGCCTCTCGTTGCGGATCGAGGTCGAAGGTCTGGTCACCGATCCCGAGGTCCAGGGGCTGATCAGCGATCGCGCAGCGAAGGGTCCGGCCGCCTGTCGGGAAGCCAAGGGTCCGGCCGCCGATACCGAAGTCCGGTTTCCGGCTGCCGACGAACAGCCCTCGTTCCGGGCCGTGCCCCAGGTGCACAGCGTCAGCGACCCGACGGTGGTCGCCGACGCCGCCGACGTGTGGGCAGGAGCCGCGGCCTTCGGCTCACGCGCGCGGATGGACGGCCTCCTCGCACTCCGCCGGGCCGCGCGCGCGTGGCCACCGCTCGCACCGCTGCTCTCGGCACCGGTGCCGGACGCCGTGGAGCTCGTGGACGAGGAGGTGACCGACCTCCTGGGCGAGGGAGCCCGGGCTCTCGCGCACATCGGGGTCGAGGTGCACTGGCCCAGGGCGCTGGCCAGAAACCTCACCACGCGCGCGACCGTCGGCCCGCCGGACGACCGAGTCACCTCGGGCGCCCCGTCGTTCCTGTCCGCCGACGCCCTGCTCGCGTTCGACTGGTGGTTCGCGCTGGGCGACCAGCGGCTCACGCGCGAGGAGCTGGACCGGCTCGCCGAGTCGAACCGCCCCGTCGTACGGCTGCGCGACCAGTGGGTGCTGGTCGACCCGCACGAGGTACGCCGGGCGCAGGCCCGGCAGGACCGCAAGGTGACGCCCGTCGACGCTCTGAGCGCCGCTCTGACGGGCTCCGCCGAGATCGACGGCCGCAGGGTCGACGTACTGCCCACCGGATGGCTGGCGGCCCTCAGGGACCGGCTCTCGGACCCGGAGGGTCAGGAGCCCGTCCCGCAACCGGCCGCGCTCTCCGCGACCCTGCGCGACTACCAGCGCCGGGGCCTCAACTGGCTGGCCCGTATGACGTCCTCGGGGCTCGGCTGCTGTCTCGCCGACGACATGGGGCTCGGCAAGACGATCACCTTGATCGCGCTGCATCTGCACCGGCAGACCGACAGCGCGTCCGCCGGCCCCACCCTCGTGGTCTGCCCGACCTCCCTGATGGGCAACTGGCAGCGCGAGATCGAGCGGTTCGCTCCCGGTACGGCCGTGCGTCGCTTCCACGGACCGCGCCGCGACCTCGACGGCCTCGCCGACGGGGAGTTCGTGCTGACCACCTACGGCACCATGCGCCTGGACGCGCCCCGCCTCGCCGACGTGGCATGGGGAATGGTCGTCGCGGACGAGGCCCAGCACGTGAAGAACCCGTACTCGGCGACCGCCCGTGAGCTTCGCACGATCAACGCACGCGCACGCGTGGCGCTCACCGGCACCCCGGTCGAGAACAACCTGTCCGAGCTGTGGGCGATCCTCGACTGGACGACTCCGGGCCTGCTGGGCCGGCTGGGCACGTTCCGCGACCGGTACGCGCAGGCGGTCGAGAGCGGCCGGGACCCAGCCGCCGCGGAGCGACTGGCCCGGCTGGTGCGGCCCTTCCTGCTGCGCCGCCGCAAGTCGGACCCGGGCATCGCCCCGGAGCTGCCGCCGAAGACGGAGACCGACCGTGCCGTCCCGCTCACCCCGGAACAGGTCGGCCTGTACGAGGCCGTGGTGCGGGAGACCCTCGCGGAGATCGCCGCGGCGGACGGCATGGCGCGGCGGGGACTGATCGTCAAGCTCCTGACGGGCCTCAAACAGATCTGCAACCACCCGGCGCAGTTCCTCAAGGAGGAGCGGCCCACGATCGCGGGGCGCTCCGGGAAGCTGGAACTCCTGGACGAACTCCTGGCCACCATCCTCGCCGAAGGGGCGAGCGTGCTGGTGTTCACGCAGTACGTGCGCATGGCCCGTCTCATAGAGCGCCATCTGGCGGCGCGCGGTCTGCGCTCGCAGTTCCTGCACGGCGGGACCCCGGTCGCCGGGCGCGAGGCGATGGTGGCGCGGTTCCAGGAGGGCGAGGTACCCGTGTTCCTGCTGTCGTTGAAGGCCGCGGGCACCGGACTGAACCTCACCCGGGCCGAGCACGTCGTGCACTACGACCGCTGGTGGAACCCGGCCGTCGAGGCGCAGGCCACCGACCGCGCGTACCGCATCGGGCAGCCCCGTCCCGTGCAGGTGCACCGGTTGATCGCCGAGGGGACGATCGAGGACCGCATCGCCGACATACTGGACCGCAAGCGGGAGTTGGCCGACGCGGTACTCGGTGCCGGCGAGGCGGCCCTGACCGAGCTGACGAACGCCGAGCTCGCGGACCTGGTCGAACTTCGAGGGGGCGCAGGATGACGGGCCACGACACCGACACCGAGCGGACGTTCGCGGCACTGCCGCCCGCCCAGGGGCGAGGGTTCGCGCAGACATGGTGGGGGCAGGCGTGGTTGCGGGCGCTGGAGGACGCCGCACTGGACTCGGGGCAGGTGAAGACAGGGCGCCGGCTCGCCCGCGCGGGTGCGGTGGGCGCGGTGTCCGTGCGCGCGGGACGCATCACGGCCGTCGTCCTCGACCGTGACCGGACCGCCCACCGTGCCGACGTCCTGCTGGCCGAGCTGTCGGCCGAACAGTGGGACCGTTTCCTCGACCTGGCCGTGGAACGGTCCGGTCACGTCGCCGCGCTGCTGGACCGCGAAATGCCCACGCATCTGGTGGAGGACGCGTCGAGCGCCGGCATCGACCTGCTGCCGGGGCTCGGGGACCTGGAACCGGAGTGCGACTGCGGAGCCTGGGACCACTGCGGGCACACGGCAGCGCTCTGCTACCAGATGGCCCGCCTGGTGGACCAGGACCCGTTCGTCCTGCTGCTGATGCGTGGCCGCGGCAAACAGAGCGTCCTGGACGCCCTCCAGGTCCGTACCGCCGCTCCGGTGGAGAAGGCCTCCGCACCGGAGGGGGTGGACGCCGCCGAGGCGTACGCGGCCGGCGACATCCTGCCGCCGCTGCCCGCACCACCGGTACCGCCCCTCGTGCCCGGTCGTCCGCCCGCCCTGGACACCGAGCTTCCGCCGGCACCGGGAGTGGACCCGGTCGCCGTCCGCCACCTGGCCGCGCGGACCGCCGTAGAGGCGTATCAGCTGCTCACCGAGGCCCTCGGGCCGCCCTCCGACCAGCACGCCGTAGGCACCGAGCTGACGGCCGCTCAGGACGCGGTGCGGCTCTCGGTCGACGCGCCCGACAACGCGGTGACGGGGCGGCTGGCCGAGGGATCGGGGCGTGATCCGCAATCCCTGGCGGTCGCCAGGCGCGCGTGGGAGCTCGGTGGGGCGGCCGCACTCGCCGTACTGGAGGAGGAGTGGACGCCGGACGAGGAGGGTGAGGTTCACGCACGCGCGTGTGCCGCCCTGCACTCGGCCTGGGACGAGGACGAGGGACCGACTTTGCGGGCGGTCGGCAATCGATGGACCGTCGCGGACGCCTCCGTCCAGATACGCCTGGGGCGGGACGGACGCTGGTGGCCGTACCGGCAGGAACAGGGACGCTGGGTGCCCGCGGGACCGGCCGCGCCGGATCCGGCGACGGCTCTGGCCTCGGCGGGGTCCGCCTCAGCCGAATCGCAGAGGTAGTTCGGCCGGCCCCCGCAGGAGTGTGCTGCTGCGCCAGGTCAGCGTGCCCGGATCGGTCGCGAAGGCGAGGGCCTGCCGGTGACGCAGCAGCAGGCTCACGGCGACCGCCGTCTCCGCGCGGGCCAGCGGGGCTCCCAGGCAGTGGTGCAGACCGTGGCCGAATCCGAGGTGCCCGCGCGTGGGGCGCCGTAGGTCGAAGCGGTCGGGCTCGGGAAAGCGGAGCGGATCGCGGGAGGCCGCGGCGAGCGAGACCAGCACGGAGTCACCCGCCTCGATCCGGGTGCCGCCGATGTCGAGCGGCTCGGCGGCGAAGCGGAACGCCGTGGAATGCACGGGTGAGTTGAAGCGCAGGGACTCCTCGACGGCGGCGTCGATCAGGTCCGGTTCGGCGCTCAGCAGAGCGAGTTGGTCCGGATGGGCGAGCAGGGCGTGCACGGTTCCGGAGATCAGGTCCACCGTCGTCTCGTGGCCCGCGACGAGGATCAGGAAGGCCATGCCGAGGAGTTCCTCGGGGTTGAGTTCGAGGTCCGCCACCAGGTCGTCCAGCAGGCCTTCCGGCCGTTCGCGTCCTGGAGAGGCCAGAGCCGTGAGGTACTCGGCCAAGGACTTCGCCGCGTCGGTCGCGGCCTCGGGCGACGTGGGCACGACCAGTTCGTGGGACCAGGCGTGGAACACCGCGCGGTCTGCCGTCGGCACACCCAGAAGGTCGCAGATCACCGTGACGGGCAGGGGGAGCGCGTACCCGGCGACCAGGTCCGCCGTTCCCCGCTCCGGGAGCGCGTCGAGGAGTTGGAGCGCCACGTCCTCGATCTTCGGGCGCAGGGCGGTGACGCTCCCGGCTGTGAAGCGGGCCGCGACCAGCCGACGCAGGCGGGTGTGCCGGGGAGGGTCGGTCTGGAGCATGTTGCGGCCGACAGCGTGTCCGCCGTCGCTCCGCCAGGAAGCGGAATGGCGAATGTCGTTGCGCAGCCGGGGGTCGGTCAGCGCGGCTCGCGCGGCGTCATGGGACACGACGAGCCAGCTCTCACCGCTTCCGGGAACGCGAACCCGGTGCACGGGCCCTTCGGCTCGCAGCGAGGCGTAGACGGGGTACGGGTTCGAGGCCAGGTCAAGGCCGTGCGGGGCCAGTTCCTCCAGGGTGGGTGCGGGCATGACGGTTCCTTCCGGTAGCGGTCCTGAGCGCTCGTCCCGCCCCGATCACGGTCTTTGCGCTCTGCCGCGCCCCCAGCACGGCGGTTGAGATCCACCGGCGCACGGTCTGCGGTCTGCCACGCCTCAGCACGCCACCGGCGCACGGTCTGCGGTCCACTGCGCCTCAGCACGCCGTCACACACGATCTGCGGTCTGCCGCGCCCCGAGCGCGGCCTTGAGATCCAGGACGGCCCCACCCGGCGCCGTTACCCAGCACTCCACACCGCGGGCAAGGACGCCGCCACGGCCATCCCTTGGGCGTGCCCGGCGCGGGCGGCCGCCGGGCGGCGCGCGTCCACGGTCATGTCGCGTCCCATGGCGCGGCGCGCGGCCCTGTCCGGGGTCACGAGGGTGACGCGGGCGCCTTCGGCGGTGAGTTCGGCCGCTTGCTGCGCGGCGTCGGCATGAGGGCCCACGGCGACGGGGATCGGGGCGATCGCCAGGACATGGTGATGGCCGCGCGCGAGGTGGATGTTGGCCGTGGAGCGGCTGCCGCCGTCCATCCAGCGGCGCCCGGCGAGAGCGACGGGAGGCCAGACGACGGGAACCGCGCAGCTCGCGACGACGGCCTCCCGGAGGGTGACTCCCGAATCGGCGTCGAAGGCCTTCAGTCGCCCTGTGAGGGCGTCGACGGCAGTGATCCTCAGTGCACGGTCGGGCCAGTCCCCGACCCCGCGCAGCAGCGGCTCCAGAGCCTCGTACACGTCGGACTCGGGGCCCGTACGGGCCTTCAGGGCCGCTCGTCCGAGACGTCGCACGGAACGTTCCGGGTCGCGGGAGCCCAGGGCGGCCCACAGGAAGCGGAGCGTCTGACCGAGCGTCACATCGAGATCCACGGAGTCGGCACCGGCCAGTTGACGTTCGTACAGCTCTCGCGCGGGCTCGCCGGCCAGCAGGCGCGCACCGAAGATCGCGCCGGCCGAGGTTCCGATGACCACGTCCGCTCGGGTCGGATCGGCACCGGCGTCATGCAGGCCCGCAAGGACTCCCGTCATCCAGGCCCCTCCGACGCGAGCACCTCCGCCGAGAACAAGCGCGGCACTGTCCACGATCCACCCCTCCCCCACGAAATGGGGACCACTCCCCGCTTCATCGGGGAACGATAGCATCGCTACCGGGGAGCACTCCCCGGTACGGCGGAGAGGCGCGATCATGACGAACGAGGCGACGGCACCGGCCCGGCGGCGCGATGCGCGCCGCAATCGGGAGTTGCTGGTCAGGGCCGCGCACGAGGTGTTCACGGAGCAAGGCCTCGAGGCGCCTCTGGACGTGATCGCCCGGCGCGCCGGGGTGGGGAACGCCACGCTCTACCGGCATTTCCCCACCCGCGCGGAGCTCGTCGACGCGGTCTTCCGTGAGCCGCTCGCGGACACCATGGCCGCGGGCGAGCGGGCCCGGAGCGCCCCGGACGCCTGGGAGGGGCTCGTGGACTACCTGGGGGCCGTGTTCGCCGTGCTGGCCACCGATCGAGGCACCAACGACCTGATGACCACGGGCCTCGAAGGCGTCGAATCGTTGCAAGCCGTCCACGCCCACAACCGGGCGACCATGGATGTACTGCTGGCCCGCGGCCGTGAACAGGGCAGCATGCGCGCGGACGTCACGACGGAGGACGTCCTCTTCGCGCTCGCCGCACTGGGGCGAGCCGTCCCGGCTCTGGCCGGCACCGTCGCACCGGACGCGTGGCGCCGCCCGCTGGCCCTGCTCCTCGACAGCCTGCGGGCCACGCCCGGCGTCACGAACCTGCCCTCCCCCGCGCTCACGGCAGACCAACTCGGCGAGATCCTCCAGGGACTGGGTCCACACCGGGCGCCCCGCGCCTCCCCTTGAGCAAGCGCGGGCGCACACACGTGTGCTGCTTGCCGCATCAGACCACAGGCGGTCGGCGCCGCCCTCCAGCCGTCACCCCAAGGACCTCCAGCCGTCACCCCAGGGACGGAAGCAACGACTCCAGGTCGCTCGGGAACTCGCTGGGAAGTTCGCTCGGGAACTGCGACGGAAGCTCGCTGGGCAGCTCGCTCGGAAGCCGTGTGGGCAGGCTGAACGACGGCTGGGGAGAGCCGCTCGTGCTGGTCTGCGGGGCGGGGTTCTCGTCCTCTGAGTCGTCGCTGCCCGATGCCATGAAGATCACGGCGATCACGGCGACAGCGGCCACGACCAGGACGAGCAGCGCAAGCAGCGAGCTGCGGCGGCGCCCAGGGCCTCTGGGCCCACCGCCCCGGCCTTCGTGGACGGGCGGTATCGGCTGGGTCGAGGGCAGACCCCCGTAGGGGTTCGGGCCCTTGCGTCCGAAGTCGTCAGGGGGTGGTCCGAAACCACCGCCCGGAGGCGGTGTGTCGCCCGGCGGTCCGGGCGGCTGGGGCGGTACCGGCGGCATGGCCATACCGTCCAGAGTCGCCGCGAGCCGGTCACGGGGCGACCCCCGCGCGGGAGTTGATACGGGCTCATGCCGTGGATCGCATGATTCCGGAACATTCCGCGCGGGGTCACCCCCCTACGCGCGCGTGCGCCTGACCTGTCGGACCGTGCTTGTGCACTCCGACCGTCGGCATCTGCGTATGCCGTCGAAGGAGGCCACTCACGACCGACCGCACACGCGCGTGGGTCTCGTTCAGCCGCGGGCACCCAGGAGGTGGTCCATGGCGAGCTGGTCGAGCTGCTCGAAGGCCATGCCGCGGGCGGCGGCCGCCTCGACATCGAAGTCCTCGAAGGCGGTGCGGTCCGCGAGCAGCGACTTGAGGCCGTCCGCGGCCGTCCGCTGCGCCAGCTCGTCCAGGCGGGCGGCGCGCAGCGCCTCCTGGACCTGCGGGTCGGCGCGGAAGGCGGTGGCGCGCTCCTTGAGGATGAGGTAGTTGCGCATGCAGCCCGCGGCCGACGCCCACACACCGTCGAGGTCCTCGGTCCGCGGGGGCTTGAAGTCGAAGTGCTTCGGACCGCCGTAACCAGCGCTCTCCAGCAGGTCGACGAGCCAGAAGGCGGCACGCAGGTCACCGGCGCCGAAGCGCAGGTCCTGGTCGTACTTGATGCCGGACTGGCCGTTGAGGTCGATGTGGAAGAGCTTGCCCGCCCACAGGGCCTGCGCGATGCCGTGCGGGAAGTTCAGCCCGGCCATCTGCTCGTGGCCGACCTCGGGGTTGACGCCGTACAGCTCGGGGCGCTCCAGGCGCTCGATGAACGCGAGGGCATGGCCGACGGTGGGCAGCAGGATGTCGCCGCGCGGCTCGTTCGGCTTGGGCTCGATCGCGAACTTCAGGTCGTAGCCCTGCTCCGTGACGTACTCGCCGAGGAGGTCGAAGGCCTCCTTCATGCGGTCGAGCGCCACGCGCACGTCCTTGGCGGCGCCGGACTCGGCGCCCTCGCGGCCGCCCCAGGCGACGTAGGTCTCGGCGCCGAGCTCGACCGCGAGGTCGATGTTGCGGATGGTCTTGCGCAGGGCGTAGCGGCGGACGTCGCGGTCATTGGCGGTGAACGCGCCGTCCTTGAAGACCGGGTGCGTGAAGAGGTTGGTGGTCGCCATCGGCACCTTCATGCCGGTCGCGTCCAGGGCCTCGCGGAAGCTCTTGATGTGGTTCTCGCGCTCGCTGTCCGAGGACCCGAAGGGGATCAGGTCGTCGTCGTGGAAGGTCACGCCGTGGGCGCCGAGCTCGGCCAGGCGCTGCACCGTCTCGACCGGGTCGAGGGCACGGCGGGTGGCGTCGCCGAACGGGTCCCTTCCCTGCCAGCCGACGGTCCACAGGCCGAACGTGAACCTGTCTTCAGGGGTGGGCTGGTAGTTCATGACGCGGCTCCTTGCTGCTCCGGACTATTTCGTCATGGCGGTTTACAAATTAGTATGCACACACGTCTCTGGGAAGAGACAAGGTGTCTCCGGATGGAGACACCGGCCGCATCGAGATCATGAGCCGCGCAACAAGGGAGAGCCCGATGTCAGCTGCCGAGGGTCCGCTCGTCGTCGGCGTGGACACGTCCACCCAGTCCACCAAGGCGCTGGTGGTCGACGCGGCCACCGGCCAGGTCGTCGCCCGCGGCCAGGCGCCGCACACCGTGTCGTCCGGCGCCGGCCGCGAGAGCGACCCCCGCCAGTGGTGGGACGCGCTCTCCGAGGCCCTGCGCCAGTGCGGGGACGCCGCCCGGGAGGCCGCCGCGGTGTCGATCGGCGGACAGCAGCACGGCCTCGTCACCCTGGACGCGCAGGGCGAGCCGGTCCGCCCGGCCATGCTCTGGAACGACGTGCGCTCGGCGCCGCAGGCCAGACGGCTCATCGACGAGCTGGGCGGCCCGAAGGCCTGGGCGGAACGGACCGGAAGCGTGCCCGGCGCCTCCTTCACGGTCACGAAGTGGGCCTGGCTCGCCGAGCACGAGCCGGAGGCGCTGCGTGCCACCAAGGCCGTCCGCCTGCCCCACGACTACCTCACCGAGCGTCTCACCGGTGAGGGCAGCACCGACCGCGGCGACGCCTCCGGTACCGGCTGGTGGGCGTCGGCGACGGAGGCGTACGACAGCGAGATCCTGGCGCACGTGGGGCTGGACCCTGCGCTGCTCCCCCGCGTGGTCCGGCCCGGCGAGGTCGCCGGCACCGTCCGCGACGGCCATGACCTGCCGTTCTCCAAGGGCACCCTGGTCGCGCCCGGCACCGGTGACAACGCGGCGGCCGCGCTGGGCCTGGGGCTGCGCCCCGGCACGCCGGTGATGAGTCTCGGCACCTCGGGCACGGTGTACGCGGTGTCGAAGCGTCGCCCCACCGACCCGACCGGCACCGTGGCGGGCTTCGCCGACGCGCACGGCGACTGGCTGCCGCTCGCCTGCACCCTGAACTGCACGCTGGCCGTGGACCGCGTGGCGGCGCTGCTGAACCTGGACCGCGAGGCCGTGGAGCCGGTCTCGGGGGTCACCCTGCTGCCCTATCTGGACGGCGAGCGCACCCCGAACCTGCCGAACGCCTCGGGTCTCCTGCACGGCCTGCGTCACGACACCACCGGCGGGCAGCTCCTCCAGGCGGCCTACGACGGTGCCGTACAGGCGCTCCTCGGGGCCCTGGACCTGGTGCTCGACGCGGACGCCGACCGTTCCACGCCACTGCTGCTGATCGGCGGCGGCGCCCAGGGCACCGCCTGGCAGCAGACCGTACGACGGCTCTCGGGACGTCCGGTGCAGGTGCCGGAAGCCAAGGAGCTGGTCGCACTGGGCGCCGCCGCGCAGGCCGCCGGACTGCTGACCGGCGAGGACCCGGGCGCGGTCGCCCGGCGCTGGAACACCGCGGCGGGGCCCGTGCTGGAGGCCGTCGAGCGGGACGACGAGACGCTGGCCAGGATCGCCGGGGTACTCTCCGACGCGGCGCCGCTGCTGGAGCGGGGGACCTCTGAGGAGTGAGGGAGGCATGACCGCACCGCTGCACAACGCCGAACCGGCAGGCCCGCGGGATGCCCGCCCTGCCGCCTCGGGGCGCGGCCCGCACGACGTCCCACCGGCAGGTCCGGCGCGCGGCCCGCACGACGCCCACCCTGCGGGCCCCCGCCGCGGCCTGCCCGACACCCAGCAGGGCATGCGCCGCCGCAACCTGGCCCGTGTCATGCACGCCGTCAGCGCCGAGGGACCGCTGTCGCGTGCCGCGGTGGCCTCGCGGATCGGGCTGACCCGGGCCGCGGTGTCGACCCTCGTCGACGAGCTCATACGCTCGGGGCTCCTGGAGGAACTGGGACCCGAGCGCCCCGGGCGGGTCGGCAGGCCCGGCTCCGCGCTAGCCGTCAGCGGGCGGGGCCCCGCCGGGATAGGCGCGGAGATCGGGGTGGACCACCTCGCGGTCTGCGCGGTCGACCTGCGCGGCCAGACCCGTGCACAGGTGGTGCGGTACGGCGCGAACCGGGGCCGCGCACCCGAGCCGGTGATCGCGGAACTCTCCTCGCTGGTCCGCGAGGTGGTGGCGCAAGCGGAGAGCGAGGGCCTGTGGCCCGCGGGGCTCGCCGTGGCGGTGCCCGGCCTGGTGGCACGTGACGCCCGGACCGTCGTCCGCGCCCCGAACCTCGACTGGCAGGACACCGATCTCGGCGCCCTGCTGCCCGAGGACTTCCCGCTGACCGTGGGCAACGAGGCCAACTTCGGCGCGCTGGCCGAACTCTGGCTCGGCGACAGCACACCCCACGACTTCCTGCACGTCTCGGCGGAGATCGGCATCGGCGCGGCCCTGGTGGTGGACGGCCAGCTGCTGCGCGGCACCCGCGGTTTCGCGGGCGAGCTGGGCCATGTGCCGGTGCGCCCGGACGGCCCCCGCTGTCCGTGCGGCGGCCGGGGCTGTCTGGAGCAGTACGCCGGCGAGGAGGCCGTGCTCAGGGCGGCGGGCCTCGAACAGGGCGAGGACCGGGTCGGTCTGCTCGCGCAGCACGCGGCGGCCGGCGACGAGGATGTGCGGGACGCCCTTCGAGAGGCGGGAGAGGCACTCGGTATCGCGCTGACCGGAGCGGTCAATCTCCTCGACCCCGAAGGCGTGGTGCTCGGCGGGGCGCTGGCGGGACTCGCGCCCTGGCTGCTGCCCTCGCTGCGGGACGAACTGGCCCGGCGCACCGCCGGTCCGGCCTGTCCTGTGTCGGTGTCACGCCTGGGTTCGCAGGGGCCGCTCCTGGGCGCCGCGCACTCCGTGGTGCGGGCGGTACTGGACGACCCGGCGGCTGTGGGCGAACGCGCCTGACGGTCCGCCATCTCACCCCCTCGGGTGAGTGAGTTATCCACATTTCCAAGGTTCTCCACGGAAACACCAGGCGCCCTTCTGCCCAATCGGTGCCCGCCGTACCGTGATTCACGCGAGGCACCCAGCGCCTCCAACGACGGGAATCGGGGGGTGACATGTCGGCGGAAACGACCACGGAGCCACGGCGCGACGCCATCGGACTGCGCGAGGTCCTCTTCCGGCGCGGCGTCGATGCGCGCATGGCCGACACAGCCCGCGTCCACCTCGAGGAACCCGAACCGATCGGAGGAGTGCAGCGATGAGCGACCCCAGGATTCTGACCGTACGGCCCGAACCGGGCGAGTACGCCTGGACGTTCGGCGGTGCCGCGCCGGTGGCCCGCATCAAGCCGGGCACCGTCCTCGACCTCTACACCGAGGACTGCTTCGCGGGGCGGGTGCGGTCCGAGAAGGACCTGGTGTCCGAGGTGTGCGAGTTCCCCTTCCTGAACCCGCAGACCGGTCCCTTCCACATCGAGGGCGCGGAGCCGGGTGACACCGTCGCCGTGCACTTCGTGTCGGTCGAACCGGCCCGGGACTGGGCCGCGTCCACCACGGTCCCCCTGTTCGGCGCGCTCACCTCCACGCACGCCACCGCCACGCTCCAGCCCCCGCTGCCGGAGACCGTGTGGATCTGGCAGCTGGACCGGGCCCGGCGCACGGCCCTGTTCCGGGCACACGACAGCGACATCGAGATCGAGCTGCCCATGGACCCGATGCACGGCACCGTCGGGGTGGCCCCCGCCCATCTGGAGGTGCGCTCGGCGCTGGTGCCCGACGCGCACGGCGGGAACATGGACACACCGGAGATGCGGGCCGGCGTCACCTGCTACCTCGGGGTCAACGTGGAAGGCGCCCTGCTCAGCCTCGGTGACGGCCATGCCCGGCAGGGCGAGGGAGAGACCTGCGGGGTCGCCGTCGAGTGCGCGATGAACACCGTGGTGATCGTGGAGCTGCTCAAGGGGCTCGCCACGCCCTGGCCCCGCATCGAGTCGGACACCCACATCATCTCGACCGGCTCGGCCCGCCCCCTGGAGGACGCGTTCCGGATATCCCAGCTCGACCTGGTGCAGTGGCTGGTCCGCGACTACGGATTCAGCGAGCTGGACGCCTACCAGTTCGCGACGCAGGCCGTGGAATCCCCGCTGGCCAACGTCTGCGACACCAACTACACGTGTGTGGCGAAGATCCGCAAGGAATGGCTACCCGCGCGCGAGACTCACCGCGGAGTGCACCACCGGCTCCGTGAGACCGCGGCGGCCTTTCGGGGCTGAACGCCGCCGACCTGAGAGGCACCGATCCTTGGAACGCGCCAGGCCGCTGTTCGACCGACGGCGGCTGCTGAAGGGGGCCTTGCTGGCCGCCGTACCGTACACGCTGCTTCCCGAGACACGAGCGGGGGCGGCTCCGCAGAGCGGCGACTACCCCCTCGCCGAGTGGCAGCCCGCCACGTCGTCCAACTTCACCGAGTCGGACCGTCCGTGGTCCTACCGGGTGAACCTGGTGGTCATCCACGTCACGCAGACCTCCTACACCGAAGCCCTGGACATCTTCCGCAACCCGGCGAAGCAGGTGTCAGCGCACTACGTCGTGCGTTCGGCGGACGGGCACATCGCACAGTGCGTGCGGGAGGCGGACGTCGCCTGGCATGCGGGGAACTGGGACTACAACACGCGCAGCATCGGCATCGAGCACGAGGGATGGGTGGACAAGCCGGCCTACTTCACCGACGCCCTGTACGAGGAGTCCGCGAAGCTCACGGCGGGGATCTGCGAGAAGTACGGCATTCCCCGGGACCGCGCGCACATCATCGGGCACTACGAGGTGCCGGGTTCCGACCACACCGACCCGGGGCCGTCCTGGGACTGGACGCGCTACATGAGGATGGTGGAAGCCATGTGATCCGGCCTCGTTCGGGTGGCGCCGGTCGAAGAGGTTGTCGGGCCGGGCACCCGGAGTGACGATGTTCCCAGCCGCATCGCGTTCCGGGAGGCCGAGTTGTCCGATCCATGGGTGGCCCTGGAGGCCGGTGCCGACCCCGCCGAGCGGGTCCTGATGCTGCTGCGAGCGCACGAGACGTTCACCGAGGCGGGTACGGTGCAGCGGCCGGTGCGCCCGGTGGTGGCGGATTCGTGGCGGCGTTCCGCGCGCGCGGGGGTGGGGCCCGACGGGACGGCGAGCGTCGAACTCAGCGACGGCGACCTCGGCGCGTACCGGGCGGAGCATCCGCTGGCGCGGGTCATGCCGTTGTTCCGTGAGCTGATGGGGACCTTCGCCTCCGACGGAGAGCATCTGCTCGCGGTGTGCGACGAACACGGCAGGCTGCTGTGGGTCGAGGGGCACGCGACGACCCGGCGGAAGGCCGACCGGATGAACTTCGTACCGGGGGCGCGGTGGGCGGAGAGCGCGGTCGGGACGAACGCGCCGGGTACCGCGGTGGCGGTGGACCGGCCCGTGCAGGTGTTCGCGGCGGAGCACTTCATCCGCCGGGTGCAGCCGTGGACCTGCGCGGCGGCGCCGGTGCACGACCCGCGGACCGGGCGGGTGCTGGGAGCCGTGGACATCACCGGCGGGGACGGGCTGGCACATCCGCACAGTCTGGGCTTCGTCCAGGCGGTCGCGCGGGCCGCCGAGTCGCAGCTGGCGCTGCTTCTCCCGCCCGAGACGGCCGCCGACACCCCCGAACTGAGCGCGCTGGGCCGGGACGAAGCGGTGTTCGCGAGCGCGGGACGCAGGATCAGACTGAGTCGGCGGCACAGCGAGATCCTGGTGCTGCTTTCCCGGCACCCGGAGGGCTTGACCGGGGACGAGCTGCTGTGCGCGCTGTACGAGGACGAGTCGGTGACGCCGGTGACGCTGCGGGCCGAACTGGCCAGGCTGCGGCGGGTGCTGGGTCCGGGGCTGCTGGCGTCGCGGCCGTACCGTCTGACCGTGCCGGTCGAGTCGGACGTGGCCGTCGTGGAGCGGCGACTGGAGAGCGGGGCGGTCACGGGCGCGGCGCGTGGGTACACCGGTCCGCTGCTGCCGGCCTCGCGGGCTCCGGCGGTGGCACGGCTGCGGCGTCTGATCGCCGACGGACTGCGCACGGCGCTGATCGCCCGCCGCGATCCCGACCTGCTGGCGGACTGGGCGCACGCGCCGTGGGGCGAGGACGACCTCGACGTGTGGCGGGCGCTCGCGGCCGTACGGCCCACGGCGAGCGTGCGGGCCCGGCTGGCCGCGCTGGAGTCGGAGCTGGCCGCGCCGACGGCAACGTGGTTGCAACGTCCGCGCTTCTAGCCTCACGCGCAGAGCCGCCCAACGGCGGGCGGCGCTGCTGAAGGAGGCTGGCCAGCATGACCCGTTACGCGGCACCCGGCACCGAGGGCGCGATCGTCTCCTACCAGGCGCGCTACGACCACTTCATCGGTGGCGAGTACGTGCCGCCGGCGCGCGGGCAGTACTTCGAGAACCCGTCTCCGGTGAACGGGCAGCCGTTCACCGAGGTCGCGCGGGGTACCGCGGAGGACGTGGAACGGGCGCTGGACGCCGCGCACGCCGCCGCGCCGGGCTGGGGCCGGACCTCGGTGACCGAACGCTCCGACATCCTCCTCAAGATCGCCGACCGGATGGAGGCGAACCTGGAGAAGCTCGCCGTCGCCGAGAGCTGGGAGAACGGCAAGCCGGTCCGGGAGACGCTGGCGGCCGACATCCCGTTGGCCATCGACCACTTCCGCTACTTCGCCGGGGCGATCCGGGCCCAGGAGGGGTCGCTGGGCGAGGTCGACGACGACACGGTGGCGTACCACTTCCACGAGCCGCTCGGCGTCGTCGCGCAGATCATCCCGTGGAACTTCCCGATCCTGATGGCGACGTGGAAGCTGGCCCCCGCCCTCGCGGCGGGCAACGCGGTCGTCATCAAGCCCGCCGAGCAGACCCCGGCCTCCATCCACTACTGGATGAGCCTGATCGCGGACCTGCTGCCGCCGGGCGTGTTGAACATCGTCAACGGCTTCGGTGTGGAGGCCGGCAAGCCGCTCGCGTCGAGCCCGCGGGTGGCGAAGGTGGCCTTCACCGGCGAGACCACGACGGGGCGGCTGATCATGCAGTACGCCTCCGAGAACATCAAGCCGGTCACCCTGGAACTCGGCGGCAAGTCACCGAACATCTTCTTCGACGACGTCTGGGCGCGGGACGACGACTTCCGGGACAAGGCGCTCGAAGGGTTCACGATGTTCGCCCTCAACCAGGGCGAGGTCTGCACCTGTCCGTCGCGGGCGCTGATCCAGTCCGGCCACTACTCCGAGTTCCTCGAGGCCGCCGTCGCCCGCACCGAACTCATCAAGCCGGGACATCCCCTCGACACCGACACGATGATCGGCGCCCAGGCCTCCAACGACCAGCTGGAGAAGATCCTCTCCTACCTGGACGTCGGCCGGCAGGAGGGGGCGCGTGTGCTCACCGGCGGCGAACGCATCGAGTACGACGGCGAGCTGAAGGGCGGCTACTACGTCCAGCCGACGATCTTCGAGGGCGACAACCGCATGCGGATCTTCCAGGAGGAGATCTTCGGCCCGGTCGTCTCGGTGACGTCCTTCGCCGACTTCGACGACGCCCTGAAGATCGCCAACGACACGCTGTACGGGCTCGGCGCGGGCGTGTGGACCCGGGACATCAACACGGCGTACCGCGCGGGCCGCGCGATCCAGGCGGGCCGCGTGTGGACCAACTGCTACCACGCGTACCCAGCGCACGCCGCGTTCGGCGGGTACAAGCAGTCGGGGATCGGGCGGGAGACGCACAAGATGATGCTGGAGCACTACCAGCAGACGAAGAATCTTCTGGTGTCGTACTCGCCGAAGAAGTTGGGCTTCTTCTAGAGCCTGAAGTCGGTTGCCTGGAGATGTCGTTGCGCTCCAGGCAACCCGAGCTGGGCATCCCCAGTCTACGGGCCGCCAGCTTCTTCCTCAGCCTGCCGCAGCGGCGACGCCACAGCCACCAGGCCCTCTACGCGGTCATCGCATCGGCTGACTCTGACCCACGTTCACCTCGGAAACCTTTCCGGTCTGCAAGGATGCACCGCACCCTCCGACGCGCCCGGCCTGAGCGCGGCATGTGTCGCGGGAGCGTGGCGGCCAAGCCACGTCTCGATCCGCTGCCACGCTTCACCGATCTGCCGCTCCTGCATCACGTCCTGTCGCGGACCACTTCCCTCGGCGGCATCCTCAGGCATCGTCACGCCTTTCTCGTTGCGGTCGGCGGGCAGAGCAGCGTACTGGGGGCCTCCTCCGCGAGGCCTTGTGCTCCATCCCCACCGCGGCTTCGGCCACCGCGTGAACGCCCCAAAGAGAGAAACGCGCCTGTGGTCGTACAGGCTTGCCATAAGCGCGGTCTTACCCACCTACAGGCCGAGCACGGCCTGTAGGTCTCCCAGCGCACCCCAGTGCTGCCCCCCTGCTTGCAGTCTGCGACCTGGCCACCAGGCTCACAGCCTGCCGGGTGCCGACCTGCCGCTCGACGCACCTGCGAGCCGGACGAGGGCGAGTGCCTCGGTGTCAGTACTCGGGGCTGCGCGGTAGCGGTCGCGGCAGCCGACCGCCCTGGAGGTGCCCGAGGCTCGCTGCCATTCGATGCGACGCTGGTGGCCGACGTCGGTGGCTGTGAGGAAGGTGGCATAGGCGGCCCGGCGCACCTCGCGCCGAGGCGAGGTGCTGGGCGGTCAGCGTCTGTCGGGCCACGTCGAGTTGGGCATCGGCCTGCAACCGTCCGGCCTCCCATGCGGCATCCGCTTGCCGGCGTCCCATCTGCCAGGCCGCATCCGCCTGCCGGACCGCGACGTCGAGCGTGCTCTGCGCCGGTCACCGGACGGCCGCCAGTGTGAGCCATCCTGCGACCGCACCGCCCGCGAGTGCACCGACCACCGCCGAACCGGGGGCGATGCACGCCGTCATCACCGCGTTCAAAGCGCCCTCACTTCCGATATCCCCCACCCGTATCCCCGCTCTGACCAGCCGTTCCGGCGCATTTCCGGGCCAAGGTCCCGCTCAGGCGCCCGTGCTCCGGTCTGGTGCCGGCTGTGCCGGCGCAGGTTGGTCTCGAGGTGCATGGCGTTGGCCAGGTCCGCCTTCCCCGTGCAGGAAGACCCGGCCCCACGGCACCAGCACCTCGACGGACACCACCAGGGAGCCCGCCTCCTCGAAATGGGCGGAGAGCGGCTGGTCGAAGGTGTTGCGGGTGCCGTCGTCGTAGGGCCGGCGGCTGATCAGGCGCAGCCCCGGCTTCTCCACGGGCACCGCGAACACCGCCACGGGGGAACGCGTCCTACTGCTCCGCGGACCTCTGAGCGGTCGATCCGCGGAGTGACCGGTGCGTGGGTGAGGAAAAGGTCGTTGTCCCGGACGTACTCGAAGTCCGCTTGGCCGACCCCGGTGACGCGAGCGTGATCGGGACCGGGACGTGGCGCCGGTCAGGCGTCGTGCGGACGCCGCGCCACCGGCTCACCGGATGGTGGAGCCAAGGGAAGCGTCGCACGGCCAGGAGCCAAGAGTGCGCCCGGCGGCGCTGCCCGTGACCGCCGTCGGGCGCACTCCGAGGGGAACGGCAGGCATCTGCCGGGACTCAAGTCAAAACGCTTCTTTGAACAAGCGCATACCCGACGCTCGAAACAATGCCGTGCAAAAAGCAATCCTGGACAGTGGGCGCGCACTCCGAGGAGTTCAAATTCTCCATATTAACTGAGCTTCGAAAACGCTCTTGCCCTGGGCTCAGGGTCTGGAGCTAGCTAGGTGCTGCGCCCACTTCCTGGCCCGGGTTCCCGATGAGCCTTGGGCAGACCGACAGCACGCCGGGCAGTCCCGGGGCCGTCGCTCAGGGAGGTGGTCGGGAAACCTGCACGTGAGGAGTAGTCATGAAGAAGGCATACGAGGCACCGACGCTCGTCCGGCTCGGCACCTTCCGGAAGGAAACGGGGCTCCTTCAGCGCTCCGGCAACGACCGGCTGATCCTGAGCAAGAACTGACGGATCGACGGTCCTTGACTCGACGTCATGACTGAACTGCACGAAAGTGCGGGGACGGGCCCCGGCGACGCGCACTTCGCGGTCTTCACCGACCACGAGGACGCGGCCGCCGTGGCCCGCTCCTTCGCCCGCCCCGGAAGCCGAATCGTCGCGCATGCGTCGGGCCGGCCCTGGCTGGTCGGCCAATGGCACGCCGACGACATGGTCACGGCGACCGCCCGCGGCGCCGCCGTGGCCGTCGTCGGCTGCTGCCCCGTCGAAGCCGGCGAACTGCGCCGCCGGGTCGCACGGTTGCGCGATCTCGCGGAGCTCGACGATCTGGCCCGGTCCCTTCCCGGCAGCTTCCACCTCGTCGGCGCCCTCGACGGACAGATCAGGATGCAGGGCACCGCCTCCGGGCTGCGACTCGTCTTCCACGCGGAGATCAATGGCGTGCGGGTGGCTGCCACCCGTGCCGACACGCTCGCCGCCCTCCTGGGCGTCGACCCCGACGTGGAAGAGCTGGCCGTGAGGCTGCTGTGGCCCGCCCCGTATCCGCTGTTCGAGACGTCCCTGTGGCGTCCGGTCACCGCCGTTCCTCCGCAGGACGCCATGGTCGTCACCGCGGACGGGCGCACCGTGCGGCACACCCGCTGGTGGACGCCGCCGGAGCCGGTCCGGCCGCTCGCCGAAGCAGCGCCTCTGATCCGCAAGGCACTGGAGGAAGCCGTTGACGCCCGTACCCGGCAGGGCGGCGTGGTCAGCTGCGATCTCTCCGGCGGCCTGGACTCGACCTCCGTCTGCTTCCTCGCGGACCGCTCCCCGGCCCGTGTGGTGGCCAGTACCTGGCCGGGACGCGATCCGGCGGACACCGACCTGTACTGGGCCGAACAGGCGATGGGCCACCTCCCGGACGTCGAGCAGGTGGTCTGGGACGCCGACGCATCGCCCCTGGTCTACGAGGACCTGCTCGCCATCGACGACCTCCTCGACGAGCCCACCATCGGCGTCATGGACCGCTCCCGGGTCCTGCACCATCTGCCGGGCCTCGCCGCACGCGGCAGCCGGTTGCATCTGACCGGCATCGGCGGCGATCACGTGGCATGGTGCTCCGAGGCCTACTACCACCGGCTGCTGCGCACCCGCCCGCTGTTCGCCGTACGGCAGTTGCGAGGGTTCCGGGCACTGTGGCAGTGGCCGCTCGCCGGCACGGCCCGCGCTCTCGCCGACTCCCGGCCGTACGGGAAGTGGCTCGCCGACTCCGCCGAACACCTGCGCGACCCACTGCCGCCGTCCGTCGCGACGGGTCTCGGCTGGGGCATGACCCCGCGCCTGTTCGACTGGGTGACGCCCGACGCCGAACGGATGGCCCGCCGGGCCCTGCTCACGGCGGCGACGGCCTCGCCACTGCATCCGGACCGTGGTCTGCACACCGACCTGGAACAGATCCGCTCATGCTCCCGCGTCATCCGGCAGTGGGACCGGATGGCGGCCCGCGCCGGTCTGCCGATGGCCTCGCCCTTCCTCGACGACCGCGTCATCGAGGCGTGTCTCGCCGTACGTCCGAGCGAGCGCGTCACGCCCTGGGCGTACAAGCCCGTCCTGAGCGCCGCGATGCGCGGGATCGTGCCCGAGACATGTCTGCGGCGGGCCAACAAGGCCACGGCCTCCATGGACGCCTCCAACGGGCTGCGGGAACACCGCGCCGACCTGCTGGAACTGTGGGAGAACTCGCGACTGGAGGAGCTGGGCCTGGTGAACGGCGCGGAACTCCGCCGCCTCGCCCGGCGGCCCGCCTCCCCGGGCCTGTCCGACGCCATCCTCTACTCCACGATCGCCGCCGAGGTGTGGCTGCGGGGACTCGCCCGCAGCGGCGCCCATGTCCCCCATCCCTGACCACATCCCCACGTCAGAAAGGCCCCCACATGCCCCTGCGGTTCGGCGACGACGTCTCCACGGCCGAGACCGACTACGGCACGGTGCTGCTGGACGAACGGGTCGGCGCCTACTGGGAGTTGAATCCGACCGCCACCCTGGTCGTGCGGACGCTGCTCGACGGCGGCGAGGAGTCGGACGCGGCCGCCGCCCTGGTCCGGGAGTTCGACATCGACCAGGCGCAGGCCATGCAGGACGTCGAGACGCTCGTACGGGAGCTGCGGAACTCGGGGCTAGCCTCATGACGACGCCCAGCGCACTGCAACGACCCACCGGTGTTCCCCTGGCCCGACGCCTGGCCGCCCGCCTCGTCCTGCTCCCCGCCGTCGCCCTCGCCCTCCTGCCACCCCGCAGCATCCGCACCGTACTCGGCATCCTGCGGCGCGGTGCCGCGCCGGCCGGCACGGAGCAGGCCCAGAACGCGCGCGACGCCATGTGCGCCGCCAGCCTGCGCTGCGCCGGACCGAAGGGGTGCCTGCCGCGCTCTCTGGGGGCGGCACTGCTGTGTCGGCTCGGCGGAACGTGGCCGACCTGGTGCACCGGCGTACGCGTCGTCCCGCCCTTCACCGCGCACGCCTGGATCGAGGCGGAAGGCAGTCCCGTCGGCGAGGGTGTGCCGGAGGGCTACTTCGCCCGGCTGGTGGCCGTCGCCCCGCAGCCCCGACCGACGGACCGATGACCGGCACGACGGTCGCGAACGGCGGCCGGGCCCGGGTCACCGAGGGGGACAAATCCACCCGGACGGCGGTGGCCACGATGTACCGGCTCACCGCCGGGCACCGGAGCGCCGTCGCCGTCGCCACGGTGCTGACCCTCGTGGGCTCCGCCCTGGGTCTGGCCCAGCCGCTCGTCGCCAGACAGGTCGTGGACGCGAGCGGCCGTGGACAGGCCATCTGGCCGCTGCTGGCGATCCTTGGCGCGCTGTTCGTCACCGAAGCGGCGACGGGAGCCGCCGGGCGCTTTCTCCTGGAGCGGATGGGCGAACGTGTCGTACGGCAGCTCCGGCACGGGCTGGTGGGGCGGCTGCTCCGGCTGGAGATGAGGGAGTACGACCGCCAACGGGGCGGCGACCTCATCTCTCGGGTGACGGCCGACACCACCTTGCTCCGGGAGGTCGTGTCGCAGGCCCTCGTCGATCTGGTGACGGGAAGCCTTGTCGCCGCGGGGGCGCTCGTCCTCATGGCGTGGCTGGACCCCCTGCTGCTGCTCATGGTCGCCGTCACCGTGGCCGCGGCGGCCCTGGTCGTCGCCTCGCTGCTCACGCGCATCCGAAGCGCGTCCGAACAGATGCAGGACTCGGTCGGTGCCATCGCCGCAGACCTTGAACGCGCCCTCGGTGCCCTGCCGATGGTCCGCGTGCACTGCGCCGAGGAGCGCGAGGCGGCAGGCATCGGCGCACGTGTCGAGACGGCCTACGGCGCGGGGGTACGCACCGCGAAGATCGCCTCTGTCATGAGCCCCGCTGTCGAACTGGCCGTCCAGGGCTCCTTCCTCATCGTCCTGGTCGTCGGCAGCCTTCGTGTCAACGGGCACGCCGGTTCCCTCGGCGACCTCGTCGCCTTCCTGCTGTACGCCTCGTACCTCGTGCTGCCGCTGTCCTCCGTCTTCCATGCCATGGGCCTCGTCCAACGCGGGATGGGCGCCTACCAGCGCATCGACCAGACACTCCGTCTGCCCGTCGAACCCACCGCACCGCGCATCCCAAGAGCCCCCGTCCGCACACCCCCGCCGGCCAGACCGTCCGACACCCCAGAGCAGCCCGTCCTCGCCCTGCGCGACGTCCGCTTCGGCTTCGACCCGGACCGGCCGGTCCTGCGTGGCGCCTCACTCACCGTCGCCCACCGGCAGCACGTCGCCCTGGTGGGCCCGTCGGGAGCCGGCAAGAGCACGTTGTTCGCCCTGGTGGCGAGGTTCTACGAGCCGGACGCGGGCCACGTGCTCTTCGACGGGCGGCCCGCGACCGAACTCACCCGTGCCGCATGCCGCCGACGCATAGCCGTCGTCGACCAGAACGCGCACGTCGTCCATGGCACCCTGCGCGACAACATCGCCTACGCCGTGCCCGACGCCCCGGAAGCGGAGATCCGGCGCGTCGTGGAACTGGCCCGGCTCGAAGAAGTCGTCGACCGGCTGCCCGGCGGGCTGACCGCCGTCATCGGTGAACGCGGCGGCACCCTCTCCGGCGGCGAACGGCAACGTGTCGCCCTCGCCCGCGCGTTGCTGGCCCGCCCCACGCTGCTCCTGCTGGACGAACCCACCTCCCACCTCGACGCGATCAATGAATCGGCGCTCACCGCCGTCATGAAGGACGTCGCCCAGGAGTGCGCTTTGCTGGTCATCGCGCACCGCCTGTCCACCGTGCAACACGCCGACCACATCGTCGTGCTGCGGGACGGCCGCACCGCCGCCGGCGGACGCCACGAGGAGTTACTGGCCGACTGCGGCCTTTACCGCGAACTGGCCGTGAGCCAGATGCTCAGGCCTGGCCGGCACCCCGGAGGCGGCAACCGAGGGGGGACATCGGGGTGAAGCCGTGCCGTCCTCGCGGCCCAGTCGGCCACTTGGGTTCTTCCAGAGCCTGAAGTCGGCTGCCTGGAGAAGCCGTTGCGGTGCCTGCGCCGGCTACACCGCTCGTCTCAACCAACACGAACGAGACCCAGGCGAATCACGCCGCCACGAACGCGCCCAAGGCCGGAGAAACCATGCGCGCGGCCGGACTCGACCCGCTGAAACCCTATCCGGGCAGCCAAACACCGTGGCGAAGCCGCCGCACCACAAGCAGTCGTCGTATCAGACCCCCGTCTACGCGGCCCCGCACGGATTAAGCCGACGGAAGCCGAGGGGGGTCTTCACGAGTCAGGAGCGATCACAAGCGGGTCACCGACCGCGGACTTACTCATGTGCCATGTCGTGCCGCCGGACTCGCAGGCCAACATCACAGATCACGGACCAAGATCCGGACCGGGAGCGGACCAACCCGGCGCGAGAAGGCGCCCTGGCCGGTCCCCCGTTGCGACCCGGTTCGGATTCGGCTGCGGGGCCAGGCACGCATGGATCGTGCCTGGCCCCGTGATCAGTTCTCCAGGCGCCAGCGCTGGTTCGTGCCGCCGGAGCAGCTCCAGAGCTGGATCTTCGTGCCGTTGGCGGTTGCTTGGCCGTTGGCGTCCAGGCAGAGCCCCGACTGCGCCGCGGTGATCGTGCCGTCGGGGTTGATGTTCCACTGCTGGTCCGCCTGGCCGTTGCAGTCCCAGATCGCCGCCGGCGTGCCGTTGCCCGCCCCCTGGCCCACGCCGAGGCACTTGTTGCCGTAGATCACCAGCTGCTTTCCGGTGCTGTAGGTCCACCGCTGGTTGGTGCCGCCGTTGCAGTCCCACAGTTGGGCCTGCGTGCCGTTGGTGGTGGTGAAGTTGTTGATGTCGAGGCAGCGTCCGGACTGCTGGCCGACGATCTTCTGGTTGCCGGACGGCTGCGGGTCCGGCGGCGGTGTCGTGCCCGAGCCGAACTGGGTGAAGAACTGCCACACCGCCGCCGACGTCCAGGTGCGCCAGCCGTCACCTGTGGAACCGTCGATGGGGCCGGGGTCGTGGCCCGCTCCGTCGAACGCGGCCCAGACGACGGGGTATCCGGACCTGCATCCTGAGTAGGTGGTGATGATGTGCGTCAGGCTCCCGTAGGCCGGCTCGGGCGGGTTCTGCGGGGTGCAGCCGTTCGTCCGGACGAAGGTGTCGCGCAGGTCTCGTCCCGACTGGATGGGCAGCACGTTGTCCCTGAGCCCGTGCAGTCCCATGTAGGCGATGGGCTGGTTGCCGCCGTTGCACCCGCTGAGGTTGGCGCCGGAGTAGACCGCGACCGCGCGGAAGACCGTGGCCCGGGAGCAGGCGAGGGCGTACGACATGCCGCCGCCGTAGCTGAACCCGCCGGCGAACAACTGGGTGGTGTCGACGCACAGGCCCGCTTCGATCTGGTTGACCATGGCGTCGACGAAGGCCACGTCCTGGCCTCCGGGGTTGGCCCAGCCGTTGCCGTTGCCCTGGGGGGCGACGAAGATCGTGCCGTTGTTCGCGGCGTCCGCCAGGCGCCTGAGGCCGTAGTAGGACCAGTTGTACCCGTCCGTTCCGCCTGAGTCGACGTCGTTCGCGGTGCCGCCCCGCCAGTGGAAGCCGAAGATCAGCCGGTAGGGGCGGTTGCTGTCGTAGCCGGCGGGGACCCGCAGGATGTAACTGCGGTTCTGGCCCCCGCTCTGGATCGTGTGGTTTCCGCTGGCCAGCGCCGCGGGCTTGCCACAGCCGGTGCTGGCCGCGGCGGTCCTCGTCACCGACGCGGGTGCGCCGGGGCCGCTGCTGAACGACGTGCCCGCGGCCGCCAGGACGAGAAGCAGCGCGGCCACCAGGGGCATCAAGAGCGGTGTGCGTTTCATGCTCTCCTTCTTCCGTGGTCAGAGGAGTGACAGGGAGCACCCGTGCTCAGACGGGGGTGATGGTCCATTGGTTGTTGGTGCTGGAGTTCGGCGTCCACAGCACCGTGGTCGAACCGGCCGTGGTGCTGCCGCTGCCGTCGAGGGCGGTGCCGGTGCCGCGGTTGACGATCTGGTAGCGGTTGTTGCCGAGGCTGGTGAGTGACCACTGCTGGTTGTTGCCGCCGTTCCAGGCCTCCTGGCGGGCGGGAGCGCCGTTGGCGGTGTTGCCCCAGCTGTCGGCGGCCATGCCGTTGGTGCGGTTCATGATCCGGTAGTAGCCGTTGCCGAGGTCGACCAGCTGCCACTGGAGGTTGGTGCTGCCGTCGTAGTTCCACTGCTTGAGGTTGGAGCCGGAGGCCACGCTGCCGCCGCTGTCGAGCACCAGTCCGCTGGTCACGTTGGCGATCCTGACCCAGGTCGTGGAGCCGCCCGGCGCGCCCAGGACCGGTATCTCGCCGGAGAAGGTGAGCTTGACCGTGTACGCCAGTGCGCTGAACGGCGCGTTGGACGAGGGCATGGTGAGGTGCAGGCCGGAGGCGTCCTGGACGGGTGCGGGCAGGTCGATGTAGGTGCCGGCGGTGTTGTTCAGCAGTTGGGCGCGCGTCAGGCTGCTGAGGTTGATCTGGTTGGAGTTCAGCGTCGCGATGGTCAGGGTGCCGCCCTGCCAGCCGAGGGCGGTGGCGTAGAGCACCTTGTTGTCCTTGCTGCGGGTGAACCGGACGTCCTGCGGTTTGCCCGCCACCGGTCCGCTGAACGAACCCCCGCCCATCTTGGTGGGGCCCTCGCCGTAACTGGCCCAGGAGCGGGTGGAGTAGACCGCCTCTCCGAAGCGGCCCAGCCAGTCGCCCATGGCGAGCAGGATGGACTGCTGTCCCGAGGGGATGGTGCCGTCGGCCATCGGGGCGATGTTCAGCAGCATGCTCCCGCCCTTGCTGACCCGGTCGATCAGGGAGTGGAGCAGGGCCTGCGTCGAGTAGTAGCCGATGCCGACCGTGTAGCACCAGCTGGAGGAGGAGATGCTGTCGTCGGTCAGCCAGTAGGGGGTGAGCAGCCCGGCTGGGCCGCCCCGCTCGAAGTCGAAGACCTCACCCTTGTTGTTGAAGCCGTCCTTGTAGGTCGCTGCCACGTCCTTGTTCCACGCGACCGCCTGGTTGTAGTAGTGCGCGAGGAACTGGAGCCGGTAGGACTCCTGCACCTGGTTGAGGGCGAAGTCCTGCCACAGCAGGTCCGGTTGGTAGCCGTCGACGACCTCGGCCAGCTTGTCGTACCAGAGCTTGTTCTCCGCCGCCGAGCCCTGCTGGCCGTAGAGGATGCGCAGCGTCGGGTCCGACTGGGACGGCACATGGTCGTAGTAGCCGTTGAAGTGGTAGGCGTGGTGCAGGGAGGCCATGAACTTCAGCCCCTGCCCGCGGATGGCCTGGGCGTGCAGCCCCACCAGGTCGAGCCTGGGGCCGTGCTGCACCGAGTTCCACGGGTTGGAGCGGCTGTTCCACATGGAGAAGCCGTCGTGGTGTTCGGCGACCGGCCCGGCGAAGCGGGCGCCCGCGGCCTTGAACAGCCGCGCCCAGGCGTCCGGGTCGAAGCTGCCGCCCTGGGAGGCGAGCTTGGGGGCGAACTGGACGAAGTTGCCCGCCTTGTCACGGGCGCCGTCGATGAAGTTGTTGTAGGGCCAGGCCGAGGGGTCGCCGTAGGTGGCCTTGTGGTGGTTGTTCTCGGCCGAGCCGCCGATGTACATGTTGCGCGGGTACCACTCGTTGCCGAACGCCGGAACGCTGAAGGCACCCCAGTGGTAGTAGATGCCGAACTTGGCGTCCTGGAACCAGGCGGGCGCCGGGGGGTGCTGGTCCACGGAGGACCAGCTCGGGGTGTAGCTCTGCGGGCCCTCGGTCGCGGCGGCGTCCGGCGCGAACCGCAGCCGGCCGACGGCTGTCGCGGCACCGGCCGCCGCCAGCAGCCGGCGTCGGCTGAGCGGCAGGGGGGAGGAAGTCATGTGGGGCCTTTCGGAAGGATCGGGCGGGCTCGGGAAGCCCGCCCGCCGGTCACGGGATCAGTCGCGCGTCCACTTCTGGCTGCTGCCGCCGTTGCAGGTGGACAGCTGGAGCGGGGTGCCGTTGGCCGTTCCGGCGCCGGTGGCGTCCAGGCAGAGACCGGACTGGACGCCGGTGAGGGTGCCGTCGGTGCGGAGCGTCCACTTCTGGTTGGCGCCGCCGTTGCAGTCCCAGATGGTCACCTTGGTGCCGGGGGTGGTGCCCTGTCCGGCCGCGTCCAGGCAGGCGCTGCCGTAGACCCGCAGCTCACCGGCCGAGGTGTTCGTCCACTGCTGGTTGCTGCCGCCGTTGCAGTCCCACAGCGCCACCTGGGTGCCGGCCGTGTGCGACTGGTTCGGCACGTCCACGCACCGGCCGGAGGCGGTCCCCACGATCGCTCCGGTGGTGCCGCCGTCGTTTCCACCGCTGCCGGGGGTGATGGACAGGTTGTCGAACTGAGCCGTCTCGCCCTGGCTGGTCCCGTAGCCGATCTGCCCGGTCGCCCAGGTGCCGTCGTTCGCGGAACCGACCGTGGCACCGTCGACGACCGCGGTGATCGTGGTGCCGGAGAAGGTGAGGCCCAGGGTGTGCCAGCGGTTGGTGCCCAGCGCGGCGGTGGTGCCGCGGGCCAGGGTGGTGACGGTGCCGTTGGTGTTCGAGTTCAGGATCGACCAGGCCCCGGTGTCGCTCACCCTGAGGCGGTAGGCGTTCTGCCCGCCGGTGCGGTCGTAGTCGTGCCCGCCCGCACGGCCGATCAGCTCGACGTAGCCGGACTGTTCGAGCAGTACGTCCGAGGAGACCGTGTAGTTGCCCCAGCCCACGTCGCCGAGCAGGGCGTGCGGATCGGTCAGCGTGTCCCAGGTGATCGGCTTCTGCGGGCTCATCTGGCGCACGCACATGCCGCTGCGGCCGCCGCCGCAGCCCACCGCCTCGAAGGCGCCCTGCCAGTCCATGAGGTACTTCGCCTCGGTGCCGGTGGCGTTGCCGTCGAAGGAGTCGCTGTACGGCAGCTTCAGTGAGGCCTTGGCCGGACCGGTGGCGGTGCCCTTGCCCTGCCCGGTCGTGGTGGTCAGGGTGTAGAGGTGGCCGGGCCGCACGGTCAGGCTGAAGGTGCCGCCGGACGGGGTGATGTCGGTGGCGTGCACGAAGTGGTCGGCCGTGTTGCCGGACCTGACGTCGGTGGACCAGACGTGCACGGTTCCGGTGGACAGCCCGCCGGTGACACTGAAGTTCAGCGTCTGGTCGCCGCCGGCGTCCATCGTCTCGACGACCGTGGACCAGTCGGAGTTGTTGGGGGACTTGAGCGACACGTAGCTTCCGTTGGCGCGGTTGCCGCCGATGTAGCCGCTGGAGGAGTCGAGATACCGCCATCCCGGGGCGGTGAACTGGCTGGTGTGCGCCATCACCCAGGCGTTCTTGCCGATCGAGTAGGCGCCGGACCACGGCTGCGCGGCCAGGGCGAGACCCATCGTCGGGTACGGCAGGTTGGGGGTGAGGGCGGCGACCACCGGCCAGTTGAGGTAGGCGGTCATCCGTCCGTCGATGTACCCGCGGTTGATGCCGCGGGCCACGGCCTGCGCTCCCCCGTTGTAGTCGTCCGAGCCGTTCTCGCTCGCCCACAGGGGCTTGCCGGACGACAGGGCCGCCGCCGGCACCGAGCAGTCGGACTGGGCCGACCGGTAGCCGCAGGGGTAGTGCGTGCCGATGGCGCTCACCGCGGAGGCGAACGACGCGTTGGAGTTGACGTCGTTGGCCACCCCCCAGTCCGAGTCGGCGGCGACGATCTTGACGGAGCCGTAGCCGTTGCTGTTGAGGGCGCTGCGAAGTTGCTGGTACCAGGAGACGTTGTAGCCGCGCTCGTTCCAGCCGCCGAGGTAGTCGATGCTGAGTCCGTGCTTCTTGGCACAACCCAGCCACGAGAGGTCGTAGTTGACCATGTCGGTGGACCAGAAGTTGCCGCCGCCGATCCAGCCGGGCGCGCCCCAGGCGAGCCCGTACAGCTTGATGTTCGGGTTGCGCGCCTTGGCCTGCTCCATCAGCCACCACTCGTAGCCCCGGTCGCAGTTGAGGTCGGACCGGGTGTGCTGGTGGCTCGGCTCGGCGCCCGAGGTGGAGTTGGTGTCGCCGCCGATCTCCGCCTTGAGGATCTGGAGGGAGGCGCCGTAGCCGGGCTTGAACAGGTAGTCGAGGATCTGGCCGCGCTGGGGCTCGGGGTAGTCGATCAGGAGTCTGCTGTTGCCACCTCCGCCGCTGATGGCGCCGACGCCGTCGAAGACGCGGCCGCCGGAGGTGCCGTTGAGGGTGATGGAGGTGGCGGCCTGTGCAGGCGCGGCGGCCGTGCCGACGACGCCGCCGGCGGTCAGGAGGAGGCCCGCGACGACGGCCGTCGGGACACGCAGGCGCCGTAACAGCCGTGCGATTGCTGACACGGTGGGATCCTTTCGCAGGTGGGGGGTGTCCACGGCCGGTGCGGTCGGCGGACGGTTCAGCGGACGGTTCAGCGGACGAAGAAGTCCTGGTTGGTGCCGGGTGCGTTCTTGCACGGCCACTGGTCCAGTTGCTGGCCGGTGTTGTTGCCGGCGCCGTAGACGTCCAGGCACAGACCGCTGTTGCGGTTCTGGAAGGCGTAGGAGCCGTCGGACTGGCGGACGGGCAGCCAGAGGCCGTTGGCCGCTGTGCCGGGGGGCTGTTGGACGATGTTCGGGGTGCCTGCCGTCATGGAGCTGCCCGCGACCGCGACGTCCTGGCCGGAGCTCTGGGCGCGCAGCTCGCCGTAGCCACCCGAGGCCGGCACGAACTGGAACTGCTGGTTGCTCTGCCCGTTGCAGGTCCACTGGTCGATCGCGGCGCCCGCGCTGCCCGAGTTGCCGTACACGTCCAGGCACAAGCTGTCGTGGGCGGCGACGAGTTGGTGGTAGCCGGCCGGGAAGCCCGCGCCGCCGGAGGAGGCGGGGGTCAGATACACGGTGAACGCGTCGTGGGCGCCCTGGAACGTGAACGGCACGGTGATCGAGCCGCCGGCGGTGCTCACGTTCTGGTCGTACACGGTCTGGGGAGCCGCGAGGGGCGCCTGGTCCGGGATGCGGTGCACGGTGACGTGGACGTTGCCGTCGTTCGCCAGCCAGGGCACGGACGACAGCCCGTTGAAGGTCACGGACGCGGCACCGGTGTACCCGTTGGAGTCGCCGACGACAGCGACCGCCCGCCCGGCGGAGGCGTCCTCGGCTGCCGATATCGCCGTCGAGCCGACCTGGCCCGAGGTGTCGACGAGGGTGCCGGTCATGTCGGCGTACTCCCGCAGCGCCCACCAGTTGCCGGTGGGCTGCCAGTTGCCGCCGCTCTGGGTGAGGACGCCGGTCAGGTTGGGGGTGACGCAGCAGACCCAGTTGCCGCGCATCGCGTTGGTGTACCCGGACTGCGCGAACCGGGCGAGGTACCAGGCCGTCACCCCGGTGGTCTGCCGGTCGGCGGGCTGGTACTCGTTCGAGGACAGGGGCAGTTGGCCGATGCCGGCCGTGCTCAGGGCGTTGTTCAGGGCGCGCGCGACGGTGACCGGGTCGTCGACATCGCCCTCGTTGTGGTTGGCGATCATGTCCGGCACGGTTCCGGCCGCCTTCACGTGTGCGAGCCAGGTCCGCCACTGGCCGGAGTTGCGTTCCGGGGTGAACGCGAAGGAGGGTCCGACGATCTGCGCCCCGGGGGCGATGCGCCGGATCTCGCGGTAGGCCGTGTCCCACATCTGGAAGTACTGGGCGCTGTTGACACCGCGGGTCCAGAAGGCGGAGATGTCGGGCTCGTTCCAGATGTCGTAGGAGAAGGTGAGCCCCGTGGCCTGTAGTGCGCCCACGGTGGCGTCGATGAAGCGGAGCCAGTCGGAGCAGTCGCCGTTGTCGCACGGGTACCTGGTGTTCGACGGCTGACCGCCGTTCGCGCCGTAGATGTCACTGACGAGGACCTGGTACTGCGCGTGGTAGGGCGGCCGGGTCAGGCGTTTCGCCTGTGCGGTGATCGAGTCGAGGTCGGCCCGGGTGGCCGTGCCGTACTGGTAGCCGTCCCTGATCCAGCCGCCGGAGAACCATCCGCCGCCACGGAAGGCGTTGATCCCGAGCGGTTGGAGGAACTCGTCCACCGGCCTGGTGCCGTCCTCGCTGATGCCGTAGAGGAACCCCTCCCCCACGCCGGTCGAGGGGCCGCGGGTCGACGCCAGGTTCACGCTCAGCGACTTGCCCTCGGCGGCCCTGCTCACTGTCGTCGACAGCAGCGGCAGCACGAGCGCCAGGAGGATGCCGGCCAGCAGTGCCCGACGGCCGGATCTCACTCTCGTCCTCATCCGATTCTCCTGAGTCTGGGCGCCGCTGCGCTGCGGCGCGCGTGCTGGACGGGGCCGGCTTGCGTATGGGGTCCGAGCGCGCGGCGGCATGCCGGGGCGGCGGTCGGATGCCGCCCCGGAGCCGCGCGGGGGCCCTCACATGGTCAGCTCAGCGACCACTGCTGGTTGGACTGGCTGTTGCAGGTCCACAGCTCCACGGGGGTGCCGTTGGCCGTGGCGGCGCCCGTCACATCGAGGCACAGGCCGGACTGGGCGCTGGTGACGGTGCCGTTGGCGTTGACGTTCCACTGCTGGTTGGGCTGGCCGTTGCAGGTCCAGGTGATGACCTTGGTGCCGGGGCTGGTGCCCTGGTTGGAGGCGTCCAGGCACAGCCGGCTGCTGCCGGAGTACACGGTGAGCTCGCGGGAGCCGGTCCGGGACCAGGTCTGGTTCGCCGCACCCGAGCAGTCCCGGATCTGCGTCTGTGTACCCGGGGTCGTGGACGCGCCCGGTACCTCCAGGCACTTGCCGGCGCCCACCGCGTGCAGCGCGGTCGACGTACCGCCACCGCCACCCGAGCCGTAACCGGCCGCGGTGATGCTCGCCTGGACGGCGTTCTCGGTGGCGTCGGTGGGGTAGCCGGCCGTGATGGCGCCCTCGAAGAACTCGCCGGTGCCCGAGACGCTGTTGTCTCCGCCGGTGCCGAGCAGGACGGAGCTGTCGACCTTCATCGGCGAGTAGCCGTTCGGCAGGGGGCCGGAGAAGGTGGTGGTCAGCCCGCCGCTCGCGCCGTCGCCGTATTTGAGGGTGAAGTTGGTGGTGCCGTTGTTCTTCTCCCAGGCGCTGACGAAGGGGTGGTGCACACCGGGGTTGTTGGGGTCCTTGTTGGAGCCGGTGTTGGTGTGGAACATGCCGTTCTCCAGGTCGGCCTCCACCCACGGCCCCGACCCGGTACAGCCGCCGAACCAGCAGGCGTTGCCCCAGTAGATGGCGTTCATGGTGGCGTTGCCGGTGTCGGTGTGGGTGTTCTCACCGAGTCCGTAGTCGAAGCAGCACCACTGGTTCGTGTAGTTCGACGACGTCACCATGTAGATGCCCGAGGGCTGGGATCCGGTGGGGACGCCTTTCGCGTTGTCGTGCCGGTAGCCGACGCCCTGGGCGACCTTGACGCCGAAGACCTGGTGGCCGGCCGCGGTCACCGGCAGGGCCATGGCATCCGCGCCGACGTCGGACCCGTTCGGCCCCGGGCCCTTCCAGTAGCCGCCCCAGGAGATCGGCATGTCGTTGTGCTGCGCGGTCTGGTCGTAGATCTTCGTGATCGTGCACGACGTGCCCGAGCAGAACGACACCTGGGACGCGCCGTCGGCGTAGCCGCCCGCGCTCAGCAGCCCGATGTCGCGGTAGCCGCGGTCGGAGGCCCGCTGGATCTGGTAGAGCGGGCCGTTGTACGACGCGAAGAGCGCCCTGGTCGTGGAGTGCGCCGTCACACACGGCGTACCGCCCGCGGCGTAGAGGTCGCACGGGAGCGACACGTCCGCCACGCGTTGGGCCGCCGGGTGGACGACGTCCGCCACTCGCTGAGCCGCCGGACGGACCACGGCCGCCGTCGTGGACTGCGGCGAGGTGGCGAACGCCGGGGCGCCGAACGCTGCCACGATCATCGCCAGGGCGACAAGGAACACGGCTTTCCCTCGCCTGCGTGGGCGATCACTGCCTGGTTCGAGCATGAAGGTCTCCTCCGGGTTCGAGTGCGGAGTCATCCCAACGTCCACCGCTGGCTGCTGCCGCCGTTGCAGGTCTGCAACTCGGCGAGGGTGCCGTCGGCGGTGGCCCCACCGGCGACGTCAAGGCACAGGCCCGACTGGACGCCGGTGACGGTGCCGTCGGCGTTCAGCGTCCACTGCTGGTTGGTCTGGCCGTTGCACGACCAGATCTCGACCTTTGTCCCCGGCGTGGTCTGGTTGTTGTAGGCGTCCAGGCACATCTGGCTGCTGCCGGAGTAGACGGTGAACTGGTTCGACGCGGAGTGCGTCCAGGTCTGGTTGGCGCCGCCGTTGCAGCTCCAGATCTCCACCTGGGTGCCGGCGGTCGTGGTCGAGCGGGGTACGTCGAGGCACTTGCCCGCACCCACGGCGTGCACCGCGCCGGTCACGCTCGTGCCGCCGCCGCTGCTTCCGCCCGCGACCCGGTACATCACCGTGCCGTGGGCCGGCACCCGGGCGCTGATCGTGCCGGAGGTGGTCGAGGACGCACCGGACCACAGGTCGGTCAGGGTGTAGGCGGACGCACCGGTCTTGCCGATCGCCGCCGCGGTGGTGGTGATGGTCGCCGTCGAGCCCGTCTCGTTGAACAGCGCCACCGACACGTCCCCGTTCGCCAGCGGCTTGGCGAGCACGTCCAGGCCGCCCGAGGACGACACCATGGTGCCCTGCTTGCCCAGGGGGTCCTGGTCGACCGCGATCACGCGGGAGTTGGTCAGGGTGGCGAGCGTGTCCGCGCTCGCCGAGGGGATGTTGGTGCCCGCGATCAGTGGCGCCGCCATCTCCGCCCAGAGGCTGAACTCGCTGCGGCTCTCGGTGGCCGTCATCGAGCCGTTGCCGACCTCCAGCATGTCCGGGTCGTTCCAGTGGCCGGGGCCGGCGTACGAGGCGAGTCCCACGTTGCTGTGGAAGATCGACAGCATGCTGGAGAAACTCGCGCTGATGTCCCCGGTGGTGCGCCAGCTGTTGCCCACGTCCGCGCCCCAGGTCCACACGTTGTCCTGGCCCCAGTTGCACAGGCTGTACAGGATCGGCCGGCCGGTGGCCGCCAGCGCGTCACGCATCGCCGTGTACCGGGTCCGCGCGGGGGCTCCGGTGTTGTTGCAGTTGTCGTACTTCAGGTAGTCCACGCCCCACGACGCGAAGGACTGCGCGTCCGTGGTCTCGTGGCCCAGGCTGCCCGGATAGCCGGCGCAGGTCGCGGTGCCCGCGTCCTCGTAGATGCCGAGCTTCAGCCCCAGCGAGTGCACGTAGTCCGCGGTGCCCTTGATGCCGTCCGGGAACTTGGCCGGGTCCGGCACCAGGCGGCCGCCGGAGTCACGGTTGTGGGTCATCCAGCAGTCGTCGATGTTGACGTAGGAGTAGCCCGCCGCCTGCATGCCGTTGGTGTGCATCGCCTGCGCGGTGGACTTGATCAGGGACTCGGACACGTTGCAGCCGTACGCGTTCCAGTCGTTGAAGCCCATCTGCGGGGTCAGTGCGAGCCCGTTGCCCAGCGCGGCGGCGGGTTGCGCGGTGGCGAGGGAGAGGAGGGGTATGCCCGCGCAGAACAGCGCGATGGCGAAGGCGAACACCAGCGTCCGAGTGATCATGCGCATGTCATTGACTCCTGGGCCGGTTGCGGCAGAACTCGCCGTAGGACAGAAGGACTCAGCGGTAGCCGGCCGCGGTGATGTTGGCCTGTACGGCGCTGTCGGTCGCGTCGGAGGGGTAGCCGGCGACGATGGCTCCCTCGTAGAAGGTGCCGGCGCTCAGGTTGGCGCCGCCGCCGGGCTTGCAGCAGTCGCCGCCGCTCCCCAGGACGATGGCCCCTTGCTTCTTCATGGGGCTGTATCCGCCCGGGAGTCCGCCGTCCCACAGAGTGGTCAGGCCGCCGGACTGGGCGTTGGCGCCCTTGAGGGCGAACCTGGACGTGCCGTTGTTCTTCAGCATCGCCGTCACGAACTTGCTGGTGAACGCGCGCTGGTTGGGGTTCCAGGACTGGCTGCCGCCGGGGTACAGGCCCCACTCGAGGTCGGCCTGCACCCAGGGACCGCTGCCGGCGCACCCGCCGAACCAGCACTGGGTACCGAAGTTGATCGCGTCCATCGCCCCGGCGGCGTCGGCCTTCCGGGTCGTCTCGCTGTTGCCGTAGTCGAAGCAGCAGCCGCTGTTGACGTGGGTGCCGCTGGTCACCATGTACGCGCCTTCGGGTGCGGCACCGGTCGGCACGCCCGTCAGGTGGCCGTCCCGCCAGTAGCTGTTGCCGGGGTTGATGTACAGCGAGTAGGCCTTGGTGCCCCCGGCGGTGAGCGACTCGGAGGTCGCCTTCGCGGGGCTGCTCTGACTCGACCCGGGGACCTGGGACGAACCCTGGTACCACAGGTCGTTGCCGTGTCCTGACTGGTCGCGTACGACCGTGATCACGCACGAGGTTCCCGCACAGAACGCGTCCTGTGCCGCCGCGTCGGCGAAGCCGCCGGGCGCCAGCACGCCGATGTCCCTCGTGGCGTTGTCCGAGGAGCGCCTGACCTGGTAGAGGGAGCCTTGGTACGAACTCAGCAGTGCCCGCACCGTGCTGTGCGCGGCCACGCACGGCGTGCCGCCCGCGGCGTAGAGGTCACAGGGGCCGGACCCGCCGGGCGGGGGCGGCGGCGGGGCTGCCGGGGTACTCCACTTCTGGTTGCTCTGACCGTTGCAGGTCCACAGGATGACCGCGGTGCCGTTGGCCGTTGCCGCTCCGCTGACGTCCAGGCAGAAGCCGGATGCCGCGCCGGTGACGGAACCGTCGGAGTTCCGGCGCCACACCTGGGCCGGCCGGCCGTCGCAGGCCCGGATGACCACGGGGGCTCCGGGGGCCGTCCGGTTGTCGTAGGCGTCCACGCACCGGGTGCCGCCCATCGCTCTCAGCTCACCCGCCGACGTGAACTCGAAGGCCTGGTTGGCCTGGTCGTTGCAGTCCCAGATGTTCAGCGCGGTACCCGGTGTGTCTACGTTGCCCTTGACATCGAGGCACCGGCCCGACGGCGAGCTCACCAGGGCCGCCGCCGACGCCGGTGCCGGCCATGAAGGCACGGTCGACAGCAGCACGGCCAGCAGTGCCATCACGCATACGGTGGCGGCCACCAATAAGCGTGGTCCAGGTGCCGCGTGACTACGGGACTGAACAGATGAAGGCTGCATCCTGTTCCTTGAATATGTGGGGGAAGGGGACAGAGAGTGCCGTGCCTGTCCGAAGGGGCCGGGATGCTCGGGAGCGTCCACAGGAAACCCTCAGACATCCCATGTCGATAGTGATTCCACACCCCTCTCGCCGTGTCAATAGACCTGTCACCCCTCCTCGGAACCACATCCATCCCATGTATACGCATGATGGAGCCACTGTCAGGGCATGCCGGAACCCGCGTCCGGCGACGGCCGCCGTGCCGGGCGCGGGTGGTCGTTCACCTCACCTGAGGTTCACCGGGTCAGGAGACCGGGAGAGCCGTCCACTGCTGGTTGGCGCCGCCGTTGCAGTCCCACAGGACCAGTTGCGTGCCGTCGGCGGATCCGGCGGGGATGTCGAGGCAGCGGCCGGAGACCGGGTTGCGGTAACCGCCGTTGTACGTCTGCCACTGCTGGTTGGTGCCGCCGTTGCAGTCCCAGACAGCGATCTTCGTGCCGTTGGCGGTACCACGGGCCGTGGCGTCGAGGCACTTCCCCAGGGCCCGCAGGGTGCCGTCGGAGCGAGCGGACCAGAGCTGGCCGTCGGAGCCGTTGCAGGACCAGCTGTCCACCGCGGTCCCGTTGGCGCTGTTGCCGCCGTTGACGTCCAGGCACTTCCCCGCGATCCCCGAGCGCACCTCGGCGCCGCCCGCGGAAACCGGCGGCTTGATCCAGCCGGCCGCGTCCGCGGCCTGGATCCCGGCGTTGAAGGCGTCCGCCATCTTGCGGTACCCGGTGTCGTTGGGGTGCAGGGCGTCGGCCAGGTCGGCTCCGGTCAGGGCGCTCATGTCCACCAGCCGTACGTGCTTGCCTGCGGCCTGCGCGTCCTGGACGATCCCGGGGATCCTGGCGTTGAACGCGGGCCGGTTGGCCTCCTCCGTACCACTGGTGGAGATGATCACGGTGCCGACCAAAACGGTGGCGTCGGGGGCGGAGCCGGTGATCCGGTCGATGAGCGCGCGGAGCCGGTCGGGGGCGGTCGGGATCTGGTAGTTGCCGTTGAGGTCGTTGGTGCCGATCTCCAGAGTGACCACGTTGGGGCGGTAGCGGGCCAGCACGGAGTCCGCGATGCCGGTGATCTGGTCGATCCGCCAGCCGGAGTGGCCTTCGTTGTCCGGGTCGGACATGGTGCCGTTGCGACCCGAGCCGACGAAGTCCGGTGCGTGTCCCTCGGCCGCCAACTGGTCCCGCAGGAAGCCCCGGTAGCCGTTCCCCGACGGGCTGCCGACACCCCAGGTGATGGAGTCCCCCAACGGCATCAACCGCAGAGCGGTGGGCGCGGCGGCCTGTACGGCGGAGGGCGGCGACTCGGTGCCGGTGGCGGCCACCGCGTGCGGGGCGGCGCCGAGACCGAGCACGGTCGCCAGCGCCGCGGCCCAGGGGGCCAGGTACTTCTTCATGAGCGTTCCTCACTGGTGCGGGTCAGTGGGTGGGGTGAACGAGTGCGCGGGCAGGTCAGCGGGGCGTGAAGTCCTGGTTGCTGCCGGCCGTGTTCTTGCAGGGCCACTGGTCGAGCTGCTGGCCGGGATTGCTGCCGCCGCCGTAGACGTCGAGGCAGAGGCCGCTGTTCTTGTTCTGGAAGGAGTACGAGCCGTCGGACTGCCGCACCGGCAGCCACAGAGCGCCGGCCGATCCGTCCGGGGCCTGCTGCACGATGTCCGGCGTACCGGCGGTCGTGGAGCCGCCGGCCACCGCCACGACCTGTCCGGAGTGCTGCGCGCGCAGTTGTCCGTAGCCGCCCGAGACCGGCAGGAACTCGAACTGCTGGTTGCCCTGTCCGTTGCAGGTCCACTGGTCGATCGCGGCGCCGGCGCCGGTGGAGTTGCCGTACACGTCGAGGCACAGGCTGTTGCTGCCGATCACCAACTGGTGCCGGCCGGTGGGGAATCCGTCTCCGCCGCCGGTCGGCTGGACGCCTGCCTGCTGGATGACCTGACGGGCGCCCTGCGGCCAGTTGGTGCCGCTGACCTGGACGTTGCCGGTGAGGACGTTGTTGTGCGGCGGGCCGGTGGCCACGTAGGTGTTGCCGCCGTTGTACCAGTTGCCGGAGAAGGTGCTGTCGTCGGTGTGGTTGTTCGCGTTGGCGTTGGTGAGCGCCCAGTTGCCCGCGTCCTGCACCACATTGGCGGACACCTTCAGGTACCGGGAGCCCTCGTCGAGGTACAGCGCGGTGGTGCGGTTGTTGTCGTACATGTAGTTCTCGGAGATCACCGAGCCGGGGGCCGCGGACAGGCTGTAGATGCTGCCGCCGTCGAACATCGCGTTCTTGGTGTCGAAGACCAGGTTGTGGGAGACGGTGTTGTTCTTCAGCGTGGTGGGGGTGCTGTAGATCGGCTGGTAGTTGTACGTGCCGCGGTTGGCGTAGTCCTGGCTGCCGCCCGGGTCGTTCATCCCCCAGCCCCAGCCGATGTCGATCCCGTCGTAGGGCAGGTGGTCGCACTGGTTGTGGGTGATCGTCGCGTTGGTGACGTAGGTGGACAGGATTCCCGCGGTCTCCTTGTAGTCGGTGCCCACCCCGCTGACCTTGTTGTTGCTGATGGTGATGTTCTGGTTGGTCATCTGCGGGTCGGCGGGGTGGTGCGCGTCCGGTTGGATCCCGCCGACCTGGATGCCGCTGCCGGCGAGGTCGGTGAAGGTGTTGCCGGTGATGGCGACACCGTTCGCGCCGAGTCCGGTGCCGGACGCCGTGGCGACGCCGTCGTTGCCCACGCCCAGTCCGGCCTGCCCGAGTTCGGAGAAGGTGTTGCCGGAGAAGGTGATGTCGGTGGCGGCGGAGACCTGGACGGCCGCGGGCATCTGCACCCAGTGGTTGCGGGTGGCCTCGAACTGGGTGCACCCCGACTTGCAGGTGCTCAGCCAGTTGGCGGGCATCGCGAAGGTGCCGGTGATGTGCGCGCCGCTCTGCTGGTCCGCGTAGCCGTCGGGTCCGCTCGGGCCGAGCCAGGAGGTTCCCGTGAACCGGATGCCGCTGAACCTCAGGCCGGTCGCCGGTGAGCCGTAGCTGCCGCTGACGCCGAGCAGGCTCTGGAGCCGGGGCAGTTCGACGTCGAGGCTGTTCGGGTTCTGCCCGGGCTGGGCCCGGTAGTAGAGGTCGCCCGTGGACGCGTCCAGGTACCACTGTCCGGCCTGCTTGAGGAACGCGTAGTTGTTCTCCAGGTACATCGTCCCGCCGGCGAACGGCGCGTTGACGGTGTCGTAGCCCCAGGAGTTGTTGTTCCACGCGGGCTGCTGCATGGTGATCGTTCTGCCGCTGATCGACTTGACCGGCGCGTAGCGGTCGGTGAAGGAGTTGAGGCTCTCGACCTCCATGTGGCTCTGGTCGGAGAGGCCGGCCAGGTAGTCGAGGGAGGAGTCGGTGACGGTGAGGCCGGTCTGGGTGAACGTGAAGGCGGAGCGGGGCACCTGGATCGCCGCGCGCGGTGCCTGGGTGCCGTTCACGTACAGCTGACGTGTGTTGACGCCGCTGCCGACGTGGACCGACCAGATGTTGCTGTTCTGATCATGCACCTGCCAACCAGAGATGCGCTGGGCTCCGCTCAGGACCGGCTGCTGCCCGGGGGCGGCCTGGTAGGTGATGGTGTGGCCGTTCTGGCCGCCGTCGCCGGAGCCGAAGGACAGCGGCTGGGACAGCCGATAGGTGCCACCGGCCAGGTTGACGATCACGTCCGCGTCGGCCGCGAGGCGGTGGGCGGGCTGCCGCGCCTGGTCGATCGTCGCGAACGGCTGCTCGGCGGTGCCGGTCCCGCCGGGGGCGGCAGCCGGATCCACGTACAGGGTGGCGGCGGGTGCCGCGCGCTCGGACGGTACGGCGAACGCGGCCGTGGCGGTGGCCGTGGCCGTGGCCAGACTCCCGGCCAACAAGGCGAGCAGAGCTGCCGGGGCGGCGGCCCACCGGCCGCGGAGCACTTCGGCTCTCGACATGGTCATCCTTCAGTGCTGGCGCGTGAGGCCCCGCCGCACGGTGCTCGACTGATCTCCTACCGTGCCGACGCAACCCGGTCGGGTCGTGCGGTGACGCTGGGGGCGCGAGATTGCAGAGAGGTTTCGGGGGGAGACGGTGCTCCCGGCTCCGCGGGCTGTCAAGGTCGTGGGGCGCCCTCTGGCGAAGCTTGTCGCGGAATCGATTCGACGGCTGATTCCTGCGGGTCGAAGGCATCGTCGGCTCGAAATGTTTCGGCGAGCACGCGCATCGGTTCGCGTCGCGCCGTACGGTGTCTGGTGTCTGGTGTCCGGAGTCCGGTGTCCGAAGGAGTGGGACCCGCACTCATGTCCGGCGGAGCACCGGTGGCCGCGGTCCGTCCTGTCGGTCTCCGGGTGGGTTTTTGGGGGCTGCATGAACATCGGGGAGATCGCTCGGCGTGCCGGCGTGTCCCGCAGCACGGTGTCGTACGCGCTCAGCGGCAAGCGTCCTGTCGCGAGCAGCACCCGCAGACGGGTGCAGGACGTGATCGACGAGCTGGGATACCGCCCCAACGCGACCGCGCGGGCCCTCAAGGAGGGCCGGACCAGGACGATCGGTCTCGTCATCCCGCCGGCGGGCAACCGGCTCACCCACATGCAACTGGACTTCGTGGCCAGCGTGGTCGACGCCGCTGCCCGGGTCGACCTGGACGTGCTCCTGTCCCCCTCCGGCGAGGACCACGACCGCTCCTTCGAACGGTTGGTCTCGGAGAGCCGCGTGGACGGCGTCATCCTGATGGAGATCCGTCTGGAGGACCCTCGTGTGGGCCGCCTCCAGGCTGCCGGGGTGCCCTTCGTGGGCATCGGGCACACGGCCGGCGACGAGGAGATGTCGTGGATCGACGTCGACTACGCCGGCCTGGTCCGGCACTGCGTGCGGCACCTCGCCGACCTGGGACACCGCCGGGTGGCACTGATCACGCGCTCCGCCGAACTCGTCGCGGCGGGATACGGCCCGGCGCGCAGGGCCGGCGAGGGCTTCTCGGCCGCCGTGGCCGAACGCGGTCTCGACGGCATCGAGGTGCCGTGCGGCGACGACGCCCGCTCAGGTCAGGAGTGCGTCGAGGCGCTGCTGCGCAGCCGTCCCGGCCTGACCGCCGTGACCACCATCAACGAGGCCGCTCTGCCCGGCATCCAGCGGGCGCTGGCGGATGCCGGCCTCGCGGTGCCGTACGACTTCTCCATCACCGGGGTGGCGGCCAGGACCTGGGCGGAGGACTTCCGCCCGCCCCTCACGGCGGCGGACGTACCGGCCCTGGAAATGGGCGAGAAGGCCGTCGCCCTCCTGATGGAACGCATCACCGCGCCGGACGCCCCGCCCCGCCACATCCTGCTGACCCCACCGATCTCGCTGCGCTCCAGCACGGCGGCGGCGCGCGCCGACTGGCAGACGGCACCCGATCGGGGGACGCGCTGAGGCGTGCGGGTGGGGCATTCCGGTCCGCAGGACGCCTCAGAGAGAGGTGGGAGATGGTCTGTTTCAGGATGCCTTTTGATGGGCCGACTTCTCGATCTCGGTGGTCACGCGCGCCCCTCGGTAGAGCACCGGGAGCCACAGGAGACATGCCGGCAGAGGAACCGCGGCGTAGGCTGCCCTGCCCACGCTGGAGCCCAACCCGCCCATGAGCGCGCCGAGAACGGGATACCCGGTGCCGATGAGCGCCGACTCCACGAAAGAGATCATCGACAGCAGGCTCGCCCGGTACCGCGACGGCACGGCTTCGTTGAACACGTTGTCCACGATCACGGCGGTGATCTCGGGAATTCCCCCAGGACCAGGAACGCGGCGACAGTGACCCGGACAAGGCCGAGGCCGCCGAGGCCCAGCGCCGCGGCGAGCATCGGGAGAGACGCCGGGACGATGACCCGATACCCGATGCGCCGGTCCGCGAGGTCCGACAGCAGGGGAGTGAGTCCTCCGACGAAGAATCCCGCCGATATGACCACGAGCACGGCGTATACGTAGAACGGGCAGCGCGACGCTTTGTGCTGCATTGTCGACTGCAACCGACCCGCCAAGGGCCTCCGCGGTGCCGGTCATGCTGCGGTCTCCCCCTGGTGACTGCGGTGATCATTGATGTGGGACAGCCTCCAGGGCTTCTTGGCGTAGTTCACGCCGACTGCGTGCTCGTCTCAGACCAAGGGGTTGGTTCTGCTTCCCACTGGCCCCCGCTCCTCGGACGTCACAGACCTATGGCGTCTGGTCTGTTCCCGGACGATCACCCCCAGTGCTCCTCCCGGTAGCGCAGGAGACCCTCACCATGCAGCTGCTTGGTGGCGTTGCCGACCCGGACCCAGAAGTCGGTGGCCGCACTGCCGCCCTTGGCGGGCCTGGCAAACACGGCCTTACCGGCCGCGGCCACGCTGACCCGGCATACAACACGGCCGGCCACTTCGGGAAAACTGATCCGCACGGTGGTCGCGGTCGGGGCCGACAGGTTGTCATCGAGGACCTGGCGTACGAACAGTTCGTAGCCATCGGAGTCGGCCTGTTTCGGCAGGGTCGACAGATCGTTCTCGATCCCCAGTACGGTCCCGTCGTCACCGACGCCGATGAACAGGTTGCCGCCCTCCCCGTTGAGAAAGCCGCAGACCGTCTTGACGAGATTGTTTTGCAGGGACTTGTCGTACTCCCCGCTGTGTACGTTCCAGCGGGCACTCGCCTTGAACTCGGTGCTCTGGGACTCGCCCGCGGCGATGAGATCGGCCGCCGCGGTGGGCACGTACGCGGGTCGGTCCGCGCTGAGCGTCTCGAACGCCTCCCGCACCACTTGGGCGATCAGCTGGCGACGCCGTTCCAGGAAGGCCGGGTAGTCGAGCTGCTCCCAGCCGACCGGCAGCGCATGCCACCGGGCCTGTCGCCTGATCACATCCGGGTCCATTGCCTCAGTGATCCTCGGCCAGTAGACATCAGGTGCGTCGGTGTTGCCTTTCTCGCTTGCCGGCCATGTCACATATGCCATGTTGGCGATGGCGTTGACCTGGCGTTTGTCGGTGATACCTCGACTCTCGAGGGTCTCGGAGTAGAACAGACGGTCCCGGGGAACCTTCCGAGCGGGCCTGGCCGCCGGATCCATGAGATCGCGGATGCGCTGGTCGCCGCAGAGCAACTCCGCGTCGAGGATGTTCAACGCGGCCTGGTAGGCGAACACCACCGGGGAGTACGACGATGAGCTGTCGAGCCTGTTCGGCAGAGAGATGTCCCAGTAGTCACCTGTGAAGTGCGCGGAGATGATCCGCGTGAGTTCTGCGGTGAACGCCTGGCCGTCACCCTGGGGCAGGCCACCGATCCGACCCAGGTCGAACTCCATCTGCGACTCGGGGGAGTTGGAGTAGCGGCCGGTGGTGTGCACCATGAAGAACCAGCGCGCAATGACCGGACGGAGTTCTTCGGCCGACAGCCCGAAGTCGTGCAGTCCGATCAGCCACAGCGCATAGCTGTACAGCAGGGCGGTGTCAGAGGTGATCATCTTGCGGCTGCGGAAGCCGGCCGCGGTGACGCATTGGAAGAACTCATGCCAGCTGGTCAGATCGAGGACCTGCGTATGCGCCTGCGCCAGCCGGTCGAACTGTTCCTGGCGCCGCTCGACGGAGACTTTTCCGGTCTCGAAGTCCTTGCCCCGCAGCACGTTGTAGACGTGCTGGAGCCTCGCACGCCGGAAGGCCACGGCGACAGCGACGCGCAGGAGCTGGTCAGGGCTGGGGTCCAGGAACGGGTTGCGGGGGTTCGGCCCGGGAAGTCCCGCGACCACAGCGGCACGGCAGAAGTCCTCCAATTGACGTCGGCCCTTCTCCCAGTGCACCGACATCAAGGTGAGGATGAAGTCGGACTGGTTGAGCTTGACTCCCTGGAAGTTGATACGGACGAAGATCTCCGCGACCTGCTCCTCGTCTGCCGCGGCGTCCAACTCCACCACCTGGAAACGGAAGTCGTGCAAGCCCCGGACACGGTCGATCCGCTCCTCCAGCTCGTCCCTCGTCGCGGTCGGCAGGGGTTGACCCGCTGCCTGTTCGAGCCGGTGGAAGAACTCCCGGACAGCTCCACGGTGGCCGCCCGGAGCCCAGAGCTTGGTGATGTCCGGGATGTAGGCGGTGTCCCGCTCGATTGCCGCGTCCGTGACCTCGAACGTCTGGTCCTGTGGGTGGAAGGCGATCCGCAGTGTGACCTCGTCGAAGGACTTGTTGACGACCTTGCGCCCGGTGAGTACGGCGAACAAGGCGGTGAGCCGCTGCTGCCCGTCCACAACGAGCCGTTGGGGCGCCCGGTCGCCAGTCCCCGTCCCGATCTGCCGGGTCCCCACCTCGGCTCCGGTCTCCCAGAACATGAGGGTGCCGATCGGGTAGCCGCGGTACATCGAGTCGAAGAGATCGCGGGTCTTCGTCGCGGACCAGACGAACGGCCGCTGGATGTCGGGAAGCCCGATCCGTCCACCCTCGATGTCCTCAATCAGGTGCCGAAGGGTGTAACCCGTGTCGCGGTAGAGAGTAGGTGGCACAGTGTGGGCTCCTCACGTCAACGGATCACGCAGGACGGCTACTTCGGATGCTTGATCGACCGGGACAAGCAGAGTGGGTGGACAACATCACAGACCTACCACGTGAGTTGCTCTCGTTGCAGCGAGTTGAGGTGCCACCGGCGGACCGCTGACCGTCGGTCGAGCCGAGCGAGGTCGTCGTCGGAGGGCCGCCGCGCCATCGGTGACCTTTCACCGCCGCGAGGCAGGGGCTTCTCCACCTGAGCCAAGTCCGTGCCGCGGGTCTGCCCTGGTCCAGTTCGCCGAAGGCAAACCTCCGTGCGAAGCGGCCTCCCGCGGGCGGTCCGGCCATGAGCCGGATTCTGGTGACCGTGTCCGAGGACGGTCTCGGACGGGCCGCCGCCGAGTCGCTGCCGGCCACCCGCCATGACGTGGTGGTGCACGCCCGGAACCCGGAGCGGGCGGTGGACCTCGGCATGCTGGTCGGCCCTCTGCGGGCCCCGGGCAGCAGCCGGCCCGGCGATGGCGCCCGGCTCTTGGTAGGTGACTTCTCGGACCGGAGACCGTACCTGCTCACGGCCCTGCTGCGAGGCCCGCGCCGACTGGTGTACCTGAGCAGCGAATCCCACTTCGGGGGACGCCCCTCGTTCAACGGGGTCGACTGGCGGGGCGAGACCGCGGGCTCGTACTCCCCGACAGCAAGCTGTTCGTGACGGCAGTCGCGGCCGCGGTAGCGCGGCTGTGGCCCGAGGTGCTGAGCAACGCGGTCGATCCCGGCCGGGTGCCGACTAAGACGGGCGGTCCTCGGCGCTCCGGACGATCCGGAGGAGGGGCACCCCGTACCCAAGAGTGGCTCGCGTCCGGCGAGGAACCGAAAGTCCTCGTCTCGGGCGGCTGCACGGCGAGCAGGTGCACCCCCCGTCGCGCGGTGCACGACGAGACTTTCCAGGACCGGCTCCTGGACGCTCTGGCCGAGGAGACGGGCACCTCGTTCTGAGCCGGACGAGAGCTGACGCCAGAGGTGATGCCGTCCCCTTGTCCCACCCGACGTACGTCCGGGCTCAGCCGCCGCGCCGCACCCGGGCCGCCCTGCGGGCCTCCGCGAGTCTGCGGGCCTCATCGGTCTTGCGAGAGGGGCGGGGCGACTTGGTGCCGGAGCCGGTCTGCGGGTCCTTGGTGCTGCCCAGGCCTCGGAACGGGGTGTTGTGGTTCTTGGGGCGTGCGGCGGCGGGGCCGCCGTCGAGGGGGACTCCGGACGGGGTCCTGGCGCCGGTGATCCGGGTCAACTGGGCCTCGCCCGACCGTACTTTGCTGATCTGCGGGGTGACGTCGGCGTCCGTCATGACCTGGCTCGTCTCGCGGCGCTGTCCCGACAGGACGAGGGTGACCACGGTTCCGGAGCGGCCGGCCCGGGCCGTGCGGCCCGCGCGGTGCAGATAGTCCTTGGGGTCGGTGGCCGGATCGACGTTGACCACCAGGTCGAGGTCGTCGATGTGCAGGCCGCGGGCGGCGACGTTGGTCGCCACCAGTGCGGTGACCTGACCGTTCTTGAACTGGGCCAGGGTGCGGGTGCGTTGCGGCTGGGACTTGCCGCTGTGCAGGGCGGCGGCGGGCACACCGCTGGCCCGCAGGTGCCGGGTGAGCTGGTCGACGCCGTGCTTGGTGTCCAGGAAGAGCAGGACGCGGCCGTCCCGGGCGGCGATCTCCGTGGTCACCGCGTACCGGTCCGGGCCGTGCACGACGAAGACGTGGTGCTCGATCCCGGTGACCGCGCTGGAGGAGGGGTCGACGGAGTGGACGGCGGGGTCGCGCAGGTAGCTCCGGACCAGCTGGTCGACGTCGCGGTCGAGGGTGGCGGAGAACAGCATGCGCTGGCCGTCGGGACGCACCTGGTCCAGGATCTCGGTGACCTGCGGCAGGAACCCCATGTCGCACATCTGGTCGGCCTCGTCGAGGACGGTGACGCGCACCCGTCCCAGGCGGCAGGCCTTGCGCTCGATGAGGTCGTGCAGCCGGCCGGGGGTGGCGACGACGATCTCGGCGCCGTCCCGCAGCGCGGCGGCCTGCCGTCCGACGGACACCCCGCCCACGACCGTCGCGAGCCGCAGCCGCAGGGCGTCGGCGTACGGGGTGAGCGCCTCTCCCACCTGCTGCGCGAGCTCCCGGGTGGGCACCAGGACGAGCGCCAGCGGCTCCTTGGGCTGGGCGCGCCGCCCAGCCGTCCGGGCGAGCATGCCCAGGCCGAAGGCGAGCGTCTTGCCGGATCCGGTACGGCCGCGGCCCAGAACGTCGCGGCCCGCGAGGGCGTTCGGCAGCGTCGCCGCCTGCACGGGGAACGGCACGGTCACATCGTGCTCGGCGAGCGTCCGCAGCAGTTCCGCCGGCAGCCCGAGATCGGCGAAGGACGCCACCGGGGGCGCCACCGAGAGGTCGCCGGGCGCCTCGTCCTGCTGCCGGGCGTCGGCATGTGCTGCATCGCTCACTGAAAGCCTTCCTCCGAAGGGACCGTACCGAGGAAGGCGCGGCGGGGACGCGGTCACCGGCCTGGAATCCCGGACAGAACCCGGCAAGGCGACACTGCAAACCCCCGACAGTAGCACGCGCCGGTGTCCTGCTACGGGCGCGCGGTCAGGGACAGGTCGGCGTACACGAGATGGTGGTCCGAGACGGCGGTGGGGCGGACGTGCTGGCTGAGGGGGGCGACGTCGCGGAGGAAGACGTAGTCGAACTTGCTCTGCCAGTCGGTGGTCGGCTCGCAGGGGCCGGACCGGGAGGGGTGGCACTCGGGGTCCGCATCCGCCGCCAGCTTCCACATCGGGGCGAGTTCGGAGGCGTACGGCACCGCGTTGAAGTCGCCGATGACGATCGCGCGGTCGTACCGGGCGACCTCGGCGGCGAGCACGCCGACCTGCTCCGCCCGGACCGCCTCCTGGCGTCGTTCGGCGAGGTGGGTGTTGAGGAGCCGGACCTTGCGGCCGCCCACCGTGGTGGTGACCTCCATGTACCCGCGGTCCTCGGAACCGCCGTCGGGGTACTCCCGGGCGACGACATCGGTCATCGGTGCCGCCGACAGGATCGCCTCGCCGTAGCCGCCCGGGTTCCACGGTGCTCCCCCGCACCGGCCCCAGCTCTTGAGGACCGGGCCGTACTCGACGTGGTAGACGAGCCCGTGGAGGTTCTCCAGATAGTCCCGGATCTTCTCGACATCACCCACGCAGGCTTCCTGGAGGCCGACGACCTGGGGCGCGTACGTGGCGATCTCGGCGGCCCGGTCGTCGTTGCCCGTCTCGCAGGGGTTGCAGAGGTTCCAGGTCATGACCCGGTTCGGTACGGCCTTCCTGGTCGGCTTGGCGGGCGCTGACCCGGCGTCGAGGGCACCGCTCGGCGCGCTGGGACCGGACAGCACCATCCAGGCCAGGACCAGCGCACCGACGACCAACCACGTGCCCTTTCCGAGCACCCTTGCCTCCTCGACGTCGATCCGCAGGGCGACTGACGTCTACGTCAACGATGCGAGGGAGTCAGTTCGTTCCCCGCCCTGACGGGAGTTCCCCGCCCTGACGGGACCCGGTTCACTCGTCGTCGCGCAGTCGGGCCGCCAGCGACGTCAGCGGGGCGGTCTCCTCCTCGTGGCCCAGGGCGGTCAGGTGGGAGACCGCCGCGTCGAGGCGGGTGAGCGCCGGGGCGGTGCGCTTGAGGTAGAGGCCCTCCACGACCCCCGCCAGGCGGACGCACTCGGCCCACTGTCCGGCCCAGTCGTCCTGCGGCCCCGGCTCGCCGAGCAGGGTCCGCGCCTTCTCCAGAGCGGCCAGGGCGTCCTCGTACGCGCGGCCGTAGGCGTTGACCCGCCCGTACTCGTAGGCCAGCGCTGTGTCCAGGGAGGGGCCGCGGGTCTCGGATTCGCCGTGGGTTCCGTGCTCGGCCTCCCCGGCCTCGTCCGCGATCCGGTTCTGGTCCGCGATCCGGTTCTCGTCCGCGGTCCGGTTCTCGTCGGCGCTCCGGTTCTCGTCGGCGCTCCGGGCCTCGTGGGCGATCCGTGCCTCGTCGGCGATCCGGCCGGCCTCGGCGAGGTAGGCGAGCGCGGCCGGGAGGCCGTCGGGGCCCTGCTGCTGGGCCTGGAGGCAGGCCAGTTCACGCAAAGAGTTGCTCAGCGGCTCGTGGCGCGGCGCCAGGCGGTGCGCGGCGATCGCCTGGTCCGCCGCCTCGCGGGCCCGGTCGAACTCGCCGGACTCGCCGAGGAGTACGGCCGTCTCCGCGGCGATCATGGCGTGGCTGCCGGGGTCGTCGTCCCAGCCGGCCGACTCGGCGGCGAGGGCGGCGAACTCCGCGGTGGCGGCCTTGAGGTCCTCCCCCGCCCGCAGCGCGCGGGCCCGGGTCAGGCGCAGCTGCGCGGTGAGCCGGTCGTCGAGTTCACCGGCGGCGACGTCCGGCTCGGCCAGCACGGAGTCGAGCAGGGCGATGCAGTCCTCGACGCGGCTGAGGTCCAGGCTGAGGCGGGCCGCGTTGCTGTAGGTGCAGAACGCGTCGAACCGCCTGTCGCGGCGCAGGTCCGCCTCCGCGGCGCGGGTCAGGTGCCGCAGTGCCTCGTCGGGGCGGCCGAGGTGCATACAGGCCTCGGCGAGGTCGGCGAGGAGACGGGAGGGATCGATCGTGTCGCCCTGCCACTGACCTGAGAGGCGGTGCGCCTCGGCGAAGTCGGTGTACGCGGCCTGGGCGTCCTGGAGCCCGAGCTGGAGCCGGCCGCGCAGTCCCAGCGTGCGGGGCAGGTGCCAGTCGGGGCCCTGGGACCTGAGCCGTTCGAGCAGGGCGTCGATCTCGGCGAGCGCGGCGGGCAGGTCGCCTGCCAGGGCGTGGGTGGTGGCGCGCAGCAGCAGGCCGCCGGAGATCTGCCCGGCGACGTCGTGCCGGGTGGCGAAGGTGTGCAGCAGGTCCAGCTCGGCGAAGACCGGCGCGATGTGCTCCTCGCTCCTCGTCCACTGGAGGCGCATGCCGAGCATGGTGGCGCGCAGGCGCAGCAGGCGGGCCTCCTGGTAAGGGGGGAGGCCGGCCGTGCTCTCGTGCAGACGGACCATGGTCGCGTGGGCGTCGGTGAGCACGGCGGCCTTCGCCTCGGCTCCCTCGGCGCGCTCGGCCTCGGCGAGCAGGGCGGTGCCGCGCTCCACCGCCGCGTGACCGGGTTCTCCCGCGTCGTCGTAGAGAGCCGCGGCCTCCTCGTGGAGGGCGGCGGCCTCGGCGTGGTCGTCCTTCTCGCCCGCCCTGCTCGCCTCGTCGGCCAGCAGGTCGGCCCGCAGCAGGACGAGCGGACCGACGACCGGGTCGTCGGGGTGGGTGTAGTCGGGGGCGGCGACGAGCGTGCGCAAGCGGGTCCAGCAGGCGCGGGTGTCCGGGTGGCCCTTCTCGTCCAACGCCCTTGCCCGGAGGATGAGTTCGGGCAGTGATTCGGGTACGGCTTCCGCTGCGCGGGGAGCTGGTGCGGCAGTCGGTGCGGCCGGGGCCACCTCGTCGAGGCTGCGGGTGCGCAGGGTGAGTTCCAGAGCGTCCAGGAGCGGGGCGCGGTCCAGGCGGGCCCGGCGGCGGTCGGTCACGGTGGTGGTGCCGTTGCGGGTGTCGAAGCGGGCGGCGAGGTCGTCGGCGCGGGTCCGCACCTCGGCGCGCAGGCCGGTCACCGTCCAGGTACGGCCCGGGTGTCCGGCGGCGGGCAGCTCGCCGTGGCCGAGAGCTTCGACCCGCTGGAGGAGGACCTCGACGCCGGTGAGGAAGTCGAGCTGTTCCAGCGGTGAGTCGACCTCGTCGAAGAGGTTGCGGTTCTCGGCGAGCAGTTCGAGGCCGCGTGCCTCGTTGCCGGTCAGCGCGCAGAACTCCAGGTGCCGGCCGACCTCGCCGGCCATCGAGGGGTTGCGACGGCAGCCGCGGTACCCGGCGAGGTGCAGTTCGCGGGCCCGTTCGACACGGCCGGTGCGCAGCAGGGGCAGCAGCGCGTACGACACGGAGCGGGCCGGTTCCTCCTGGCAGGACTCCTTGCCGGCGAGGACGGGCTCCCAGACGGCCAGGGCCCGTTCGTCGTCGCCGGCCGTGAGGTGGTGACAGGCGCGCCGGCAGATCTCGCAGGCCTCGCAGTCGCTGAACCGGGTCCGGGTGCGGGCCGCCCACAGCTCGTAGGCGAGGGCGGTGTCCTCGCCGGTGTGCGCCGCGAGCTGGTACGCCTCCCCGTAGTAGGGCTGGAGGCCGAGGCCGGCCTTCTCGTAGCGTTCGCGCATCTCCGTCAGCCACTGGCGCAGGCCGGTCAGCGGTACCTCGGGCAGCTGGCGCAGGGCGTTGGACACCCACTTGAACCGCCAGAACAGCATGTACCGCAGCCGCTCGTCGAAGAGGTCGGGCTGCTCGTCGAAGAGGTTCAGCAGCCGGGCGAAGACGACCGGCGACTTCCGGGGCTCGGAGCCGTAGGTGTACGCCTCCTGGAGTTCGAGGAGGGCGTGGATGAGCGGGACGGGCTCCTCGAACTGCTCGGCCGCGTCGACGAGTTCCTCGGCGGTGACGGTGCGGGTACGGCCGTAGGGGCGCTCGTCGTTCGCCTGGAGGGCCTGGTACAGCTCTTCTGTGCTCTGGGGATGGGGTGCGGTGGGCATCGTCAGCTGTCCTTGCGGAGGGCGTGGGCGAGGAGATCGAGGAAGGAGCGGTTGATGAGGCTCGACTCGGCGGGCCTGAGCGGACGCCGGGACAGCATCGCGGCCTGGCCGTAGAGGGCTTCGGCGCTGGTGCGGGCCAGTTCGGGTTCGTCGATGGTGACGGCGGTGCGGACCAGCGGGTTGAGCTGGTTGAGGATCAGCTGGGCGCGGGGGGCCTCCTGGCGCAGGGCGCCGAGGATATCGCCCCACACTCCGCCCTGCTGCTCGCGGGCGAGCTGGGAGCGGGTGCGTTCGTGCCGGGCCTCGCGGCTGTCGACGAGGAGGGCGGGGGCGGACGCGGGGTGGAAGGTGCGCAGTGCGACGTCGCAGTCGAAGACGGCGAGGGCCTCGCGGGCCTGGGCGAGGTAGGCCGAGGCGGCGAGTTCGGTCTCCCGGTCGACGGGGTCGAGGTGGGCGGTGAGGGTCGCCGGGTCGAGGTCGGCGACGGTGGCCTCGGGCCGGATCTCGGGCAGCCGGTGGACCAGTTCGCGGTCGTAGGTGTAGCCACCGTTGACGACACCGAGGCCTGCGGCCGAGGCGATGGCGGCGACCTGCCGGAACTCCTCCACGCTGGAGGTCACGAGGACGGTGGGGTGGGTGCGGGCGAACTCGTCGAGGGTGCAGTGCCCGTCGGTGGTCTCGAACGGCAGCCAGGGCAGCAGCATCCTGAGGATCTCGTCGTCGTGCACCGCGAGGGACTTGACGGCCAGGTGATGGGCCTGGAGGAAGCGGCCGAGAAGTTCGGGGTCGCTGGCGGCGGCGCGGGCGATCCAGTCCCGCAGCCGTTCGGCGAGGGCGTCGCGGACCGCGGCGAGGGTGTCGTCCTCGTACAGGGACTCGCGGGAGGCCGTCGGGCGCAGGCTCTCGGCGTCCACGACACAGCGGACGAAGAACGCCCAGTCGGGCAGGATCTCCTCGGCCTGCTCGGAGAGCAGCATGCCCTTGACGTGCACGCGGTGTCCGTGGCGGCGGCCGGCCGGGACCGCCTCGGGCAGCACGCAGGCGATGCCCTTGAGGCCCACGGCGGGCAGGTCCAGTTCGATGGTGTCCAGCGGGGTGAATCCGAAGACGTCCTCGCCGTAGGCGGCCAGCGCGCGGGAGCGGGCACCCGGCGTCGGGTAGGCGCGCGCCCAGGGGGCGGGCTCGGGGTTCACCGGGACGGCCGTGCCGCCCGAGCCGTCGTCGAAGGTCACCGGGTGCCGCAGCAGGGAGCCGAAGTGGCGGGCCAGTGCGTGCACTTGGGCCGGACGGGTCCACTCGCCCGCGTCGGCGCGCGGGGTCAGGGTGACGGTGGTGCCGGGCCGGGGGCGGGCGGAGGCGGGCAGGGTGCGGACGGTGTAGCTGCCGTCGCCGCGGCCGCGCCATTCCACGGCGGGGGCGTCGGCGGTGCGGGCGGAGCGGCTGACGACGTGGATCTCGTCGGCGACGAGGAAGCAGGAGAGCAGGCCGATGCCGAACTGGCCGATGAAGTCCGCGCGTTGCTCGGCGACCTGCTCGGCGCGCTTGCTGCTGCGGCCGATGGTGGCGAGGAAGGTGTGCACGTCGGCCTCGGTGAGACCGACGCCGTCGTCCTCGACCCGGACCACCGAGCCGTCGGCGTACAGGCGGATGCCGAAGTCGCCGTGCGGCTCGACGGCGTGCCGCGCGGTGAGGGCGTCGACCGCGTTCTGGAGGAGTTCGCGCAGGTAGACGCGGGGGCTGGAGTAGAGGTGGTGGGAGAGGAGGTCCACCAGGCCACGGAGGTCGACCTGGAAGGTGCGGTCGGCGGCGGCGTGCGGCAGGGGCATGGGACAGTCCGGGTGAAGTCGTGGAGGAAGGGCGGGCGGGGGCCGTGCGGCCGGCGGCTCAGAAGGCCTTGCGGAAGCGCGCGTAGACCTTCTGCGGGTCCGCCATGAAGGTCCACGGCCACTCGGTGAAGACGCCGTCCAGCTCGCGGAAGACGTTGGAGGCCGTGCTGCTGCCCGCCAGGGACAGGGCCATGGCGAAGATGTTGTAGTCGCCCTGCCAGCCCAGACGGCGTTCGTACGCGTGGTGCAGGATGCTGCGCTCCGCCGCTTCCCTCAACTCGGTGCGGATCCGCGGGTCCTGGAGGCAGTCACGGCTGTCGGACTCCACCCAGTCCTCGATGTGGGCCATGGCGACGGCACAGCCGAGCCGGTGCCCGTCGGGTGCGGCCGCGAAGGCCTTGCGGGCGAACTCCAGGGCCTGGCCGGGCTCTCCGCCCCAGCGGGGCTGGAGGTGCGAGACCCACTCCAGGTGGAGGTCCAGGTTCAGCGGGTCACGGCGCAGACCGGCCGCGAGCCGGGCGTCCTGGACGCTGTCGTCGACGGACATGCCGCGTCCCGAGGTGAGCAGGTGGCGCCAGGGCGTGACCCAGTCGGGCTGCAACTCGGCGGCCTCCAGGAGGTGTTCCTCGGCGATGCGCAGCCGTTCGTGGAAGGTCTCCCACTGTCCGCGGCTGACGTCCACGGCACGGGCGGACGTACGCGCCTCCCAGCCCCAGGCGACATGGCGCGCACCCGAGATCAGCAGGGCGGTCGCCCGGAGCTGCTTGTCGTCCTTGTCCTGCTCGGCGGCCCGGACGATCCATTCCTCCAGGCCGTCCACGTCGGTCAGCTGCCCGAGGACCGCCTGCTCGCGGCCGAGGTCGAAGGGGGCGAGGGCCGCCTTGACCGCCTCCCAGTCACCGGCGTCGGCCGCCTCCACGAGGGCGAGCACCCGGGCGTCGCCGAGCGCGCGCAGGGCGTACACCCCGTTCTTCTGCTTGCGCGGTACGGGCAGGGCGTGCGGATCCGCCGTCGGTCTCTCCCGGCCCCCACCGAACAGCTTGCCGAACATGACGCGCCCTCCCCTGGTCCCGCGTGATCGTCCGGTGCAGCATAAGGGGATCCACTGACAGCGCTTCCACCGGGTTTTCACGAGGACTGCACGGTTCGGCCGTGCCGGGCGGGGTGTCTCAGCGGACGACCCGGACCAGCGCGTCGAACAGGCCTTGCTGGGTGGGATCCTCGGCCGCCGTGTCCTCGGGATGCCACTGGACGGTGGTGAACCAGCCCGGTGCGCCGGGGAGTTCGAGGCCTTCGACGGTTCCGTCGGCGGCCCGTGCGGTGACGGTGAGTCCGGTGCCGAGGCGTTCCACCCGCTGGTGGTGGCAGGAGGCGTCCGCCTTCGGTGCTCCGAAGGCCTGTTCCAGCAGGGTGCCGCGCGCGCTCGCCACGCGGTGGGTGAGGTGCCGGTGTTCGCGCTCGGGGCCGCCCATGTCCTGCTCCAGGGTGCCGCCGAGGGCGACGGCGACCCCGACTACGCGGACGTCCTGCTGCTGGTGGTGGGCAACGAGACCACCCGGCACACCATCACCCACTCCATGCCGGCCCTGCTGCAACACCAGCAGCAGCTGGCCCGGTTGAAGGACAATCCGTCTCTCGTCGCACTCGGCGGCAAGACGGTCAGGGAGGGCGACAAGGTCGTCATGTGGTACGCCTGGCCTCCGGCAACCGCGACGGAAAGGTCTTCGGCAATCCGTACGACTTCGACGTGGCCCGGCAGCACAACGACCATGTGACCTTCGGCAAGGGCAGCCCGCATCTGCGCCTGGGCAACGTCCTCGCCCGCGCCGAGATCCGGATCATGTTCGAGGAACTGATCCCGCGCCTCGCCGACATCCGGCTGCTGGGTGAGGTCCCGCGGGTGCGCTCGAACTTCGTCAACGGCATCAAGAGGCCACCGGTCGAGGTCACCCTGGCCTGACGGGCCCCACCCGGCCGAAAACCCGAGCCCGGACCGGCCTCACCCCGCCCGATCACCCCGCCCTGACCGCCTCACCCCGCGTTCCGCCGGAGGTGGGCCTCGGCGAGGAGGAGGTAGGCCGCGGCCGTCCAGGTGTAGGCGCGGTCGCGCAGCCCCGTGCCGGTCAGGGCGTCGAAGTTCTCCGCGAAGCCGTGGGCCTCGCACAGGGCGCGGAAACGGGCGCTGATCTCGTCCGCCAGTCGGTGGTGGCCCCTGCGGCGCAGCCCGTCCTCGACCAGGATCGTGGCAGGGGCCCAGATGGGGCCGCGCCAGTAGCCGTCGGAGAGGTAGTGCGGTGAGTCCGGCCGTTCGGTGGCCAGGCCGTACGGGGTCAGATGGGCCTCGACCCGATCGGCCAGCACCGCGCCGATCTCCGGGGGCAGATGCTCGCCCAGCACCACGGGCACCAGGTCGAGCAGGCTGGAAGTGCTCCAGGTGTCACCGCTGTCGACGCCCCGGGCGACGAACCGGTCGCCGGTCCAGAGCTGGTCGAGCATCGCCCGCTGGGTCTCCTCGGCAACCCGCGTCCACCGGGCGGCGTCCTCCGGGCGGTCCAACAGGGATGCCAGTTCGGCGAGTTCCCGGAGCTGGAGGATGAGGAAGGCAGCCAGGTCGGCGGTGACGACGACGCGTTCGGGGTCGAAGGTGGTGGCGTTGTCCCAGCCGCTGTCGTTGCCGTGCTGGTAGTGCGGCAGGTCGGCGCCTGGGGCGCGCCGGGCGGTGAGCCAGAACTCCGTCCAGCGTGTCAGCCGGTCGTACGTCACCGTCAGTTCCGCCGGGTCGGGGGGCGTGGGCAGACGACGGCGCAGCAGGCCGGACGTCCAGCCGTGGATGGGCGGTTTGACGAAGTTGTGGAGCACCTCGGAGTGGGTGACCGAGTCGGGCAGGGCCCCGGACTCGTCCTGGTGGTCGAAGGGCAGCTGGAACTGGTCACGGGCCAGCTCGGGGCAACCGGGCGCCAGAGCGAGGGCGTTGAAGCAGTGGTCCCAGCTCCAGACCTTGTCCATCCAGTGCTTGGACATCAGGACGCCGGGCCGGGTGACGAGTCCGGCCGGGCGGACGGCCGCGGACCACAGGACGTACGCGGCGAGTTCGGCGGCCGGGGTGTCGGACGACCGCCAGGGGGCCACGCTGTCCGCGAAGTCCGCGAAGGAGTTCCGCGCCGCCTCGACCACCTTGGCGAACACCGCCGTCGGGACGTAGGGGGGCCGGGCCGTGTCGAGTTCCTCGACCGCGAGCTCCCAGCTGTCACCGGAGACGGTGAGGCCGCGGTCGGCGGCGCCCAGCGCCTGGCTGCCGAACAGGTCCGTCACACTCCCGGACAGGACGGTGACACGGTAGCGGCGGCCGGTCTCGTACGACGTGAACACATGGGCGTCGGCGGCCGGTTCGCGGTAGAAGTAGGTGCCGCTGAACGGGGTCAGCGTTCGGGCCGCCGCCGCGATTCTGAGCGGCAGGCCGGCGCCGCGCAGTCGTACCGTGTCCGGCGACTCGTAGGCGAGGTCCACCCGGCCGTCCGGACCGGTCCAGCTCAGCAGTCCGGGGGTGGCCTCGATCAGGGTCCCGGCCCGCTCGCCGGTCGCGGGGTCGAGCGGTACGAGGCTCAGGACGGCGTGCATGCCGTTCTGGTGCGAGACGAGGTGGAGGTCCTCGGCCCGCCTCTTCTCCGCCAGCACGGGGGAGATGCCGAACCAGGATCCGTACGTGCTGAACGGGATGTCGTGGACGGAGAAGGCCGGGCCGGAGCGGTCGGCGGTCATCAAAAGGCACTCGTTTCTCGAGCAGGGATCGTCGGAGGAGAGGGATGCGCCGCCGGCCTCAGTCCTTGACGGCGCCCGCCGTGACGCCCGCGGCGACATAGCGCTGGGCCAGCACGAGGATGACCGCGGCCGGCAGCGATGCCACGACGGCGGTGGCCATGATGGCGTTCCACTCCTGGTTGTTGTTGCCGATGTAGTGGTAGATGCCGAGCGTGATGGGCTCGTGGGCGCCGCCGTTGACCAGGGTCCCCGCGAAGACGAAGTCGGACCACGACCACAGGAACGCGAACAGCGACACCGTGACGACGGCGTTGCGGCTCATCGGCAGGACCACCGACCAGAAGGTTCGCAGGGCGCGCGCCCCGTCCACCTGGGCGGCCTGGAGGAGTTCGCCGGGGATGCCGGACATGAACGCGGTGAAGATGAGCACAGCGAACGGGACCGCCAGGGTGGAGTCGGCGACGATCAGTCCGGGGACGGACTGGAGCAGGCCGAGCTGGAGGTAGACGGCGTAGAAGCCCATGGCCATGATGATGCCGGGAATCATCTGGGCGGCCAGGAGCAGGAAGCCCAGCACTCCGCCGCCGCGTGGGCGCAGCTTGGCGAGCGCGTAGCCGGCGGGGGCGGCCAGGGCCACGGTGAGCACGACGGTGCCGAGACCGATGACCAGGCTGGTGCCGAGGTAGGGCAACTGCTCGTCGAGGACGGTCCGGTAGCCCTCCAGTGTGCCGTGGACGGGGAACAGGTCGGGCGGGCTCTTGCGCATGTCCTGGTCGCGGGTGAAGGACACGTTGATCATCCAGTACACCGGGAAGAGCATGATCGCGGTAAGCAGCAGACCGAGGACGGTCTTCAGGGGGCGGCGCACGAGAGGTCCTCTCACGCCAGGTCCTCTCACGCCAGGTCCTCTCATGCCAGTGCCTGCTTCCGCTGGGCCCGCACATAGATCAGGCCGAAGACCAGGGCGGCGATCACCAGCAGGTTGCCCACGGCGGCCCCCGGGCCGAAGGCGGGCAGGAGGTTGCCGAAGCCGAGCCGGTAGGACCAGGTGGCGAAGGTGGTGGACGAGTCGGCCGGGCCGCCCTTGGTCATGATCCAGATGATGTCGAAGACCTTGAGCGTGTAGACCAGGCCCAGCAGCAGCGTGATCGCGGAGACCGGGCGCAGCAGCGGGAAGGTGATGCGCCAGAAGCGCTGCCAGGCGTTGGCGCCGTCCAGTGCGGCCGCCTCGTACAGGCTGGACGGGATGGACTGGAGGCCGCTGTGGAGCACGACCAGGTTGAACGGGACGCCGATCCAGATGTTGGCGATGATCACCGAGGCCAGCGACCAGGACGGTGAGGTCAGCCAGTTGACCGGGCCGACGCCGAGGGCGCCCAGCAGGGTGTTGACGACGCCCGATTCGCTGTTGAGCATCCAGGACCAGGTGGACGCCGACACGATCAGCGGCAGCAGCCAGGGCACCAGGAACAGGGCCCGCAGGGTGACGGAGAGCCGGAAGTTCTGGTGGAAGAAGACCGCGAGGGCCAGCCCGATGGCGTACTGGAAGACCAGGCACACCGCGGTGAACACCACGGTGTGCAGCAGGGCCGGGGCGAAGGTCGGATCGTCCAGGATCTTGCGGTAGTTGGCCAGTCCCGTGAAGGGCGCGTCGCCCTGGACGAAGGAGCGGACGGTGTAGTCGCGCAGGCTCAGGTCGAGGTTGCGGTAGAGCGGATAGGCGTAGAAGAGGCCGAGGTAGAGGGTCACCGGGGCGAGGAAGGCCCAGGCGGCCCACTGGGGGGAGGCGGGCCGGCGCCGGGGCTGGGGGGCCGCACCCCGGGACTCGGCCCGCGGGGACGGCGCTTGGGGCGGGCGGATCGTCAACTGATCCCGAGAGCTGCTCACTTGGCGGCGGACTGGGCTTCGGTCAGCGCGTCCTTCGGGGACTTGGAGCCGCTGAGGGCGGACTGGACGGCCTTCCACAACTGCTCGGAGATCTTCGGATACTTGGTGCCCAGGTCGTCACTGGTGCGGCCCTTGGCGGTCCGGACCGCGGCGACCCACGGCTTCAGTTCGGCGTCGGCCGCCACCTGCTTGTCCTGGACCTCGGTGGTGGGCGCCACGTAGGACAGGGTGGTGTCGGTGGCGTAGAGGTTCTGGGTGCTGGTCAGGCAGGTGGCCAGCTTCTGGGAGGTGGTGTAGCGGGCGGTGTCCTTCTGGACCGGGAGGGTGACGAACTCCCCGCCGGTCGGGGCGGGTGCGTTGCCGCCGGAGGCGCCGGGGATCGGGAGGACGCCGTACTCGAAACCGGCCTTCCTGGCGTTGGCGAGCTGCCAGGTGCCGTTCTCCGCGAACGCGTAGTCGCCGGTCGCGAACTCCTGCCAGCTGGTGGTCTGGGTGTTGTTGAGGACCGAGTTGGGGGCGTAGCCGGCCTTCAGCCAGTCCTTCCACAGGGAGAGCGCCGACTGGCCCTGGGCGGAGTCGAGTCGGGTCAGCTGGCCGCCCGCTCCCCAGAACCACGGCAGGAACTGGAAGCTGCCCTCCTCGGTACCGATGGCGGAGAAGGTGATGCCCTTCTTGCCGGCCTTCTTCACCTTCGCCAGGGCCGCCGTGAGCGTCGGCCAGTCCTTCACCGAGGCGATGTCCACCCCCGCGTCCTTGAGGACCTTCTTGTTGTAGTAGAGCGCGAGGGTGTTGGCGCCGATGGGGGTGCCGTACGTCTTGCCGCCGGACTGGCCGGCCGCGAGGAGGTTGGGGTCGGCCTTCGAGGTGTCGAGCTTGTTCTCCTCGGTCGTGGTGAGGACACCCGCCTCGGCCAGCGTGGAGACGACCGGGTTGTCGACGACGAGGAGGTCCGGGGAGTTGCCCTGCTGGGCGGCGAGCAGGGTCTTGTTGGCGAGGTCGCTTGTGTCGAAGGCGGTCCGCTTGACCTTCACACCGGCCCCGGTGCCGCACTTGTCGAGCAGGTCGGTCCAGGCCGAGCCCTTGGTGAACTGCGGGTACGGGTCCCAGACGGTGTACGTGCCGGTGTCGGCGGCCTTGGTGCCGCTGCCGCCCGAGCCCGAGCCGCAGGCCGTGGCGGTGGTGGCGACGGCCAGCGCGAGCAGGACCGCGGCGGTCGGGCGGGGCCGTCCGGAGAAGGTGTTCATGGCGGTTTCCCTTCGGGTTCGGGCATGCGGGTGCCGCGGCGGTGGGTCGGAAGGGTGTGCGAGCACGCCGAACGGCGGTTCGTGCGTGGGTGAGGTGCCGAGGGGGCGGGCTGCGATCAGGTCCCTGCGGGCCCGGTACTGGCGCGCAGCGAGATCGGTGGGACGAGGAGGTGGTGGCGGGGCGGGGCCTCGGGACGGCCGAGCCGCTCCACCAGGAGGTCGACGGCGAGCCGGCCCATCTCGGCGGCCGGTACATCGGCGGCGGTGAGCTGCGGGGTCACCGTCTCCGCCCACCGGTTGGCGACGACTCCGGTGACGGAGAAGTCGCGCGGCACATGGCGGCCCGCGTGGGCGAGCCCCCGGTACAGGCCGCCCAGCGCGGCCTCGTTGAGGGTGACCAGGCCCGTGGTGGCCGGGTCGTCGTGCAGGATCCTCTCCAGGCAGGCCTGGCCGGAGGCGGGGTCGTCGCCGCAGCAGTACGTGCGGACGGTGAGCCCGCGTTCGGCCGCGGCCTTCGTGAAGCCGTCGAGGCCTCGGTGCGCCGACTCGTAGCCGGAGCGCAGGAGTTGCTCGGGCCGGTTGACGAACGCGATCCGGCGGTGGCCGAGGTCCGCGAGGTGGTGGACGCAGGCCGCCGCGAGTGCCGTGTGGTCGAGGCCGACGAACCAGCCGTCCTCCGCGTGGGCGGTGCGGCCGATGGCGACGGAGGGGAAGCCGAGCCGGGCCAGGTGGTCGGCCCGGTCGTCCTCCAGTCTGATCTCCATCAGGATCGCGCCGTCGACCCGCCGCTCCCCCAGCAGCCGCTGGAAGGAACGGTCGCTGTCCACCCCGCTGGGCGACAGCAGCACGTCGTAGTCACAGGCCGCGGCGGCCTCCACGACGCTGCCGATGAAGTCCAGCTGCATGCCGGTGTAGTGGTTGCCGGCCGGCGGGAAGACCAGGCCGATGGTGCTGGTCCGGCCGTTGGCCAGGGCGCGGGCGCTGGCACTGGGCTGGTAGCCGAGTTCGTCGACGACCTGCTGGATCCTGCGGCGCGTGTCCTCGGACACCGGGCGTTTGCCGCTCAGCGCGTAGGACACGGTGCTGCGCGAGACACCGGCCCGGCGGGCGATCTCACCGATGTTCACGGCGACTCCTCGGGATGGGCGACCGGCCGTCGAACCGGTTCGCGTGATGTGAACGTAGGAATCGGCGGGGCGTCTGTCAATACCGGGAACAGAACCTCCGGTGACCGACAGGACGTCCGAGAAGAACCCCGTGTCCAAGGGATTGCTGGCCCCAGGACCCGATGCTAGCTTCGCCGAACCGGTTCGACACAGCCGGACCGCAGCGTCCCCCCAACCCCTCTCGTACCGAAGCCGCCGCACCCGCCCCGATCCCCCACGACGGAGGCCGCTCCGTCCTTCCGCAGGTCACGCAGTCGAACCGGTCGATGACGGAGGCGGGCGGACGGACGCCGCCTCCCCCGACGATTGAGGTCGTATTCATGCCATCCGCTGACAGTTCCGCGCGCCGTCGAGCCCCGGCCGCCATGGCGCTGGCCCTCGGCGCGGGCCTGCTGGCCGCCCCCGCCGTCCCCGCGCAGGCCGCCGAGCCGCCGGGGCCCGTCGCCCGCTACACCTTCGACCAGGACGACCTCGCCTCCGGGAAGATCGCCGACAGTTCGGGCAACGGTCTGACGGCGAGTCTGGTGAACGGCACCACCGCCCAGTCCGTCGCGGGCGCCGACGGCGGCCGGGCGCTGGCCCTGCCCGGCGGGGCGCCCACCTCCGACGGCGCGTACGTCCGGCTGCCCCGCGAGGTGGTCGGCGACGCGAGCGACCTGACCGTCTCCGCCCGGGTGAGGTGGAGCGGCGACACCTCGCCCTGGCAGCGGATCTTCGACCTGGGCACCGACACGTCCAGGTACCTCTTCAGCACCCCGTACAACGGCAGCGGGCTGTTCCAGACCTCCGTGACCACCGGCGGAGGCGGCGGCGAGACCCAGGTCCGCGGCTACGCGCCGCTGCCCGCCGACGGCTGGCGGACGGTCACCGTCACCCTCGACACCGCCGCCGGCCGGCTGACCACCTACCTCGACGGGGTGGCGGTGTCCTCAGCCGCGACCGCGATCAAGGCCAAGGACCTGCTGAGCGGTTCGGCGACCGCGGCCGGCTACATAGGCAAGTCCCTCTACCCGGACCCGCTGCTCAAGGGCGCCGTCGACGACTTCACGGTGTGGCACACCGCGCTCAGCGCCGATCAGGTGGCCGGCCTGGTCGGGACCGTGCCGAGCCTCCAGGACCTCTCGACGACGTCCTTCGACGTCCGGACGACCGACGGAACCGCCCCATCGCTCCCGGTCGCCGTCCGCGCCTCCTTCTCGGACGGCTACGACCGCGACACGGCGATCGTCTGGGACGCCGTACCACCCGAGAAGTACGCCAGGCCGGGGACCTTCACGGTGGCCGGGACCGCGGCCGGACGGGCGGTGAAGGCGACGGTGACCGTGGTCCGCGAGGGCCAGCTCACCGTGGATCTGGGCTCGGACACGGGCGCGTTCCACGGCGGGGCCTCCGGCACCCTGTACGGCGTGTACGGACCGGACGTGCCCACCAACAACCTCATCGAGGGCATGGGCCTGCGCACGGTCTCCACCAAGGCCCAGGACGGGCCGCAGCACCCCGGCGCCGACGCGCTGGACGTGGTGAGGCCGCTGGCCGACTCCACCGACGGCGATGTCTACATCTACATGACCGACATCCACCGCGGCTTCCCCTACGAGTGGCCGGGCGACACCCCCGCGCAGAAGGTGAAGCTGTACGAGGAGAAGATCGCCAAGCAGGTCGACCAGGTGCTCCAGCTGCCCAAGCAGTACCAGGACAACATCGTCTTCGTGCCGTTCAACGAGCCCGAGGGCAACATGTTCGGTACCGGGCAGTGGAGTTACGACAAGGTCAGCTGGCTGACCGACCCGGACGCCTACTTCGCGGCCTGGGACTCCGCGTACAGGCTCATCAAGGCGAGGATGCCCGAGGCGCGGATCGCCGGGCCCAACACCAGCGTCCTGTACGACCAGGTGAAGGGCTTCCTCACCCACACCCTGGCCGCCGGCACCCTCCCGGACGTCATCACCTGGCACGAGCTGAGCCACCCGGAGGCGGTGCGCGCGAGCGTGGCCAAGTACCGCGTCTGGGAGAAGGAGTTGTTCAAGGGCACCGCCCGCGAGGGCACCCAACTCCCCGTCAACATCAACGAGTACGCCTTCAACTACCACACCTCGGTCCCCGGCCAGATGATCCAGTGGGTGTCCGCCATCGAGGAGTCCAAGGTGGACGCCGACATCGCGTACTGGAACATCGACGGCAACCTGTCCGACTCCGCGGTGCAGTCGAACCGGGGCAACGGCCAGTGGTGGCTGCTGAACTCGTACGCCTCGATGAGCGGCCACACCGTCTCGGTGGCCCCGCCGTTCCCCGGCCAGAACTACACCATGCAGGGCGTGGCCACCCTGGACGAGAAGAAGAAGCAGGCCCGGCTGCTCTTCGGCGGCTCGAACGGCAAGGGCCACATCACCTTCGCGGGCGTGCCGAAGAAGCTCTTCGGCACGAGCGTGCACGCCTGGGTGCGCGAGATCGAGTGGAGCGGGCAGATCGGCGACAACTCCGGTCCCGAGCTGCTCACCGAGAAGAACCTGAAGGTCACGGACGACGGCACGGTCACCGTCGACTTCGGCGACGGCACGCTCCCGGCGCTGAAGGAGTCCTCGGCGTACGAGATCGTCCTGAGCCCGGCCGGTGAGGCGAAGGGCACGCAGACCGCCCCGGTGCGCTGGCAGGGCTCCTACGAGGCCGAGGACGCGGCGCACACCGGGTCGGGCTACTCCAAGAACGGTCCCGAGGGCTCGACTTCGGACGTGTCGAAGTTCTACACCTCCGGCGGGTACGACGTGGGCGGGCTGCGCACCGGCTCGGACGTCACGCTCGACTTCCCGGTGGACGTGCCGGAGGACGGCACCTACGACCTGAGCGTCTTCGCCAACTCCCTCAACACCTTCGACCAGGTGAAGGAGCAGGGCCCCACCAACGTCTTCCTGCGCGTGGACGGCCAGGCCACCGGCGAGCAGGAGCTGCACCTGCCCCTCGGCTACAAGTGGGTGGTGTGGGACCACACCGACACCAAGGTGCACCTCACCAAGGGCAGGCACACCCTGACGCTCGCGGCGAAGAGCCTCGACGGCAAGCGCGTGACGAAGGGTGACGCCATCGTGGACCGGCTCACGCTGTCCCTGCCGGACGCGTCCGCCGACACCCGGGTGTACGAGGGCGAGCTGGCCTGGCTGGGCGGTGGGGCGCAGCCGGTGTACGACCTGCCGAAGCGGGCGGCCACCGGCTCGGGCGCGGCCCGGCTCGCGAAGGGCCAGACTGCCACCTTCTGGGTCTACTCCCCCGCCGACCGCGAGGCCACGCTCAGGGTCGACACCCTCGGCGGCGCGGACGCCCGGGTCGCGGTGAACGGACACGAGGTGCTGCGGCTCACCAAGGACCGCCGGGCGGTCGCGGTCTCCCTCTCCGGGGGCGTCAACAAGGTGACGGTGACCGGCGGTTCTGCCCCGACGCTCCTCGACCGGCTGACGGTCACCCCGACCGAGGGCACGCTGCCGGTACGGACCTACGAGGCACAGGACGCCAGGCTCGCCGGAACCGCTTCTCTCACCTCGCTGTCCCTGGCGACCGACGGCACGGCGATCACCGGCGTCGGCGGCGACCCGGGCAACGGCAACACCGCGACCTTCGACGTCACCGCGGACAAGGCCGGCCTGTACGCGCTGCGGGTGCGCTACTCCAACCCCGAGCAGTCGGAGGCCACCCACTACAACCCGGACCCGCTGGCCCGGCACGCGGACATCTCCGTCAACGGTGGCGCGGGCCGGCGGGTCGGCTTCCCGCACACCTTCCACCAGAACGACTTCTGGGAGCTGACCGTGCCGGTCACCCTCAAGAAGGGACGGAACACGATCTCCTTCCGCTCCGAGGAGCTGCCCAACTTCGACGGCACGACCTACGCGTCGGACACCTTCCCCGGGGTGCTGCTCCGCTCCCGGTACGCGCCGCTGATCGACCGGATCGCCGTGGCGCCGTACGCACGGGAGAGGTGACGGCGGCCTGATGATCCCGGCCCTGAGGGCTCGTCTCTCAGGGCCCGGGCGGCGGTGCCGTCGAGGCGCGTACGACGAGTTCGACCGGCGGTTCGCTCGCCCGGGCCGGCTCGGCGTCCGGTTCCTCGATGGCCCGGACCAGCAGGCGGAGCCCTTCGTGCGCCACGGCGTCGAAGGGCTGACGCACGGTGGTCAGCGGCGGGGTGACATAGGCGGAGACCGGGGTGTCGTCGAAGCCGACGACGCTCACGTCCTCCGGCACCCGCAGGCCCGCTTCCAGCAGTCCGCGGACCAGGCCGATGGCCATGTCGTCGTTGGCGGCGAACACCGCGGTGACCCCGCCCTCGGCGGCGACGGTCCGGGCCGCCGCATAGCCGGACGCGGCCGACCAGTCGCCCTCGATGACGGCGGGCTGCTCGCGGTCGCGGGCCACGAGCGCCGTCCGCCAGCCCCGGAGCCGGTCCCGGGCGGCGAACCACCGTTGCGGACCAGCGAGGTGATGGACCGTCACATGACCCAGGTCCAGCAGGTGTTCGGTGGCCGCCCGGGCCAGTGACTCGGCGCCGACCCCCACGGTCACGGTCCGCGCACCGCCGACGGTCGCGGGCGCTCCGAGGACCAGGACCGGCACGCCCGCGTCGAGTGACACCGAGCCCTCGTCGATCGGTTCGGACACCACGATGCCGTCCACGCCCTGGGCGAGGAGCGAGTCCACGGCCCCCGCGACGCCCGCCGGATCGCCCTCCAGCGTGTTGACGACCCGGAGCGCGTACCCCGCGTCCCGGGCGGCCCGTTCGATGCCGATGAGCAGGGAGGCGGGGCCGTAGAGGGCGGTGCCGAGGGTGACCACGCCGATCGAGCGGGTGCGCCCCGTGGCCAGGGCGCGGGCCGCGGTGTTCAGCCGGTAGCCGAGTTCCTCCGCGGCTTCCAGCACCCGCGCCCGCACGTCCGCCGACACATAGCGCTCGCCGTTGAAGACCCGGGAGACCGTCTTCTGCGAGACACCGGCCCGCTGGGCGACGTCCACGGCACGCGGTGCGCCGGGACTCCCGCCCTGTCCTGCCACTGGCGTCATCGCTGTCTCCCGAGGTCCGGTGGCTCAGATCCTAACCGGGGTGCACAGGAGCCCCACGACGGCCGCCGGGCCGACCACCGGTCCGCGGACGCACTGCATCCACGGGTCTCCGCCCCTGGGCCCCTTGACCGCGGGGCGCCGCTGCCGCGAGCATGTTGCGTATCAGTCGCACTGTTGCGTAATGCGCAGCCTTCGGGAGGACTCAGTGTCTCTTCGACCCCAACCCGACCGCGAGTTCGTCCTCACCCTCTCCTGCCCCGACCGCTCCGGACTGGTCCACGCCGTCAGCGGCTTCCTCGTCCGGCACTCCGGGAACATCCGGGAGAGCCAGCAGTTCGACGACCGGCTCCAGGACCGCTTCTTCATGCGCGTCCACTTCGACGTGTCGGACCCGGCCACCTCCCTGGAGACGCTGCGCTCCGGTTTCGCCCCGGTCGCCGAGGCGTACCGGATCACCTGGCAGCTGCACAACGCCTCGACACCGACCCGCACCCTGATCATGGTGTCCAAGTTCGGCCACTGCCTGAACGACCTGCTCTTCCGGTGGCGCACCGGCGCGCTGAACATCGAGGTGCCGGCGATCGTCTCCAACCACCCCGACTTCGCGCCGCTCGCCGAGAGCTACGGCATCCCCTTCCACCATGTGCCGGTGACCCCGGAGACCAAGCCCGAGGCGGAGGCGCGGCTGCTGGAGCTCGTGGAGCGGCTGGACGTCGACCTGGTGGTCCTCGCCCGCTACATGCAGATCCTCTCCAACGACCTGTGCAAGCAGCTGGAGGGCCGGGCGATCAACATCCACCACTCGTTCCTGCCGAGCTTCAAGGGCGCCCGCCCCTACGTCCAGGCGCACGAGCGGGGCGTCAAGCTGGTCGGGGCCACCGCCCACTACGTCACCCCCGACCTCGACGAGGGGCCCATCATCGAGCAGGACGTGATGCGGGTGAGCCACGCGCAGAGCCCCGAGACCCTGGTCACCCTGGGCCGGGACGTGGAGGCGCAGGTCCTCGCCCGGGCCGTCGAGTGGCACAGCCAGAGCCGGGTCATGATCAACGGCCGGCGCACGGTGGTCTTCCGCTGACCTGTGTTGCCTCTTTCGCATATGGTTCCGCCATGAGCAGCAACGGCACCGAGTCCGCGGGGGCGTCCGGCGGCGGTGTGCAGTCCGTGGACCGGGCTGTCACCGTGCTGGAGATCCTGGCCCAGCGCGGCGAGGCAGGCGTCAGTGAAGTGGCCGACGCCATCGACGTCCACAAGTCCACCGCGTTCCGCCTGCTCGGCGCGCTGGAGGCGCACGGGATGGTCGAGCAGGAGGGCGAGCGCGGGAAGTACCGGCTCGGCTTCGGCATCGTGCGGCTGGCCGGCGCGGTCACCGGCCGCATCGACGTCACCAAGCACGGGCGCGGGATCTGCGAGCGCCTCGCCGACACCCTGGGCGAGACGATGAACATCGCGGTCCTGGAGTCCCACCATGTGATCAACCTCGACCAGGTGCGCGGCCAGTCCGCGATCACCGCGCAGAACTGGGTCGGCCGGCTCACGCCGATGCACTGCACGTCGAGCGGCAAGGTCCTGCTCGCCCACCTCGCCCCCAGGCGGCTGGATGAGCTCGTCGCCGCGGCCGGACTCCCCCGCATGACGGCGCACACCCTGACGTCCCGCAAGAGCCTGGACGCGGAACTGGCCCGGGTCCGTGAGCGCGGCTACGCCATGACCGTGGAGGAGTACGAGGAGGGCCTCAACGCGATGGCCGCGCCCGTGCGTTCCTCGGGCGGCGAGGTCGTCGCCGCCCTGACCGCGTCCGGGCCCGCCTTCCGTCTCACCGAGGAACGGATGCACGAGCTGGCCCCCCTCCTGGTCGAGGGAGCGGACGAACTCAGCCGCCGCCTGGGCCACTTGGGCTGACGCGTCGTCAAGAGATCTGCCGGCGCTCCGTCATGAGGTCCGGGCCCGTCCACTCCACGGCCGCGTCCACCAGCCAGTCGGCGAGATAACCGGCGAAGGACGAACGGACCAGCACCCAGAACCCGGTGCTGGGCTCGTCGCGGGCGACCAGCACCACCTGGGTGCGCCCCAGCGTGGTCTGGGCGCAGCGCCCGGCCCGGAAGGCTCGCGGGTGCAGGTCCAGCGCACAGCCGTGGGCCAGCAGGTCACGGGCCCGGGGCCCCGAGACCAGCAGCGTGGTGCGCTGCGCGGACACGTCCACGACGGACACCGGTTCGTCGCCGCCGGCCTCGCGGACACGGCCCTCCACGTCCCGCCGCCCGGGCGGTGCCACCACGAGCCACTCGTCGGGGCCGAGCCACAGCGCGGTGAGCTCCCCGGCGCGTACGACGGTGTCGGGCTCCACGGGCAGGGTGAGCCCGAGCGCCAGCCCGACCGCGTCGGCCGCCGCGCCCTTGGCGTCGAGGCGCACGTCGAGCTGGGTCAGGAAGGGCAGCTCCGCCAGCCGGACCGCGCCCCGGGAGGCACGGGTCACGGCCGCCAGGCGGTCCCGTGCCCCCTCCAGCGGGCTGCGGAGCGGGGTTGCGGTCGGGGCGGTGTCAGCCATCGCGGTGGTCGGGGCGGCGGTGCCAGCCATCGCGGTGGTCGGGGCGGCGGTGTCAGCCATCGCGGCGGGCTCCCTCGGGGTCGTAGAGGACGGGGCTTGCGACGGTCACCGGGACCAGCCGGTCGCCGACGGGGGCGTAGAGCCGCTCGCCGACGCGCTCCCGGCCGCCCTTGATCAGGGCGAGGGCGAAGGTCCGGCCGAGAGCCGCGCTGCGGTAGCTGGAGGTGACGTGGCCGAGCATCGGGACGGGCGGTGCGGGCAGCACGCTGTCGGCGACCAGCTGGGTGCCCTCGGGCAGGAGGGTGCCCGGCTCCTCGGGGAGCAGGCCGACGAGGTGCTTGCGGTCCGGGCGGGCGGTGTCGGCGCGGGCGTAGGAGCGCTTGCCGATGAAGTCGGGCTTCTTCTTGGACACCGCCCAGCTCATGCCGAGGTCGTGCGGGGTGACGGTGCCGTCGGTGTCCTGGCCGATGATCGGGTAGCCCTTCTCGGCGCGCAGGACGTGCATGGTCTCCGTGCCGTACGCGGTGATGCCGTACGGGGCTCCGGCCTGGTGCAGCGCCTCCCACAGGCTGCGGGCCTGCCACGGCGACACGTTGATCTCGTAGGCGAGTTCGCCGGAGAAGCTGATCCGGCACACGCGCGCGTCGATGCCCGCGACGGGGGTCTCGCGCCAGGCCATGAAGGGGAAGTCGTCGTTGCCGACCGCCAGTTCGGGCGCGAGGGAGCCGAGGACGGCCCGGGACTTCGGCCCGACCAGGGCGACGGTGGCCCACTGCTCGGTGACCGAGGTGCAGTGGACCCTCAGCTCCGGCCACTCCGTCTGGAGCCACTCCTCCATCCAGTCCAGTACGGCCGCCGCGTTGCCGGTGGTCGTGGTGACCAGGAAGCGGTCGGGGGCGAGACGGATGACGGTGCCGTCGTCGAAGACCATGCCGTCCAGCCGGCACATCACGCCGTAGCGGATCATGCCGACCTTCAGGGTGGACATCATGTTGGTGTAGAGCCGGTCCAGGAACACGGCCGCGTCCGGGCCCTGTACGTCGATCTTGCCGAGGGTGGAGGCGTCCATGAAGGCCACGCCCTCGCGGGCGGCGGCGCACTCGCGCAGGACGGCCGCCGTCATGTCCTCGCCGTCGCGCGGGTAGTACCAGGGTCGCTTCCACTGGCCGACGTTCTCGAAGCGGGCGCCGTGCTCGACGTGCCACTCGTGCAGGGCGGTCGTGCGGACCGGGTCGTGCAGGGCGCCGCGGTCGCGGCCGGCGAGCGCGGCGAAGGAGACGGGCGTGTACGGGGGCCGGAAGGTCGTGGTGCCGAGCGCGGCCACGTCCACGCCGAGCAGTTCGGCGACGACCCCGCTCGCGAGGACGCCGGAGGTCTTGCCCTGGTCGTTGGCGGTACCGGCCGTGGTGTACCGCTTGGTGTGCTCCACCGAGCGCATGCCGGCGCCGGTGGCACGGGTCAGGTCGTCCACGGTGACGTCGCGTTGGAGGTCGACGAAACGGGGGGCGCCCTCGCGGCCCGGGACGGTGAAGACCTGCATGGGCGGGGTCGGCCGGGGCGGTGCGGGCACCTGCGGGAGCACCGGGGTCCGGGCGGTGCAGCCCTCGGCCTCGACCGCGCGGGCTCCGGCAGCGGCGCCCTGAGCGAGCACCTCGCGCAGGTCCCACACGCCGTTCGCGGCGCCCGCGACCTCGACGGCCTGACGGCAGGAGTCCGGGACGAAGGTGCCGAGCGTCTCGTCGTGGCGCAGGGTGCCGCCCGCCTGGCTGAACAGGTGGGCCACCGGGTTCCAGCCGCCGGAGACGAGGAGCAGGTCGGCGGCGAACTCCCGCTGCCCCGTGGTCGTTTCATGGGTTCCGTAGGGGGCGACGGTCACGGCGGCGAGGCGCGCCTCGCCCTCGGTGCCGGTGACGGCGTGGCCGGGCAGCACCTCGATGCCGGCCTCGCGGGCGCGGTCGGCCCACTCCCCCGGCTCGGGACGGGTGTCGACGATCGCGGCCACCGTCACGCCGGCCGCGTGCAGGTCCAGCGCCGCCGTGTACGCGCTGTCGTTGGTGGTGAACACCACCGCGTGGCGGCCGGGCAGGACGCCGTACCGGTTGAGGTGGGCCCGGGCCGAGGCGGCCAGCATCACTCCGGGGCGGTCGTTGTCGGCGAAGGCCAGGGAGCGTTCGTGGGCGCCGGTGGCGAGCACGACGCGGCGGGCGCGGATGCGGTGGACGCGTTCGCGGGAGACGTACGCGGGGGCGTCCGCGCCGAGGTGGTTGGTGCGGCGCTCGACGGCGAGGAGGTGGTTGTCGTCGTAGTGGCCGAAGACCGTGGTGCGGCGCAGCACGCGGACGTCGGGGGCGGCTTCGAGGAGGGCCGCGGTCGCCGCGGCCCAGTCGAGGTGCTCGGCCGTGCCCAACAGGCTGCCGCCGGGCTCCGGTTGGTCGTCGGCGAGGACGACCCGGGCGCCGCTGCCCGCTGCCGCCGCGGCTGCCGCGAGGCCGGCCGGGCCGGCTCCGACGATCAGGACGTCGCAGTGGGTGTGCACGGCGTCGTAGCGGGCGGGGTCGGGGGTGGTGGCGAGGCGGCCCTGGCCGGGGAGGCCGGTGGCGACCAGGCCGTCGTGGAGTTCGACGGTGGTCGCGGGGAGCATGGGTTCGGGGAAGGGTTCTTCGATCTGGACGACCGCGTTGGGTTCTTCCACGCCCGCGGAGAAGATGCCTCGGGGGCGGCCGAGTTTGATGCTGGTGCCGGTCTGGATGATGCCGTTGGCCAGGAGGGCGGAGGCGAGGGTGTCGCCCTTGTAGCCCTGGTAGGCGGTGCCGTCGAAGGTGAAGGTGAGGGGTTGGTCGCGGGCGATGCGGCCTCGGGTGGGGTGGCGGTAGGGGTTTTCCTCGCCCCCGCGGCCCCTGCCCGTCCCGTCCCCAGGGGCTGCCGCCCCTTCGGCCCCGCCCGGGGGCTGCGGCCCCGGACCCCCGTCGGCCCGAAAGGCCTCGTCCTCAAACGCCGGACGGGCTGTTGGTGCCGAACGAGGCTGAGAGGTGACCGGAAGGGGGCGCGAATTCGCTTGAAGCGGCACCGCTGCCTCCGGGCGGCTCTCCCCCACCCGGTACACGGCCAGCACCTCGTTCGTCGCCGTGTTCCGTACCGCGTTGAACCAGCGCCGGCAGCCCGCCGCGTGGCTCCAGCGTTCGGCGAAGGGGCCCTTCGGGTTGGCGCGGAAGAAGAGGTAGCGGGCCCACTCCTCGTCGCTCAGGTCGGCCGGGGCCTCCGGGTAGGGGACGTGGGCCTGGCCGCCGTAGTGGAACTCGGACTCGTCGCGGGGTCCGCACCACGGGCAGGGGATCAGCAGCATGTCGTTCGGCTCCTCGAGGATCCCTAGTGGGCCACCGCGGCGGCGCCGTGCTCGTCGACGAGCGCGCCGGTGGTGAAACGGTCGAGCGTGAAGGGGGCGTTGAGCGGGTGGGGTGTGTCGTGGGCGATCGTGTGGGCGTAGACCCAGCCGACGCCCGGGGTGGCCTTGAAACCGCCGGTCCCCCAGCCGCAGTTGAGGTACAGGTTCTCGACGGGCGTGAGGCCGATGATCGGCGAGGCGTCGGGGCTGACGTCGACGATGCCGCCCCAGGTGCGCAGCACGTGGGCGCGGGCGAAGACCGGGAAGAGCTCCAGGGCGGCCGCCATCTGTTCCTCGATGATGTGGAACGCCCCGCGCTGGGTGTAGGAGTTGTACGAGTCGATGCCCGCCCCCATCACCAGCTCGCCCTTGTGCGCCTGGCTGACGTACACGTGGACGGCGTTGGACATCACGACCGTCGGGTGCACCGGCTCGAGGAGTTCGGAGACCAGGGCCTGCAACGGGTGGCTCTGGAGCGGGAGTTCGATGCCGGCCATGGCCGCGAGGACCGAGGTGTGGCCCGCCGAGCACAGGGCGACCTTGCCCGCCGCTATCGGGCCCCGTGTGGTGCGGACGCCGGTCACCCTGCCGCCGACCACGTCCAGTCCCGTGACCTCGCAGTTCTGGATGATGTCGATGCCCGCCGCGTCGGCCGAGCGGGCCAGGCCCCAGGCGACGTGGTCGTGCTTGGCGATGCCGGCGCGCGGCTGGTAGGTGCCGCCGAGGACCGGGTAGCGCACGTCCGGGGAGACGTTGACGATCGGGCAGACCTCTTTGACGCCGTCCGCGTCGAGCCATTCCGCGTCCACGCCGTTGAGGCGGTTCGCCTCCACCCGGCGCACGCTGTCGCGGACGTCCTGGAGGCTGTGGGCGAGGTTCAGCACGCCCCGCTGGGAGAAGAGGATCGGGTAGTCGAGTTCGTCCGCGAGGCCCTCCCAGAGTTTGAGGGCGTGCTCGTAGATGCCGGCGCTCTCGTCCCAGAGGTAGTTGGAGCGGATGATCGTGGTGTTGCGGGCCATGTTGCCGCCCGCGAGCCAGCCCTTCTCCAGCACGGCCACATTGGTGATGCCGTGGTTCCTGGCGAGGTAGTGGGCGGTGGCCAGACCGTGTCCGCCGCCGCCGACGACGATCACGTCGTAGGAGCGCTTCGGCTCGGGGGTGCGCCACAGCCAGTCCGGGTGTTCGGGGAGTTCGGCGCCGGGGGTGCGGGGGCTCATCGGATGTCTCCTGAGGTGCCGGGAGGGTGCGGGGACGGCGTCTCCTGCGGGCCTGGTCAGCCGCGCAGACGGGACATGGCCGGGTCGAACAGGGGCTCCTCGGCGACCACGGCGTCCACGAACCGGTCGAAGTAGCCGATCCGGACGGGGGTGCCGGGGGTGGCGAGGTGCGCCGGGAGCCACGCGTACGCGATGCCCTTGCCGATGGTGTGGCCGAAGGCGGCGCTGGTGACGTAGCCGACCGCGCGCTCACCGTCGTACACCGGCTCCTTGCCCATGACGACGGCCCGCGGGTCGTCGATGGTCAGGCAGGTCAGCTTCCGTCGGACGTCGGCCGCGCGCCGCTCCAGTGCCGCCTTGCCGATGAAGTCCTCCTTGTCGGCCCTGACGGCGAAGCCGACGCCGGCCTCGTACGGGTCGTGCTCGTAGGTCATGTCGGTGCCGAAGGAGCGGTAGCCCTTCTCCAGGCGGAGGCTGTTGAAGGCGCCCCGGCCGGCCGCGATGCCGCCCAGCGGCTTCGCCGCCCGCCACAGGGTGTCCCACAGCTTCTGTCCGAGATCGGCGGTGGTGTACAGCTCCCAGCCGAGTTCGCCGACGTACGACAGCCGCATGGCCGTCACCGGGACGGACCCGATGTGGGCGCGCTTGGCACGGAAGTACTTCAGGCCGGTGGCTGAGAAGTCCTCGTCGGTGAGGGGCTGGAGGACGTCCCTGGCGAGCGGGCCCCACAGGCCGATGCAGCAGGTTCCGGGGGTGATGTCGCGGACCTGGACGGTGCCGTCGGCGGGGAGGTGGCGGGTGAACCAGTCGAGGTCGAGGTTGCCGTTGGCGCCGACCTGGAAGACGTCGGGGGCGAGCCTCGCGACGGTGATGTCGCTGCGAATGCCGCCGTCGTGGTCGAGGAGCAGGGTGTACGTCACCGAGCCGACGGACTTGGCGACCTTGCCGGTGCACAGCCGCTCCAGGAAGTCGGCGGCGCCCCGTCCGCTCACCTCCAGGCGCTTGAGGGCCGTCATGTCGTACATCGCGACGGTCTCGCGGGTGACCTGGGCCTCGGCACCGACGATCGGCGACCAGTACCGGGCCGCCCAGTCGTTGGGGGTGACGATCGAACGGCCTTCCACCAGACCCGCGTTGGCCTCGTACCAGTGCGGCCGCTCCCAGCCGTTGGCCTCCAGGAACACCGCGCCCAGTTCCTGCTGGCGGGTGTGGAAGGGGCTCGTGCGGATCGGGCGCGGGTCGCCGGAGGGCTGGAGCGGGTGGAGGATGTCGTAGACCTCGACGAAGTTCTGGCAGTCGCGGGCCAGCACGTACTCCGGGGAGAGCTGGTGCGGTTCGAAGCGGTTGACGTCGCACTCGTGGAGGTCGAAGGAGGAGCAGTGGCCGTCGACCAGCCACTCGGCGACGGCCCGGCCGACACCGGCGGAGTGGGTGACCCAGACGGCCTCGGCGACCCAGAAGCCCTTGACGTCCGGGGACTCGCCGAGCAGGGGCATGCCGTCGGTGGTGAAGGAGAAGAGACCGTTGATGCCCTCCTCGACTTTCGCGTCCTTGGTCGCCGGGAGCAGTGACTGGGTCTCGGTCCAGGCGTCCGCGAAGTCGTCCTCGGTGAACTTCAGGACGGACGGCATGGCGTCGGCCTCGTCGCAGGAGAGGATCTCGTCGGCGCTGATCGGCATGGGGCGGTGGCCGTAGTAGCCGATGCCGAGGGTGTCGTGGCGGTCGCGGTAGTAGAGGTCGGCGTCCTGGTGGCGCAGGATCGGGCGGACCGCCTCCTCGGCCTGGCCGGCGAGCGCGGGGACCGGGCCGGTCCAGGCGAGCTGGTGGGCGAGCGGGGTGAGCGGGAGGTTCATGCCCACCATGCGGGCGATCCTCGGGCCCCAGATGCCGGCGCAGCAGACCACGATCTCGGCCTCCAGGTCGCCCTGGTCGGTGCGGACGCCGGTGACCTCGCCGTCGGTACGGAGGATGTCCAGGACCTCGTGACGGTCCAGGAAGGTCACGCCACGGTCGGTGGCCCGGCGGATCTGGGCCTCGACGGCGAGGACGGCCTTGGCGAGGCCGTCGGTGGGGATGTGCAGGCCGGCGAGGACGCGGTCGCGGTTGACCAGGGGGTGCTTCTCGACGCACTCGTCGCCGGTCAGGATCCGCGAGTCCACGCCCCAGGCGGTGAGCCAGCCGTGGCGGCGGTGCAGTTCGGTGACGCGCTCCGGGGTGGTGGCCACCTCCAGGCCGCCGACCTGGAGGAAGCAGGGCTGTCCGTCGACGTCGAGGGAGCAGAACTTCTCGACGGTGTAGCGGGCCAGCTCGGTCATGGTCTTGGAGGGGTTGGCCTGGAAGACCAGGCCCGGGGCGTGCGAGGAGGACCCGCCGGTGGCGGGCAGCGGGCCCTGGTCGACGACGGTCACCTCGGTCCAGCCGCGCGCGGAGAGTTCGTCGGCGAGTGCTGCGCCGACGACGCCCGCTCCGATGATGACCACTCGGGGTCCCGCCATCGCCGCACCTCCGGATAAGTTGCTTTTTACGCAACACGATTCAGGCTGCGCAACTCAATGTGCCCGTCGCGCCGGTGGGTGTCAAGAGGGTCCGTGACCTCGCGGAACCGGCCGGAAAACGGCAAGGCCCGGTGGGCGGCGCGCACCCGCGCGCGCCGCCCACCGGGCCCCCTGGACCGGCCTACTTGAGCCAGGCGTCGACCTTGGCACGGTTGGCGTCGACCCACTTCTTGGCGGCCGCGTCCGGCGTCATCTTGTCCACGGCGATGTACTTCGCCACGACGTTCTGGTCGTCGTTGGTCCAGTTGAACTTCTTCACCAGGTCGTAGGCGGGGCTGCCGGACTTGGCGAACTTGGCGCTGACGATCTTGTCGAGGTCGTAGACCGGGTAGTCGCAGGCCACCTTGGCCGGATCCGCGTCGCAGCCGGTCTTGTACGCGGGCAGGTCGACCTTGACCAGCGGCACCTCGGACAGGAACCACTGCGGCTCGTAGAAGTAGCCGATCACCCACTGCTTGTTCTTCTCGGCGTTGCGGTAGGCCTGGATGAGCGCGGTCTCGCTGCCCGCGTACACCACCTTGAAGTCCAGCTTGAGGTTCTTGACGATGGCCTCGTCGTTGGTGACGTACGACGGGTCGCCGTCCAGGAGCTGGCCCTTGCCGCCGGACTCGGAGGTCTTGAACTTCGCGGCGTACTTGTTGAGGTTCTTCCAGTCCTTGATGTCCGGGTGGGCCTTGGCCAGCCACGGCGGCACGTACCAGCCGATGATGCCCTTGTTGCCGGTCGAGCCGGCCTCCACGGCGGTCTTCTGCTGGGTGATGTACTTCTTCTTCAGGTCGTCGTGACCCCAGTTCTCCAGGACGGCGTCGACCTCTCCGGTGCCGAAGCCCTGCCAGGCGATCTCCTCCTTGAGGTCCTTCTTGGCGACCTTGCACTTCAGGTCGTGCTCGGCGACGTACGCGACGACCGCCGCGTCGGCCTCGTAGCCGACCCACGGGTTGACCGCGAGGTTGAAGGTGCCGCACTTGCCCGAGCTGCCCGAACCGCCAGCCTCCGAGGAGTCGCCGACCTTCGCACCGCCGCAGGCCGTGAGGGTGAGACCGAGGACCGCCAGGCCGGCCGCGCCGGCTCGCCAGTGTCTTGCCATCGTGTGGTGCTCCTTATGCGCTGGTGCGGCGAGCCGCAGCCTGAGTGATCCGGTCGAACATGACGCCGAGCAGGACGATGGCGAGTCCGGCCGCCAGGCCCTTGCCGTACAGCTGTCCCTGCGAGAAGCCGGCCACCACGTCGTAGCCGAGGGCGCCCGCGCCCACGAGGCCGCCGACGACGACCATCGACAGCACGTAGATCAGGCCCTGGTTGGTCGCGAGCGTCAGGGCGCTGCGGGCCATCGGGAGCTGGACCTTGGTGATGATCTGCCAGGTGTTGCACCCGGTGGAGGTGGCCGCCTCGACGGTGGTCGCGGGGACGGTCCGCACCCCGTCCGCGATGATCTTGATGGCGACCGGGGCCGCGTAGACGATCGCGGCGACGATGGCCGTGAACCGGGTCGCGCCGAACAGGGCCAGGAACGGTACGAGGTAGACGAACGGCGGCATGACCTGGGCCGCGTCGAGGGTGGGCCGCACGAGTCGGTCCACCAGCGCGTTGCGGCCCATCCACACCCCGAAGACCGCACCGAGCAGCATCACCAGCACGGTCGCCACCACGGTCGACGCGAGGGTGGTCATGGCGTCCGACCACAGGCCGGTGGCGACCAGCAGGCCCGCGCACACGACCGTGGTGATCCCGGCCCGCCAGCTGCCGAGGACCACGGCGATCCCGGTCAGGGCGGCACCGACCAGCCACCACGGGGAGTCGGTCAGCAGGGTCTGGAAGGGGTTGAGCAGACCGTTGGTGATGACGTCCCGGAAGCCGTTGGTCAGGCCCGACAGGTGGTCCTGGGCCCAGGTGGTCACGTCGTCGGCGGCCTTGGCGACATGGCTGCCGACGCTGCCGTCACCCGGGAACTCGGCCGCCCACACATAGGTGTGCGAGAGGTACACGAGTACGGCCGTCACCGCTCCCCCGGCCACGACCAGATGCCGACGCCACTTGAGCAGGGGGTTGCCGGACCGCCGGGCCGCCTCCGCGCGTCCGCTCGCCGCGGTGGTGACCCGGTCCAGGACGATCGCCAGGACGACGATCGCGAGGCCCGCGTTGAACGCCGTTCCGACGTCGAGGGACTGGAGGGCCTGGACGACGGTCTTGCCGAGTCCGGGGGCGTCGATCAGGGCGGCGATGGTCACCATGGCGAGGGCGGCCATGATGGTCTGGTTGACGCCCATCACCACGGTCCGCTTGGACATGGGCAGCAGCACCTTGAGCAGCGACTGCCTGCGGGTGGCGCCCATGGACTCGGCGGCCTCGACGGTCGTCGGGGGCACCGAGCGGATGGCGTGCGCGGTGATGCGGATGGCCGGTGGCGCCGCGTAGACGACGGTGGCGATGGTCGCGGAGGCGCCGCCGATGAGGAAGAACAGGGTGAGCGGCGCGAGGTAGACCATGGTCGGCATCGTCTGCATGAAGTCCAGGAAGGGCGTGACGATCCGGTTGACCCGTTCCGACAGGCCCGCCCACACCCCCAGCGGAATCGCGAACAGCAGCGCCACGAGGACCGCGGAGAGCGTCAGCGACAGGGTGTCCATGCTCTCCTGCCACAGGCCCTGGAGCCCGAGGAAGGTGAAGCCGGCCACGGCCAGCAGCGCGACCCGCCAGTTGGCCACCGCCCAGGAGACGTAGCCGGCCAGGCCGACGACTCCGAGCCAGCCGATCTGCGGGAGCGGCCGGTCGCCGGAGGGCTGGGAGATGAGGTCCTGGACGAAGGTCACCAGGGTGTCGATGACCAGCCGGATCTCGTTGAAGAAGTACAGGAAGAGCGGGTTGGAGTTGCGGTCGGCGCCGATGGAGTCGTTGACGTCGTTGAGCCGGCGGTGCAGATCGGTGAGGTCGGCCGCGGCCAGCGACAGCGTCTGCTTCCCGCGCAGGACGACGAACAGGCCGAGCCAGACGACCACGATCCCGGCGATCATCATGGACCGGCTGATCCTGCGCGCGGGGGTGACCGGCGGGGGCGTCGGGGCCTGCCGGCCCTCCCCCGAGGTCTCGGGTTTCTCCATGACGACGGTCATCACGCGTCGCCTTCCTGCCCGGCGACCACCGCGAGGATCTCCTCGTCCCCGACGATGCCGAGCAGTTCGCCGTTCTCGACCACCTTGACGGGCTTCTCGGCCGCGAGGACCGCCCGGGTGGCCTCCTTGACGACGACGTCCGGACCCAGCTCGGGCCCGTCCAGCGGGTCTTCGGGGGTCACGGGGCGCATGATCCAGCGCAGGGTCAGCACGTCGCCGCGCGGCACGTCCTTCACGAAGTCACGGACGTAGTCGTCGGCGGGGGCGCCGACGAGTTCGTCGCCGGTGCCGCACTGGACCATCTTGCCGTCGCGCATGATGAGGATGCGGTCGCCGAGCTTGAGTGCCTCGGAGAGGTCATGGGTGATGAACACCATGGTCTTGCCGACCTCGTGGTGCAGCCGGACGACCTCGCTCTGCATGTCACGGCGGATCAGCGGGTCGAGCGCGGAGAACGGCTCGTCGAAGAGGAGGACGTCCGGGTCGCCGGCCAACGCCCGTGCCAGACCCACCCGTTGCTGCATGCCGCCGGAGAGCTGGTCGGGGTAGGAGTTCTCGTAGCCGGACAGGCCCACGAGCTCGACGACCTCCAGTGCCCGCCGGGTGCGCTCGGCCCTTCCCATGCCGCGGATCTCGAGACCGAACGCCACGTTGTCGACGACGCGGCGGTGGGGCAGCAGACCGAAGTGCTGGAAGACCATGGAGAACTTGCTGCGCCGCAGTTCGCGCAGCCGGCGCTCGTCGGCATCCCGGATGTCCTCGCCCTCGAAGACGATCTCGCCGGCGGTGGGCTCGATCAGCCGGGTCAGACAGCGCACCAGGGTGGACTTGCCGGAGCCGGACAGGCCCATGACGACGAAGACCTCGCCGGGCGCGACCTCGAAGTCCACGTCCCGCACGGCGGCGGTGCAGCCCGTGCGCTCCATGAGCTCGCGGCGGCTGAGCCCGCACAGCTCCTCGGAGTCCGGCACCCGCTCGGCCTTCGGCCCGAACACCTTCCACAGCCCGCGCACGGAGATCACCGGTGTGGGAGCCGCGTCCTCGGGGGTGCCGCGCCGCGGCGGCACCTCGGTCTTGGTGGGGGTCATGGTCGACCTCTTCTCGGCGTTCAGCCGCGGAACCAGTGCTGCGGCCGGGGTTGGATGTTCTGCCAGACGTGCTTGGTCTCGCGGTACTCGTCGAGGCCGGTCGGTCCCAGTTCCCGGCCCACACCGGAGTGCCCGAAGCCACCCCATTCCGCCTGCGGCACATAGGGGTGGTAGTCGTTGATCCACACCGTGCCGTGCCGCAGCCGCCGGGCGACCCGCTGGGCCTCCCCCGCGTCCTGGGTCCACACGGCTCCGGCGAGGCCGTACTCGGTGTCGTTGGCGATGCGGACGGCGTCGTCCTCGCCGGTGAAGCGCTCCACGGTGAGGACGGGCCCGAAGGACTCCTCGTGGACCACCTTCATGTCCTGGGTGCACTCGTCGAGGACGGTGGGCGGGTAGAAGTGGCCGTTCGCGAGGGCCGGGTCGGTGGGGCGTGCGCCGCCGCAGCGCAGGACGGCGCCCTCCGCCAGACCGGCCGCCACGTAGGCCTCGACCTTGGCCAGGTGCTGCGCGGAGATCAGTGCCCCGGTCTCGGCCTCGGGGTCGAAGGGCCCGCCGAGGCGGATCAGCCGGGCCCGCCGGACCACCTCGTCGACGAAGCGGTCGTGCAGGGAGTCCTCGACGATCAGCCGGGCACCGGCCGAGCAGACCTGGCCGGAGTGCAGGAAGACGGCCGTGAGCGCGAAGTCCACGGCCGTCTCGAAGTCGGCGTCGGCGAAGACGACGTTGGGGTTCTTGCCGCCGAGTTCCAGGGCGACCTTCTTCACGGTCGCGGCGGCCGTCGCCATGATCCGTCGGCCGGTGTCCAGGCCGCCGGTGAAGGAGACCATGTCGACGCGGGGGTCCTCGGAGAGCGGCGCGCCCACCTCGGGTCCGGCGCCGAGGACGAGGTTGGCCGCCCCGGCCGGCAGTCCGGCCTCGGCCAGCGCGCGGATGAGCAGGATCGAGGTGGAGGGGGTGAGCTCGCTGGGCTTGAGGACGATGGTGTTTCCGGCCACCAGGGCCGGGGCGACCTTCCAACTCGCTTGCAGGAGAGGGTAGTTCCAGGGTGTGATCAGTGCGCACACACCGACCGGCTCGTGGACCACCCGGCTGACGGCGTCGTCCCGCCCGGTGTCGATCACGCGGCCGGCGCCGGTGCCGCCGAGGCCGCCGTAGTAGCGGAGACAGGAGACGACGTCGGCGATGTCGTACTCGCTCTCCACCAGCCGCTTGCCGGTGTCGAGCGACTCGGCGCGGGCGAACTCCTTGGCGTCGCGCTCGATCAGGTCGGCGGTGCGCAGCAGCAGGGCGCCGCGCTCGCGCTCGGGGGTGTGCGGCCAGGGCCCCTCGTCGAAGGCCCGGCGGGCGGCGGCGACGGCCGCCTCGGTGTCGGGGCGGGTGCCCTCGGAGACGGTCGCGGAGAGCGTGCCGTCGGCTGGACATCGGATCTCCCGGCGGCCCGCGGCCACCGGCTCCCGCCATTCACCGTCCACATACAGGTCTGCCACGTCGGGAGCCCTTCGAGCGATTTCGTTGCGCATCGCGCATCGCATTGCTTGTGGTGGAACACTCTGGAGAATGCGTGAACCCACGTCAAGGGGTTGGCGGATGACGGTTTGAGCACGCGGACGCGGTGCGGCCGGGCAGCCGACGGCCGGTTTCCGCAACAAGCGTCCGCGCGCAAATTCCGTGTTACCCGGCCTGCGTGCGCGCGTCGCGGTGGCGGTAGAAGACGGCCTTGGAGGGAGCGAGCGGCTCCTTGCCGAGGATGAGGTCGGCCGCCTTCTCGGCGATCATCATCACCGGCGCGTAGATGTTGCCGTTGGTGACGTACGGCATCACGGACGCGTCGACGACCCGCAGCCCCTCGACGCCGTGCACGCGCATGCTGGTGGGGTCCACGACGGCCATCTTGTCGGTACCCATCTTGCAGGTGCAGGACGGGTGCAGGGCGGTCTCGCCGTCCTTGGCGACCCAGGCGAGGATCTCCTCGTCGGTCTCCACGGAGGGTCCCGGTGAGATCTCCCCGGCGTTGAAGGGGGCCAGCGCGGGCTGGTTGAGCAGCTTGCGGGCGACCCGGATCGCCTCGACCCACTCCCGGCGGTCCTGCTCGGTGGACAGGTAGTTGAAGCGCAGCGCCGGGTGCTCCTGCGGATCCCTGCTCCTGATCTTCACCGAGCCCAGGGCGTCGGAGTACATGGGGCCCACGTGCACCTGGTAGCCGTGTCCACCGGCGGGCACCGAGCCGTCGTAGCGGACCGCGATCGGCAGGAAGTGGAACATCAGGTTGGGGTAGTCCACGTCGTCGTTGCTGCGCGCGAAGCCGCCCGCCTCGAAGTGGTTGGTCGCGGCGGGACCCCTGCGGAAGAGCCATTGCAGGCCGATGAAGGGGGCGCGCCACTTCGCGAGGTACGGCTGCATGGAGACGGGCTGCTTGCAGGCGTACTGGATGTAGACCTCCAGGTGGTCCTGGAGGTTCTCGCCGACGCCGGGCAGGTCGTGGACGACGTCGATGCCCAGCGCGCGCAGCTCCTCCGCGTTGCCGACCCCGGACAGCTGGAGCAGCTGCGGGGAGTTGATGGCACCGCCGCAGAGGATGACCTCCCTGGCGCGGACCTGCTGGAGCGCGCTCTTTCCGCGCCGGTACTCGACGCCGACGGCCTTCTTGCCCTCGAACAGGACGCGGGTCACGAGGGCGCGGGTGGTAACGGTGAGGTTGGGACGCTTCCTGACGGGCTTCAGGTAGGCCTTGGAGGCGGAGAGCCGGCGGCCGCGGTGGACGTTGCGGTCGAACTTGGCGAAGCCCTCCTGCCGGTAGCCGTTGACGTCGTCGGTGGGCGCGTACCCGGCCTCCTCGGTGGCCTTCTGGAAGGCGGTGAACAGCGGGTTGGTGGCCGGGCCGCGCTCCAGGACGAGGGGGCCGTCATGACCGCGGAACTCGTCGTCGGGGTCGGCCGCGAGACAGTTCTCCATGCGCTTGAAGTACGGCAGACAGTGCGCGTAGTCCCAGGTCTCCATGCCGGGATCGGCGGCCCAGCGCTCGTAGTCCATGGGGTTGCCGCGCTGGAAGATCATGCCGTTGATGCTGCTGGAGCCGCCCAGCACCTTGCCGCGGGCGTGGTAGACGCGCCGGCCCCCCATGTGCGGTTCGGGCTCGGACTCGTACTTCCAGTCGTAGAAGCGGCTGCCGATGGGGTAGGTCAGCGCCGCGGGCATATGGATGAAGACGTCCCACGGATAGTCGGGCCGACCGGCCTCCAGGACCAGCACCTGGTTGGCCGGGTCGGCGGACAGGCGGTTGGCCAGCGCGCTGCCGGCCGATCCACCACCGACGATGACGAAGTCGTACTGCTGAGGAGCCATGGTCCCTCGTCTCGCTCGCGCCGTAGATATGCGCGGCATGCTAATACGGGTATCGCTATGCGCACCAGGTTGCGACCGACGCAACCTGGCGGGGAGATTCAGGACGAAACCGCGTTTCCCGTTCGGCCGGACTTCCTACGATGGCCCGGGTTCGGAGTGCTTGCTCGACGATGCTTCGGGTACCGCGTTTGAATGAGGGTTGCATCTGTATGGGCAGGCGATTACTGAAAGCGATGTGTTCGTGACGCGTCTCAGTGGCTCCGGGGACGACCAGGCAAGCGGGTCGGCCGAGGATCCCATGGCCCTCGCGCGGGAGATCTCCGACGCCGTGGACCGCCTCGCGAACCTCTGGTCCGTCGCCGCTCAGGGCGCCCGCCTCCGCTTGTCGCCGCACCAGTTGCGGGCTCTTCAGATCCTGGAGGCGACGCCCGGGCTGAACCTCACCGCGCTGTCGGAGAGCATGGACATAGGTCTGCCGACCGCGAGCCGGCTCTGCGACCGACTGGAGGCGGCCGGGCTGCTGGAGCGGGCGCTGCACCCGCAGAAGCGGCGCGAGGTGCGACTGAGCCTGACCGGTCCCGGCCTCCAAGTGCTCGACGAGGTGAGCGCCCGCAGGTCACAGGCGCTCGCCTCGGTCCTCGCGGCGATGACCCCGGCCGAACGCTCGGCCCTCGAACGAGGCCTTGGGGGATTCCGGGCGGCACAGGACACGCCCGAGCCCTGAGGAGCCGGCCGAAGAATTCCTCCCGGGACACCGGTCAGGCGGTGCGGCCGTGCCAGTCCAGGCAGATGACGGCCGCGTCGGCCGGGAGCTCCCTGCTGCCGTGGTGGTCGATCAGGCCGGACACGACCGCGCGTGCCGTCTCGTACGCCGGGGTCGACCGGGTCGCGACGAGAATCCCGCGCAGGGCCCGCTCCCCGAAGAGGTCACCCGTCGCCGAGCGGCTGCCGTGCACACCGGAGCTGACCACGATGAGCCGGTCGCCGGGCTCCACGTGGAAGGTCTGCTCGTCGTAGAGCGTCTCCTCGAACATCCCGAGCGGCAACTGTGCGTCCAGCTCGACGCGTTCGACGTGCTCGCCGCGCTGCCGGAACAGCTGCGGGGAGCCCGCGTCGACGGCCCGCACGAGGCCGGTGGCGAGATGGAACTCCAGCAGCAGGGTGGAGGCGTACACCTTGCCGCCGTACTGGGCGAAGACCGCCTGGTCGGCGAGACAGGCCTGGTCGGCGAGGCCTATGCCGGCCCGGCGGGCGTTGCGCAGGGCGCCCACCGTCAGGCTGGTCAGCAGGGCGGCGTTGATGCCCTCGCCCATGCCGTCGGTGACGGACAGGACGAGATGGTCGGCGCTGGTGGACCAGTCGAAGTTGTCGCCGCCGATGGAGTAGGCGGGTTCCAGATGGGCGCCGATGGCGTACTCCTCGCGCGCGCACCCGCGGCCGGGCAGCAACTGCCACTGCATCTCGGCGGCCAGGGTGAGCCGACGGGTGCGACGGGCCTGGAGGTAGAGGTCGGTGTCGCGGCCCGCGGTGGTGACCTCATGGCCGAGCGCCGTCGCGAAGTCACCGAGGCGCCGGACGTTCTCGGGGGCCGCGATGCCCGCGGGCAGCCGTACGGACAGCACGCCGAGGCGGTCTCCGCGCACGGTGATGGGCAGGTGCACCAGGTGGCCGGCCGGGTCGCTCAGGTCCTCGACCACCGGGCTCTGACGGGTGAAGGCGCTGCCCGCCGGGCCCTCGTGGGCGGACACCGGCTCCTCTGTGTGCGGCAGATGGGAGACCGGCTGGAGCACGGCCAGTCCGTAGTCGGCGAGCAGGAGGGTCACGTCCTGGGCACCGGCGCGCTCGGCCAGCAGGCGGCGGGCGGTGGCGACCAGCGCGTGCGGAGGTGCCGCGCGCAACTGGGCTTCCATGGACGGAAGCGACTCGAAGGCGTTCACGGCATCCACCCTTTCACCATGTCTCCTCCACGCTATCGCGCGGGTGACCGGTCTCAGAGGCAGTGGGCCGAGGAGGCCTGTGCCGAGAACGCCGTGCGGTGAGGAGGCCGCGGGCTCGGGACGCCTCGGGCCGGAGAGGCCGTGCGCTCAGGACGCCGGGTACGTGACGGTGTGGCACAGCAGCAGGCAGACGTCGTCGTCGCGCTCCGAATCGTGCATCAGGGGCTTCAGCAGCGCCTCGGCGGCCGCGTCCAGGTCCTGTTCCAGCTCCGGGGTGCTGAGCCCGGCCAGCGCCTGGCGGAGCCGCTCGATGCCCGGGTCGATGCCGTGCGCCCGGCGTTCGACCAGTCCGTCCGTGTACAGCACCAGGGAGGAGCCCGCCGGGAGCCGGGTGACATGGTCGGCGTAGGTGAAGGCGATGGGAATGCCCAGCATGACGCCGGGAGCGTCGTCCAGTATCCGCACCGAGCCGTCGGCGTCGCGCACCACGGCGGGCGGATGGCCCGCCGACGCCCAGACCACCTCCGGGTCCCCGGGACGGAAACGGGCGATCATCGCGGTGGCGTACAGCTGGGGTTGCAGATGGCGGAGCATGCGGTGCAGACGCGTGAGGATCTCCGCCGGGGAGTTGTCCTCCACGGCGTAGGCCCGCAGTGCCGTGCGCAGTTGGCCCATGACGACGGCGGCGTGCATCCCGTGCCCGGTCACGTCCCCTATGACGGCCAGCAGACTGCCGTCGGGCTGGAGGAAGGCGTCGTACCAGTCGCCCCCGATGTTCATGCCCTGGGACGCCGGGAGGTAGCGCGCGGCCAGCAGCAGGCCGTCGGGGTCGGGCAGCTCGGTGAGCTGGGCGCGCTGGAGGGCCTCGGCGGTGTCGCGGTGCTGCTCGTACCGGCGGGCGTTGTCCAGGGCGACACCGGCCCGGCGGCCGAGTTCGACGAGCATCAGGCAGGTGTCCGCGTCGAAGCGGGGGCCGGGGGCGATGAGGGTGAGCACACCCAGCAGGCGGTGTGTGATCAGGGGAATGGCGAGCAGGGGCCGGTCCGGCGACATGGCGGCGGGCGGGAGGTCGTCGGTGCCCGGCAGGTTCCCGGGGTGCGCGGCGGCGTGCTGGGGGCGGCCCGTGCGTGCGGCGACCACCGCGGCCCTGGAGTGTTCCTGTACGGGGCCGGCCTCCTCGTCGCCCTGCTCCTCGTCGAAGAGCCAGACGTCGAGGCGTGCCGCGTACTCCGGTACCAGCAGGTCGGTCAGCCGGCGCAGGACTTCGGTGGGGCTGAGGGAGGAGGTGATGGCCGCGCTGGCGTCGGCTAGGAAGTTCAGCAGGCGCCGGGCCCGCTCCACCTCGGCCCGCGCGGACCGCTCGGCCTCCAGCAGTTCCCCCTGGGCCAGCGCGGCGGCCTCCAGGTCGGAGTGCAGCGCGAGGACACCCTGGTTCGTCTGGTGCAGCTCCTCGCGGTGCAGCTGGACGAGTCGTTCCTGCTCGTCCAGGAGGCGCAGTACGGCGGCGGTGTCCTCGTCGGCGGACAGCAGGGCCCGGGACGGCGACATCGGGCGACCGGCGCGGCCGCCGACGCGACCGCCGGGCGCGGGCGGGTTCGGCAGCGGGCAGGAGAGGACCGGCTCGCCGGCCCGTCCGTCCTCTGCGGTCCCGCCGTCGAAGGGCCGCAGGCTCCCGCCGTCGATGGGCCGCAGGGTTTCGACGTCGATGGGCCGCAGGGTTTCGACGTCGATGGGCCACAGGTTCCCGTCGTCGACGGGCCGCGGCTTCCCTCCGTCGAAGGGCCGCAGCAGGACGTCGAGCCGTCCCTCGTGCTCGGTTCCGCAGGTGAGGAGGCGGAGCTCCCAAGTGCCGCCCTGGTCGAGGCAGTTCCGCAGCCGGGCGGACAGGGAGGTCAGGAAGCGGGCCCGGTCCGGTGCCGGGGTGCCGGCGGCCACGACGATGCCGGCGGCGGCGGCACGGGCACGGGCCGCGTCGGCCGCCGACGCGATCTTCCAGACGTCGGTGTGGTCGGTCATGGACCTCCGTCCGCGGCGGGGGTCAGGACGGCCACACTGGTGTCGTCCCGCAGCGGCCGTGCGGCGCTGCCGGCGTCCCGCAGGACGACCGCGGCCACCACGGCGGGATCGTGGGCGAGGAGCAGGGGATCCAGGGGCGGCACCCAGCGGCCCGGCAGCCCGTCGCTGTGCAGGACGAGCAGGCTGTCGTGCCCCCAGTCGGCCTCGCGCAGCGGCACGGTGGCAGGGAAGTGCGCCCCGACAATGCCCGGGTGCGAGATGAACGGCTGCCACCCGGTTCCGGTGCGCAGCCTGGCGCCGATGTTGCCGACCCCGGCGAAGGCCAACCGGCCGGTGTCCTCGTCGAGTTGGGCGACCCCGACGGCCGCGCCGCGGGTCGTCCGCAGCACGGTGTGCAGGCGTCGCAGAAGGTCGGCGGGCGGCAGGTCGGCGTCGCGGCGCAGTTCCTCGACGGCAGCCGTGGACGCCTCGGCCGCCTTCTCGCCGTGGCCGAGTCCGTCGGCGAGCAGCAGGGTGACACGGGAGCCGGAGCGGACCCAGGCGAAGGCGTCGCCGGAGTGTTCGGCGTGGGCGTAGGAGGCGGTGACGCCACCAGCCCGGACGCTGTCGCCGGCCCGGACGCCCCCGCCGACCCGCACGCTCCCGCCCACCCGCAGGTTCCGACCGACCTGGACACTGCCGCCGGTCCGCAGGCCGCTCCCCGCTCGCCCCGAGCCCTTGGCGCGCGACGTCCGCGTCGAGGTGATGCGCGCGACGGCGACGGTGCCCTCCCCGGGCCGGCTGTGCAGGTCGAAGTCGTCGGCGACGCGCCGGCAGGTGCCGAGCCCCGCCCCGAGGGAGGCGGCGGAGGTCGTGTAGCCGTCCGCGCTGGCCGCCCCGACGTCACCGATGCCGGGCCCGTGGTCGAGCGAGACGATCTGGACGCAGGGTTCGGTCCCCGCGCGGGAGTCGGCGGAGCCGACGAGGTTGATGACGATACGGCCGCCGCTGGCGTGCTTGACGAGGTTGGTGGCCAGTTCGGTGGCGACCAGTGCCGCGGCCGCCGTGCTGGGGGCGTCGAGCGACACCTCGGCACAGGCGGCCTCCGCCGCCACGCGCGCGTCCCGGACCCGGGTGCTCTCCTGGACCGGGATGTCCCAGACCCTGCTCATGGCGCCCCCGTGCGGGGCGAGGGCAGCCCGGCGGCCCATTCGGTGACGGTGACGGTGGTGCCCTCGCCGGGGCGGCTGTCGAGGGTGAACTCCTGGACCAGCCGTTTGGCCCCGCTCAGGCCCATGCCCAGGCCGCCCCCGGTGGTGTAGCCGTCGGTCATGGCGAGTTCGACGTCCCGGATGCCGGGACCGTTGTCCACGAAGGACAGGCGCAGTCCGCGGGCGGCGCCCTCCTCCAGTGTCGTCATCTCCACGTGCCCGCCACCGCCGTGCACCAGGGTGTTGCGGGCGAGTTCGCTGGCCGCGGTCACCAGTTTCGTCTGCTGGACCAGGCCGAAGCCGAGGCCGGCGGCGGCCCGGCGGACCTGCTGGCGCACCCACGCCAGGTCGGCGTCCGAGGCGATGGGCAGCCGGGCGGTGGGGGCGGGTGGGGCATGCATCAAGCATCCCCTTCCGGGTGTGCGGGGGCGGCCGGCCCTGGGGCGCGCCCGAGGAGGGACAACGCGCTGTCGACGTCCAGAGCCGTCGTCAGACCGGGCAGGGTGAGGCCCAGTTCGACCAGGGTGATGGCCACGGCGGGACGCATCCCGGCCACGACGGTCCGGGTGGCCAGCAGCCGGGCGTTGGCCGCGATCTCGGCGAGGATGCGGCCGAGGAAGGAGTCGACGATCTCCACCCCGGAGATGTCGATGACGACTCCGCCCACCGGCACCGGGTGGTGGGCGATGCGATGGGAGATGTGGTCCTGGAGCTGCTCGGCGGTGGCGTCGTGCAGCTCTCCCTGCAAGGAGACCAGCAGGACGTCTCCCAGTGCCAGGACCGGCACCGAGGAGGCGGGGGTGGCGGGGAGGCCGCTCACCGCGGGCTCCCTCCCTGGGCCGGGCCCTGGGAGACGACGATGCCCTGCTCGGTGAGCGCGTAGGCCAGGGCGTCGGCCAGGCCGGCCCGGGTGATGATCGTCCCGAGGTCGATGCCGAGGTGGACGATGGTCTGCGCGATCGCGGGACGGATGCCGGAGACGATGCACTCGGCGCCCATCAGGCGGGCTGCGGCGACCGTCTTCATCAGGTGCTGGGCGACCAGCGAGTCGACGGTCGGCACGCCGGTGATGTCGAGGATGGCGTACCGGGCCCGCTGGTCCACGATCGCCTCCAGCAGGCTCTCCATCACGACCTGGCTGCGGGCGCTGTCGAGGGTGCCGATGAGCGGGACGGCGACGATGCCCTCCCACAGCTTGATGACGGGGGTGGCCACCTCGAGGAGCTGGAGCTGCTGCCGGGCGATGAGTTCCTCGCCCGCGCTGACGCTCGTCTCCATGACCACCACACGCAGCGTGCCCATCAGGACGGTCAGCGCGAGCAGACAGGCCTCGACGTGCTCGCTGGAGGAATCCTCGAGCTCGGCCCTCAGCAGGGCGAGGGCCGGCTCCCGAAGGCCCGCCACCTCGCCGGCGATCTGGGAGGAGCTGAAGCCGGCCTGGGTCCGGGAGGCGGCCATTCGCCCGAGCTGGTCGCGGACGGCGCCGAAGCCCGGGGCCTGCACGTCCTCCAGCCGACCGGAGCGGGCCACGTCGGCCAGGGCGTCCACGACGGCCTTGCAGGCCTCGACGGCCTCGTCACGTGAGACGGTGAAGACGGTACGGAACAGGGGCGCGTCCGCCCAGCGCTGGGCGATCTGCTCGCGCCTGCGTTCCAGGAACCCGCCGAGCTCCTTCGCCACCCCGTCAGCCGTGTCGTGGTCAGCCACCTGCATCGTCTCCCTGCCGCTGTCTCGTCAACCCACCTCACCGCGGGCCATCTTGCAATTATTGCCTTATGACAAACATTATCGTCGCCGCCCATCCCGAACAACACGGGATCGTCACAACCGACCGGAGCCGTCCTCGCCGCTGCGGGGTCGGCCACGCCAGTCCAGACAGACGACCAGGGCGTCGTCGTCCGCGAGGGCCTCACCGCGATGACCGGTCAACTCCCGCAGGACCGCACGCGGCACCTCGGCGGCGGGCAGCAGCCGGGTGGCGTGGATGGCCCGCGTGAGAGCCGCGTCGCCGTACGCCTCGCCACGCGGGGAGGCCACGGTGTGCACTCCGTCACTGACGAAGACGAGCCGGTCGCCCGGCTCCACCTGGAAGTCCTGGGCGACGTAGTCCGTCTCCTCGAACATGCCCAACGGCAACTGGGCGTCGAAGTCGACGCGTTCCACGGTCCCGTCGCGCAGCCGGAGCAACTGGGGGGAGCCCGCGTCCACGACGCTCGCCCGGCCGGTGCGCAGGTCGAAGTCGAACATGAGGACCGACAGATAGCAGCGTCCCTGGTAGTGGGCGTAGACCGCCTGGTCCGCCAGGGCGGCCTGGTCGGCGATGGGGATGCCGGCCCGCCGGGCGTTGCGCAGGGCGTTGATGGCCAGGTTCGTCAGGAGCGACGCCTCTATGCCCTCCCCCATGCCGTTGGTCACGTAGAGGCTCAGGTGGTCGGCGGTGGCGGACCAGTCGAAGTTGTCGCCGAAGATGGCGTACGCCGGTTCCAGCTGGGCCGCGAGGTCGAACTCGGGGCGGGAGCAGGCACGTCCGGGCAGCAGCTGCCACTGCATCTCGGCGGCCAGGGTGAGCCGGTCCTTGCGGCGCGCCTGGAGGTAGAGGTCGGTGTCGCGCTCGGCCACGAGCACCTCGTGCCCCAGCACGTCGGCGATCTCGACCAGTTCGGACTCGTAGCGGCGGGCCTCGTCGGCCGTGGCCAGCGTGACCGTCAGCACTCCGAGGCGGTCGCCGCGCACACTGACCGGCAGGTGCAGCCGGACCGGTCCGTCCCCGAGGTCCTCGCGGTACGGCCGCTGGGAGCCGAAGGCCCGTCCGGCCGGGCTGTTGTGCACGGAGACCGGGTCGAGCGTGTGCGGCAGCACCGAGACCGGCTGGAGCACCGTCAGGCCGTAGTCGGCCATGAACAACTCGACGGACCGGGCGCCGTACCGTTCGGCGAGGACGGCACGCACGGCGTCGAGGAGCTCGTGGGGAGCCGCTGTCCGCAGGGCGCGTTCAGCGGCCTCGAATCTGTTCACGATGAGCAATACACCATCTTTCGTCGGGGACGTGGGGCCTCGCTCGGGAGATCCGCCATGTGCACGAGCTGTGTCGGTCGCGGCGGCCCGTCGGGGGCCGGGCCCGCGCCTAGTACGCTGACAGGCACCCGAGTGCCTGCGAGAGTGTGACCGTGACTGCCTTCCGCCGCCCCGCGCCCGATGAGGTGGCGCGCGTGACCACGACGGCCGTCGAGTTGCTGGAGTTCGTGTGGGGCAGGGCCTCGACCGCGCCCGCCTCCGCGTCCCAGCTGCGGGTGCTGCACATCCTCGAGCACCATGACGGCATCAACCTCCGCGCGCTCGCCGAGTCCCTGGCCTCCACGCCGCCGTCCACGAGCCGGCTGTGCGACCGGCTGGTGGCCGCCGGATTCGTCGAGCGGGTGACGGGCGTCCAGGACCGCCGCGAGGTGAGGCTGCACCTCAGCGGCCGGGGCCGGGCCTTCCTGGCCGATCTGCGGGCCCGCCGGGAGAAGGAGCTGAGCAGGGTGCTGGCGGACATGCCCGCCGCCAAGCGGGTCGCGTTGCTGGAGGGGCTGGAGGCCTTCTGCGCCTCGGCGGCGACGCAGCTGCACGACTCACAGGAGTCCGACAGCCGGACCGCCTGAACCACGTCGCGCGGCACCGGTGCCGCCGTCACCCCTCGGCGACGGCGCCCCGCGCACGGAGCGGTCTCCGTCAACCGGAGCATTCCAGGTCCTTCCCCGCGCACGTCCGACACGGCCACTTTGTTGCCTCCTGACTATTGTTGTCAAACGGCAACAGTGCGCTTTCGCGGCCCTTACTCCGACTCGCTTACCCCGAATCCGCGCGAACTGTGATGGTTGTGTGCCATCTCTCTCGAACGAGTGGTATCGGGCCCCGCCAGGCGTTCCCGTGTGCGACGGAGCGCGACCTCACACCCAGGCGCGGGCGGCCGTGAAGACGGGGTGAAAAACGGGAGCGGCACCTCCGGTGTGCGCCGGAGGTGCCGCTGGTGATCGCGGATTCGTGTACCGGGTCGGGTCAGCGGGTGCTGAGCATGCCCTCGCGCAGCCGGGCCAGCAGTCGGGCGATCAGCCGGGAGACGTGCATCTGGGAGACCCCGAGACGTTCGGCGATCTGGGCCTGGGTGAGTTCCTCGACGAAGCGCCAGTGGATGATCCTGCGGTCGCGGTCGTCGAGCGAGGCGATCATCGGCGCGAGGGCGTGGAAGTCCTCGACCAGGCCGAGGGCCGGGTCCTGGCCGCCGATGAAGTCGGCGAGCGCGCTCTCCCCGTCCTCGCTGCCGTTGATCGCCGCGTCCAGGGACGCCGACCGGTAGGCGTTGGAGGCCAGTTGGGCCTCGACGACCTCCTCCTCGGGCAGGCTCATCAGCTCGGACAGCTCCGCGGTGGTCGGAGTGCGGCCCAGCCGGCTGCTCAGCTCCTCGCTGGCGCGGGCCAGTTGCACCCGGGCCTCCTGGAGCCGGCGCGGCACGTGCACGGCCCAGGAGGTGTCGCGGAAGAACCGCTTGATCTCGCCGACTATGTAGGGGACGGCGAAGGAGGTGAACTCCACCTCGCGGGTCAGCTCGAACCGGTCGATCGCCTTGATCAGGCCGATCATGCCGACCTGGACGATGTCCTCCCGCTCCTCCTGGCCCCGGCCGCGGAACCGGCCGGCCGCGTAGCGGACCAGTGAGATGTTCATCTCGATCAACGTGTTGCGGGCGTACTGGTGCTCGGGGGTCCCTTCCTCCAGGACCGCGAGCTTCTCGAAGAACAGCTTCGACAGTTCACGCGCGTCCTTGGGAGCGACCTGGGAAGGGTCGGTGATCTCCGGCATGCCCGCCGTCCGTCCGGCAGTTTGCACGGTCGTCGCCATCATGTGCCCCTCCACAGGGTGTCCTTGCCTGAGCCGGTCCGGCGACCGGCGATCAGCCGTCTACCCCCACCTCCTGCGCATATGCCCGCACTTCGCGGATCTTCCGCGACTCTTCCGCGACCGGGGCACGGCGGCCGGGAGTGAGTGCGGGGCTCCCGGGCATCCGCTCTCCGGGCCGCACCGCGGCCCGCGACCAACGGTCCTACCCTCCGGGAGATTCGGCGTGATCCTCGATGACAGACCCGTGTCCCCCGCATCCGGCGCGGAGGCCCGCAAGCTGCGGCTGCGGCGCCGCCTGGAGCGGCTGATCGGCGTCGCCGCCACCGAAGGCAACGAGCTGGTCCCCTTGCGCAACGGCGACCGGATCTTCCCCGCGATGCTCGGGGCGATCCAATCGGCGCGGCACACGATCGACATGATGACGTTCGTCTACTGGCGCGGCGAGATCGCCCGCGACTTCGCCGCCGCTCTCGCCGACCGCGCCCGGGCGGGTGTGCGGGTACGGCTGCTGCTCGACGGTTTCGGCGCCAAGGAGATCGAGCCGAGCCTGCTGGACCTCATGGACACCGCCGGAGTGCAGGTGGCCTGGTTCCGCAAGCCGGTGTGGCTGTCGCCGTTCAAGCAGAACCACCGCTGCCACCGCAAGGCCCTGATCGTCGACGAGCACACCGCGTTCACCGGCGGGGTGGGCATCGCGGAGGAGTGGTGCGGTGACGCCCGCACCCCCGGGGAGTGGCGGGACACCCATGTCCAGGTGCGCGGCCCGGCCGTGGACGGCATCGCCGCCGCGTTCGCCCAGAACTGGGCAGAGTGCCACGACGAACTCTTCGACGAGCGCGACCGTTTCACGGAGCACCGCCAGGCCGGCTCGTCGGTCGTACAGGTGGTGCGCGGCTCCGCCAGTATCGGCTGGCAGGACATGCAGACCCTCATCCGCGTGATGCTCGCCTCCGCCGAGGAGCGGTTCCGGCTCGCCACCGCGTACTTCGCGCCCGACACCTACTTCGTCGACCTGCTGTGCGACACCGCCCGGCGGGGCGTACGTGTGGAGATCCTGCTCCCCGGCCCGCACACCGACCAGCGCGCCTGTCAGCTCGCCGGTCAGCAGCACTACCGGCGGCTGCTGGAGGCGGGGGTGCGGATCCGGCAGTACCAGCCGACGATGATGCACGCCAAGATCATCACGGTCGACTCGGTCGCCTCCCTCATCGGCTCCACCAACTTCAACCGCCGCTCCATGGACCACGACGAGGAGGTCATGCTCGCCGTGCTGGACGAGACGTTCACCGCCGCACTCGACCAGGACTACGAGGCCGATCTGGAGCACAGCGTGGCCATCGAACTCGCCCGGTGGAAACGGCGTCCGGCCCTCCAGCGGGCCAAGGAGGCGGCCGTGACCCCGATCCGGCGTTTCCTGTGAACGCCCGGGAAGCCGGGGGCGCCCGGAGTCGCGGTCGCAAACCCGCTGTAGCGCAGAGTGCGTATAGTTGCGTTGTGAGCAACTACAACCCGGACAACGAAACGACAGGGTCGTCGAGCGGCGGAGTGCAGTCCGTCGACCGGGCCATTCACGTTCTGGAGATCCTGGCCCGCCGGGGCGAGGCCGGCGTCAGTGAGGTCGCGGGCGAGATCGAGGTCCACAAGTCCACGGCGTTCCGGCTCCTCGGGGCCCTGGAGGCGCGGGGCCTGGTGGAACAGGCCGGTGAGCGCGGGAAGTACCGGCTCGGCTTCGGGATCGTGCGGCTGGCCGGCGCGGTCACCGGGCGCATCGACATCACCCAGCAGAGCCGCCCGGTCTGCGAGGACCTGGCCGAGGAACTCGGCGAGACCGTCAACCTCGCGGTGCTCCAGGAGAGCTACGCGGTCAACCTCTACCAGGTGCGCGGCCCGGGTGCCGTCACCGCGCAGAACTGGGTCGGCCAGCTGACCCCGCTGCACGCCACTTCCAGCGGCAAGATCCTGCTGGCCCACCTGCCCGACGAGGAGCGCTCGGCGCTGCTGACGGAGACCGGTCTGAAGAAGGTCACCCCGCGCACCATCACCGCGAAGACCAAGCTCGAGCGGAACCTCGCCGAGGCCCGGGAACGCGGGTACGCCTGGGCCCTGGAGGAGCTGGAGCTGGGTCTGCACGCCATGGCCGCGCCGGTGCGCGACCGGGACGGCGAGGTCATCGCGGCGCTCAGCGCCTCGGGGCCCGCGTACCGGCTCTCCGAGGAGCGCCTGCACGAACTCGCCCCGGTCCTGGTCAAGGGCGCGCAGGAGATCAGTCACCGCATGGGCTACCTGGGCTGACCGCCCAGCCGGGCCTGCACCCAGTCGTGGAACTCCCCGATGTGGTGCTCGCTGGGCACGAGGACACCGCCCTTGGCATAGAGCCGTGAGCTCATCCCGGGCTGGGTGCGCTCGCAGGCGTCGAAGTCCTGCCGGTTGACCCGGTCGAACAGCTCCACCGACCGGCTGACGTCCTTGCCGCTCTCGACGACGTGCGGAAGGTAGAGCCAGTCGCACTCGACGACCGTCCGGTCCGCGGCCATCGGGTACATCCGGTGCAGGATCACGTGGTCGGGCACCAGGTTGACGAAGACCTGCGGCCGCACGGTGATCGCGTAGTAGCGGCGGTCCTGGTCCTCGGAGACTCCGGGCAGCCGGTCCAGGCCCTCCGAGCCGTCCACGGTGAAGCCCTGGATGTCCTCGCCGAATTCCGCGCCGTGGCCCACGTAGTACTGGGCGGCGTAGCCGTCGGCGAACTCCGGGAGCACCTCGGTGAGTTCGGGGTGGATCGTCGCGCAGTGGTAGCACTCCATGAAGTTCTCGATGATCAGCTTCCAGTTCGCCTTCACGTCGTAGACGATCCGGCGGCCGACGCTGAGGTGGTCGATGTCGTAGCGCTCGATGGACTCGGTGTCGCCGAGCCGGGTGATCACGTCCTGGATCACCTCGTCGAAGGGCGGCGGGTCCTCGGCGAGGCACACCCACACATAGCCGAGCCACTCGCGCACGGCCACGCCCGCCAGGCCGTACTCGGTGCGGCCCACGTCCGGCATCTTCGTCAGGTTCGGGGCCGCGACGAGCTTGCCCGTCAGGTCGTACGTCCAGGCGTGGTACGGGCATTGGAAGGCCCGCTTGACCTCGCCGGACTCCTCGGTGCACAGCTTGGCGCCGCGGTGCCGGCACACGTTGAACCAGGCGCGGACCGAGTGGTCCCGGGCGCGTGCGATCAGGATGCTCTCCCGGCCCACCTGCACGGTCCTGAAAGCGCCGGGGCGGGGCAGGTCGTCGGCGCGGACGGCGCAGAACCACATCGCTTCGAAGATGCGCTCCTGCTCCTGGGCGAAGATCCCGGGATCCGTGTAGGAGGCGCCGGGGAGGGTGGCGATCAGACTGTCCGGCAGGCTGGTCGAGGTCACAGGGCACTCCTCGGGGATGTCGTGGACCGGTGAGGCACGGCCGGCCGGAGCCGGCGGCGTTCTGTAGGGAGTCGCGGCGGTGAACGGTCAGGCCGCGGCGGCGAGTTGCTTGCGCCAGCGCATGAACAGCCGCGGCTGGTTCATCCCGAGCACGGCGACCGGATGCTCCCCGCGCCGGTAGACGGCCAGGACGTTGCGGTCGTCCCGGGCGCCTTCCTCGATCGTCACGCTGTCGGCACCGGCCGCGTGACCGGCGAACTGGATCCTGACGCCGTACTGGTCGGACCAGAAGTACGGCGGCCTCGGCGCGGCCGGTTCCACCTCGCCTCCGGCCAGCAGCGCTGCCACGGCCGCGTCGGGCCGCTCCAGGGCGCCGGTCCAGTGCTCCACGCGGCGGTGCAGGCCCGCGCGCGGGTCGTACCAGGAGGCGCAGTCGCCGACCGCGACGACTCCGGCGAGGCCGGTGCGTCCGTCGGTGCCGCAGACCACGCCGTCGGCGAGTTCGATGCCGGAGCCGGCCAGCCACTCGACACAGGGACGGGCGCCGACGCCCACGACCACCAGGTCGGCGGGCAGGCTGCGGCCGTCCTCCAGCAGGACGGCCTCGACCCGGCTCTCGCCGCTCAGTCCCTTGACGCCGACTCCGCACAACAGCCGTACGCCGTGGTCCGCGTGGAGGGCGGAGACGATCCCTCCCATGGCGGCACCGAGCGGCCCGGCCAGCGGGGTGGGGGCGGCTTCGACCACGGTCACGTCGAGTCCGAGGGCGTACGCCGTGGAAGCGACCTCGGCGCCGACGAAACCGCCGCCGATCACCACCAGCCGTCCGCCCAGGGCGAGTTCGTCTCGCAGCGCGCGGGCGTCGTCCAGGGTGCGCAGGGTGTGCACCCCGGCGAGGCCCGCCGTGCCGGGCAGGGTGCGGGCGGTGGCGCCGGTCGCGATGACGACGCCGTCCGCCCGGATCTCGCCGCCGTCGTCGAGCCGTACGGCGCGCCGCGGGCCGTCGAGTCCGGTGGCGCGGACGCCGAGCAGCCACTCGGCGCCCAGGTCCTCGTCGTCCGTCTCCAGCGCGAGGTCCGCCTCGCCCAGGGAGCCGGCCAGGAACTCCTTGGACAACGGCGGTCTGTCGTACGGGCGGTGGAGTTCGTCGCCGATGACGACGAGCCGTCCGTCGTAGCCCCGCTTGCGCAGGGAGCGTGCCGCCGACAGGCCGGCGAGCGAGGCGCCGACCACGGCGACGGTTTTCACGCGGGTCCTCCGGCGAGCCGGACGGCCACGCAGGGCGGCAGGTTGGGGGCGTCGGTGGAGAGCCGGACGTAGATCATGCCGTCCTCGACGCGGACCTCGTGGGTGCGCACCGGGCGTTTGGCCGGCGGGGCGTCGACGGCACCCGTGCGCAGGTCGAACTTCGAGGCGTGCAGCGGGCATTCGACCTCGCAGCCCTCCAGCCAGCCGTCGGCGAGCGAGGCGTCCTGATGGGTGCAGGTGTCGTCGATGGCGAAGACCTCGCCGTCGTCGGTGTGGAACACCGAGACCGGCGGATCGATGTCGAGCCGGTAGGCCTCGCCTCGCGGAAGATCCACGAGACGGCACGCGGGAATCATCATGACACCTCGGTGCGTATAGCGAAACGGATTGCGGTGAACGCAACGTCAGTGTGCGGGCGCCCGCAAACCCTTGTCAAGGAGTCCAGGGGGCGGACACGGCCGACCCCCGAGGTTGCTTCTTGCGCAACTTGGTGCGCATGGGGGAACGTCACAGCACGACCACGGAGCGCAGCACCTCACCCCGGTGCATCTTCTCGAACGCCTTCTCCACGTCCTCGAGGCCGATGGTCTCGGAGACGAAGGCGTCGAGGTCGAAGCGCCCCGACAGGTAGAGGTCGATGAGGGCGGGGAAGTCACGGGAGGGCAGGCAGTCGCCGTACCAGGAGGACTTGAGGGAGCCGCCGCGTCCGAAGACGTCGAGGAGCGGCAGCTCCAGCTTCATCTCCGGGGTCGGGACACCGACCAGGACGACGGTGCCGGCGAGGTCGCGGGCATAGAAGGCCTGCTGGTACGTCTCGGGGCGGCCGACCGCCTCGACGACGACGTCGGCGCCGAAGCCGCCGGTCAGTTCGCGGATCGCCTCGACGGGGTCGGTCTCGCGGGAGTCGACGGTGTGGGTGGCACCCATCCCGGTGGCGCGTTCCAGTTTGCGCGGGTCCACGTCGACGGCGATGACCTTGGTGGCGCCGGCGAGCCGGGCTCCCGCGACGGCGGCCGTGCCGACTCCGCCGCAGCCGATGACGGCGACGGAGTCCCCGCGGCCGACCGCGCCGGTGTTCACGGCCGCGCCGAAGCCGGCCATGACCCCGCAGCCGAGCAGGCCGGCGGCGGTCGCCGGGGCGGCGGGGTCGACCTTGGTGCACTGGCCGGCGGCGACGAGGGTCTTCTCGGCGAAGGCACCGATGCCGAGGGCGGGGGCGAGCGGGGTGCCGTCGGTGAGGGTCATCTTCTGCTGCGCGTTGTGCGTGTCGAAGCAGTACCAGGGCTTGCCCTTGCTGCATGCGCGGCAGGTGCCGCAGACCGCGCGCCAGTTGAGGATGACGAAGTCACCGGGTGCGAGGCCGGTGACGCCCTCCCCGACGGCTTCGACCCGGCCTGCCGCCTCGTGCCCCAGCAGGAAGGGGAACTCGTCGTTGATCCCGCCCTCCCGGTAGTGCAGATCGGTGTGACAGACCCCGCACGCCTCCACCTTCACCAGCGCCTCGCCGGGCCCCGGGTCGGGCACGACGATCGTCTCGACGGAGACGGGGGCGCCCTTCGCCCGGGCGACGACAGCACGAACCTCATGAGCCATGGGTCACTCCTCCGACTACGCTTGGTTGCCTCATTCGCGACACGACGCGCTATGCGCAACCGAGCATCAGGGAGGGCGAGCCAGGGGTCAAGGGGTCGGTTCCGGCCGGGCGGGGCGGGGGGATGCACGGCGGGGGGCGGGGAGGCGGGGCCGGGAGATCCGCCGCCGTGCGTGGAGGTGCGGGACAGACGGGGGCCGGATATGCGCGACACCGGTCAGGGGATTCCGTGCCGTGGGTGGGTGGGTGGAGGACGGAGAGGGGCGGGGGCCGGGGTACTTTCGGCCACCGCGCGGAGGACGAGGACACGTCCACGCCGACGGGCTCCGAGCCGGGGTGCTTCCGCACTGTCCGAGATCACCACCCCGGGGTCGCCCGGCGGAGCAACGGACAGCTCTGCGCCAGGAGGGGGGAGAGACGGGCCCGTGGATCCGCTCCGAACCCGATTGCTCCCCCTCCCGAAGGTGCCGCCGGGATCGCCTTTGCGGTACACGCCGCACCCCGGCTGCCGCAGCCCGCGCGAACAGGTGGCCGCCCACCGAGCAGCCCACGCCCCGCCCCTCGCCCCCAGCCCGCACGTCAAGTCGCCGCCCGGACCCGACCGCCGTCACTCCCCCACGTAAGCCGCCAGATGCTCCGCCGTCACTCCCCCACGTAAGCCGCCAGATGCTCCGCCGTCAGCGTGCCCCCCGTCGCCACCAGTTCCGCCGGAGTCCCCTCGAAGACGATCCGGCCGCCGTCGTGGCCCGCTCCCGGGCCGAGGTCGATGATCCAGTCGGCGTGGGCCATGACCGCCTGGTGGTGTTCGACGACGATGACGGACTTGCCGGCGTCGACGAGGCGGTCGAGGAGGCCGAGGAGCTGTTCGACGTCGGCGAGGTGAAGGCCGGTCGTCGGCTCGTCGAGGATGTAGACGCCGCCCTTGTCCCCCATGTGGGTCGCCAGCTTCAGCCGCTGCCGCTCACCGCCGGACAGCGTGGTGAGCGGCTGCCCGAGGGTGAGGTAGCCGAGCCCGACGTCCGACAGGCGCTCCAGGATCCGGTGTGCGGCGGGCGTCCGTGCCTCACCGGTGTCGAAGAACTCCAACGCCTCCGTCACCGGCATCGCGAGCACCTCGCTGATGTCCCGCCCACCGAGGTGGTACTCGAGGACCGAGGCCTGGAACCGCTTCCCCTCGCACTCCTCGCAGGTCGTCGCGACCCCGGCCATCATCGCGAGGTCGGTGTAGACGACCCCCGCACCGTTGCAGGTGGGACACGCCCCCTCCGAGTTCGCGCTGAACAGCGCAGGCTTCACCCCGTTGACCTTCGCGAACGCCTTCCGGATCGGCTCGAGGAGTCCCGTGTACGTCGCCGGGTTGCTGCGCCGCGAGCCACGGATCGCCCCCTGGTCCACGGACACCACCCCCTCCGCGACCGGGATCGACCCGTGCACGAGCGAGCTCTTGCCGGACCCCGCCACCCCGGTGATCACGGTCAGCACCCCGAGCGGGATGTCCACGTCGACGTCCTGGAGGTTGTGCGTGCTCGCACCCCGGATCTCCAGCACGCCGGTCGCCTTGCGGACCGTGTCCTTGAGACCGGCCCGGTCGTCGAAGTGGCGCCCGGTGACCGTGTCACTGGTCCGCAGCCCCTCGACAGTGCCCTCGAAGCAGACCGAACCGCCCGCCGTACCGGCCCCCGGGCCGAGGTCGACGACATGGTCGGCGATCACGATCGTCTCCGGCTTGTGCTCCACGACGAGCACCGTGTTCCCCTTGTCCCGCAGGCGCAGCAGCAGGTTGTTCATGCGCTGGATGTCGTGCGGGTGCAGCCCGATCGTCGGTTCGTCGAAGACGTAGGTGACATCGGTGAGCGAGGAGCCGAGATGACGGATCATCTTGGTGCGCTGCGCCTCGCCGCCGGACAGCGTGCCCGAGGGCCGGTCCAGGGAGAGATAGCCGAGCCCGATCTCCACGAAGGAGTCGAGGGTCTCCCCCAGCGCCGTGAGCAGCGGCCCGACCGACGGTTCCTTCAGCGCGCGGACCCAGTCGGCGAGGTCGCTGATCTGCATCGCGCAGGCGTCGGCGATGCTGACCCCCTTGATCTTCGAGGACCGGGCGCCCTCGTTGAGCCGGGTGCCCTCGCAGTCGGGGCACACCATGAAGGTGATGGCCCGGTCCACGAACTCCCGGATGTGCGGCTGCATCGACTCGCGGTCCTTCGCGAGCATCGACTTCTGGATCCGCGGCACAAGACCCTCGTAGGTCATGTTGATGCCCGCGATCTTCATCCTGGTCGGCTCGCGGTACAGGAAGTCCTGGAGCTCGCGCTTGGTGAACTTCCCGATCGGCTTGTCCGCGGGGAAGAAGCCGGACTCGCTGTAGAGGCGGTAGTTCCAGCCGCCGGCCTTGTAGCCGGGGATGGTCAGGGCGCCCTCGTCCAGCGACTTGGAGTCGTCGTAGAGCTGGCCGAGGTCGATGTCGTTGACGGTGCCCCGGCCCTCGCAGCGCGGACACATGCCGCCGACGATGCTGAAGCTGCGCCGCTCCTTCACGGTCTGCCCGCCGCGCTCCATGGTGACCGCGCCCGCGCCGCTGATGGAGGCGACGTTGAAGGAGAAGGCCTTGGGCGAGCCGATGTGCGGGGTGCCGAGTCTGCTGAAAAGGATGCGCAGCATCGCGTTGGTGTCGGTGACGGTGCCCACGGTGGAGCGCGGGTCGCCGCCGAGGCGCTGCTGGTCGACGGTGATCGCGGTGGTGAGGCCGTCGAGGACGTCGACCTCGGGCCTGGCGAGGGTGGGCATGAAGCCCTGGACGAAGGCGCTGTAGGTCTCGTTGATCAGCCGCTGCGACTCGGCGGCGATGGTGTCGAAGACCAGGGAGCTCTTGCCTGAGCCGGAGACTCCGGTGAAGACCGTGAGCCGGCGCTTCGGGATCTCGATGCTGACGTCCTTGAGGTTGTTCTCGCGCGCCCCGTGCACGCGGATCAGGTCGTGGCTGTCAGCGGTGTGCCGGTCGCCCGGAGTGGCCTTGCTCATGGTCTTTCGTCCTCCCGTTTCGACGACTTCGAACACTATGTCGAGGCGTGCGTCTCAGCGCAGCTCCTGGACCCGGATCACATTGCCCGCGGGGTCGAGGAAGGCGCAGTCCCGCACACCGTACGACTGCTCGATCGGCTCCTGGATCACCTCGGCTCGTGCCTGGAGCCACTCGAAGGCGGCGTCGAGATCGGTGGTGGTGAGCAGGAGCCCGGGGTCCTCGCCCACGGGGTGCAGCACCACCGAGGGGCCGCCCGCGGGACCGACCGTGATCCGGCGCCGGCCTCCGCGGCCGGTGTCACCCCGGACCTCGAAGCCGAGCACGTCCCGGTAGAACGCCAGCGACGCTTCCGGGTCGTCATGCGGAAGGAAGCTCGCCCGAAGGGTGATGTCCATGACCGTCACGCTAGCCACGGCTCCCGGCTCACGCTTCTCGGATCCTGACCGGTCTCAGCGCATCCTCAGCGCACGAGGCCCGCGATGTGTGCCGTGACGGTGTCGAGGATGTCCGACCAGGCGGCCGCGTCGCCGAGCACGAGGTAGTTGAGGGTGAGCCCGTCGGTCATGGCCGCGAGATAGCGGGCCAGGACGGACACGGGCACCCTCAGCTCCAGGTCCATGTCCCGGCGCAGCTGCTCGATGAGCTCGGCGTAGGCCTCGCCGTACAGCTCGTACTGGCGTCTGGCGAGGTGGTCGAAGCCGGGCTCGCGCAGGGCGTACTGGGTGAGCTCGTAGGTGAGCATGTGCGCCTCGGGGTTGGCGCGGACATGGTCCCAGTAGGCCCGGAAACCGGCGTCGACGGTCTCCTCCAGGGTGTCCTTCGGGCGCAGCGCCTCCTGCACCACGCTCACCGAGTGGTCGGTGAGCGTGGTGATCACGGCCTCGACGAGGGCCTGCTTGGAGTCGAAGCAGTAGTGGAAGACGCTCAGGGACACGCCGGCCTCGGCGGCGATGGACCGGGTCGTCGTCTTCGCCACGCCGTCCCGGGCCATCGCCCTGATCGCCGCTTCCGTCAGCTGTCGGCGCCGCTCGGCCGACGGCATGCGTGCCATGTGTGTCCCCCGCTGTCGAACGGATCAGCCGCTGTGGACGCCCACCTCGTAGAGCGAGTATCCCCAGTCGGTGCCGCGGCCGAGACCGTGGACCCGGACGTAACGCGCCGGGGTACCGGCGAACTTGGCGGTGTCCAGACCGCCGTCACCGGAGGTCGTCGACCAGACGGTCCGCCAGTTCGTCCCGTCCGTCGACAGCTCGATCCGGTACGACTTCCCGTACGCCCGCTCCCAGTCGAGCGTGACCTTGGAGACCAGGTTGGTGGAGCCCAGGTCGACCTGCCACCACTGGTCGTCGCTCCAGTCGCTCGCCCAGCGGCTGGAGTCGTCGCCGTCCACGGCCCGCCCCGGCTGGTAGCTGGTGAAGGGGTTGGACTCGGACGAACTGGCCGCGGCCGGACGTCTGTCGGCGAGGTTGACGGAGGCCTGGTGCCGCTCGGTGGCGCCCCAGGTGCCGAGGTAGGACTCGGCCCCGCGGAACAGGTCGTCGACCACGTCCTGACCGCCGACGAGCCGGATGTCCTCGATCCAGTCGGGGATCAGCCCGACATGCGCGGCCCCGTCGGTGTTGAAGTCGAAGGTGCGCTGCCCGGAGGTCTCCTTGTCGATCACCGAGCCGCCGTCGACGCTCTTGAAGGGGTACGTCACCTTGTTCGGGGCGTCCGCTCCGCGTGGTGCGGGGTGGTCACCGATGCCGTTGAAGTCGGTGCCGAAGCCGTATCCGACGCCGTACTTGTCCCGCAGGGCCTTCGTGCGCTTCGCCTCGGCGGCGAACCCCTCTGAGCCGTGCATGTACTGGGCGACGAACCCGCCCAACGAGTACACGCGTTCGGTCCAGTTGAGGTCCATCCAGCTGTGCGAGGACAGCACACCGGGGTAGTTGGCGGCCTCGAAGATGTCGAGGACCTGGCCGGTGGCCTTGACGCTCATGTGGTCGATCTCGAGCATCATCTTGCGTTTCATCATGCCGCGCACGGCGTACTCGCCGAGATCGGTGAGCCCGCGGACGTTGCACTGCGCGGCCTTGTCGTACGAGGGGACGTCGACGCCCGCCGGCAGGTCCGCCTCGGCCCCGGAGGCCGCCGTGCCGATCGGGTTGTCGTGCTGCGGGCCCTTGCAGGCCTCGGTCTTCCAGAAGGTGCCGGTGGACAGGAACTGGCCGACGTTGATGGCGGTGCCGAGACCGCCCTCGTCGAAGCGGACCCCGCACAGCGCGTTGTCGAACTTGTGGCACAGGAACATCGAGCGCACACCGAGTCCGTAGAGCTCGTCGAGGCCCTTGTCGATGTCCGCCTTGCTGCATTGCCCGATGTCGAGGATCTGCTTGCAGCCGAACGGCTCGGAGGTCTCGACGCCGAGCACGACGGCCAACTTGCCCTGCTCGATGACCTGTCGGGCCTGCGCGCTGTCGGTGACGATCCGGAACCAGCCCTTGCCGGTGCCGCCGTACATCTTGTCGACGAAGCCCTGGAGGTCGTAGGCGAGCTTGGCCTGGAGGCGGATCGAGGTCATCTCGTCACAACCACGGTCCTTGAAAGGGTAGATCGAGCAGATCATCCCGTTGGTGACGAGGTCGTTGACGAGCACCCGCTGGCCACCGCGCCAGGCCCGCTCCACCCAGGCGTAGTAGTTGGCCTGGTGGGTCATCGAGTTGTAGGCCGGCCAGTCCTTGAAGGTGGGCCAGCCGGTCGGGTCGTGCTTGCCGTCGCCACCGTGGGTGATGTAGTCGAAGAGCGCGAGGCTGCCGTCGGGGTAGTGCTCGGGGCAGTCCTTGAGGGCGTCGGCGACTCCGGACTCGGAGAACACCTTGCCGCAGATCAGTCGGCCACCGAAGGCCTCGTTGGAGAAGAGGTGGTTGTGCGCGTCGACGAACCCCCGTACCTCACCTGCGGAATTGGTGCCGGTGAAGGGCGCTCCGGTCACGTTGATCTGGGCGTCGGGGGTGGGCCGTGCGGTCGGCGTCCACCAGTCGGTGGCGGCCGAACTCGGCGTGGGGCCGAGGATCGCGGCCAGTACCAGGAAGAGCACGGAGACGATGGTGATGTTCTTGCGTCTGCGGCAGGAGCGTCCGGTCACGGCACACGTCCCTCGGTCGGCGGGGGCGCCGTCGACCGAGGGAGTTTTGACTGCCCTTGGAGTTGTCATGACCGGCGCAATAGATGCGTCGAGGATCGCGACGAGCGCGTTCCGAGTCAAGAGTCCGGGACAGTTGACCTGATGTCGGAGGTACATCAACCGTTCACGCAGGACGCCCCGTTGAGGGTGAACGCGCCGGGCGCGGTGTTCCTGGCCCCCTTGCTGCCGATGAAGCCGACGGTCACCGAGCCCCCGGCGGGGACGGTGTTGGTGTACGAGGCCGGGGTGACGGTCACCGAGCCACCGCTCTGCGCGGCGGTGCCGCCCCACATGGTGGAGACGGTCTGTCCGTCGGCGAAGGAGAAGCCCAGCTTCCAGCCGGTGACGGCCGTCGTCCCCGTGTTGCGGACGACGATCTCGCCCTGGAAGCCGCCGGACCACTCGCCGACCACGCGATAGCCGACCGAGCAGCTCCCGGCGGGCGTGGACGCGGTGGTGACGCTCACCGTCGCCGAGCGGGCCGACTTGTTGCCTGCCGCGTCACGGGCGTAAACGGCAAAGGAATAGGCGGTGTTGGCGTTCAGGCCGGTGACCGTCACCGAGGTGCCGGTGGCGGACGCGACCGTGGTCTCCGTGCCCCCGCTGACCCGCACGACGTCGTATCCGGCGATGCCAACGTTGTCAGAGGACGCGGTCCAGGCGAGGTGGGCCGAGGACGCCGTCACCGCGGAGGCGCTCGGGGTGCCGGGAGCGGTCGGGGCCTGGGTGTCGGTGGAGCCGCCTCCGAAGACCGTGGCCTCCTTGGCGGTCTGCGCGATGCCGTTGGGGCCGTGGAAGATGCGCTGCCCCCACGACGTCATCTGGGCCGGGTCGAAGTTGAGCACGAGGTCGAGGGCCGGGTCGGTGTTGCCGCTCCAGGACCAGGCGAGGTACCCGAGTTTGAGCTGCTGGGCCGTCGCCATCATGGTGTCCTCGTCGGGATCGCCCCACTGGTCGGCGGGGCCGCCGAACTCCCCTATGAGGATGGGCAGTTTGGCGTCGACGAAGGCGTTCAGATAGTCGGTGACCTCGGCCGCGGTGTCGTAGACGCTGTACATGTGGATCGAGAAGATCAGGTTGCCGGTGGTGTCGGCGGCGTACACGGACCGGGCGTTGGTGCGCATGACCTGCTGCCAGTCCTGACCCCAGTTGGGCGCGTCCACCATGATCGTGTGCTGGAGGCCGGCATTGCGGAGCTTCTGGATCGCGGCGATGGTCGGAGCGGTCCACCCTTCCGGACCGGTGTTCCCCCAGGGCTCGTTGCCGATGTTGATGATGATGTAGTTCTCCTGGCCGGCGAGCACGTCCTTCAGGCCGATCCAGTAGTCGGCGGCCTGGTCGAGGGTGCCGGCGGCGCTCTCCTCGCCGTAGCCGGTGGTGTCGTGCACCTCCAGGACGCAGATGAGCTTGTTGGCCTTGCACTGGGCGATGACGTTGGCCACGTCCGCTGCGCTGTTGGCGGTCCAGCGGTGTCCGTCGGCGAGGACGACCCGGACGGTGTTGGCGCCCTGTGCCTTGATGTCGGCCAGCGAACCGAGTTCGTCGGGATACCAGGTGTGGGCGTGGTTGACGCCGCGCATCACGAAGTCGTTGCCGTTGCCCTCGACGAGGCGGCCGTTGCTGATGTGCAGGCCGGTGGCCTGGGTGCCGGGCTCGACGGCAGCCTGGGCGGTCCCTGGGCAGAGGGCGCCGGGGACCACGAGGCCGATCAGGGCGGTCAGTACGGCCAGGCAGGTGCGCAAGGGGCTCGTTCTCGTTCTTCTCATTGCGGCTCCAGGGGTGGGTGGGGTTGACGGCAAAGGGAATGAGGCGTGGGAATGGGAGCGCTCCCATGGAAGCTACTCTGCCGAGTACACGTCAAGATGCGCGACGGCAAAGGGCGGCCGGGATGGCACATAGGGTGGCGGCCTCGACCACCGCACCCTGGAGGCACCTTGACCAGTCGCCCCGTCGACCCGGAATCCGTGAACGCCGCGGCCTGGCAGGCCTACGGCGACCACCATCTGCGGCGCGGCACGGTGCTGCCGGAGCCGACGCGGTTCGACTGGGGCTTCTGGGGCACCGGGCCGGGCGCCGAGATCCTCGGCGAACTCGCCGGGCGCCGGGTGCTGGACCTCGGCTGCGGGCCGGCCCGGCACGCGGCGCACCTGGTGCGGGCGCACGGCGTCTCGGTGGACGCGGTCGACTCCTGCCCCGCCCAGCACGAACGGGCCCGCGCCGCTCACGGCTCCGTGCCCGGCCTGAACCTGATCAGGGCCGACGCCGTCGAACACCTGGGCACGGCGGAGCCGTACGACGTCATCTACTCGGTCAACGGGATGCCGTACATCGATCCCCGCCGGCTGCTGCCGGCCGTCGCCGCGGCGCTGCGTCCCGGGGGGACGCTGTGCTTCACGGTGCTGCACACCAACTCCCGCGGGGACGGCCCCTCGACGGCCGTCGAGTCCCGGCCCGAAATGCTGCGGCCGGCGGGAGGCGGTGAGGTGACCGTGCACGTGTGGGTGCTGACGCCCGACCTCTGGACCGACCTGCTGGCCGAGAACGGTCTCCGGGTCGAGGGTGTCGAAGTCCTCGACGCGCCGGAGAAGGACAACCACGCCTCGTACCGGATCTTCCGGGTGACCCGCCCGGTCCGGGTCTCCTCCCGCCCCCGCGGCAGCCGCCCTCCGGTCCCGCATGCGGCGATCGGGGTCGGCGCCATCCTGTACGGCCCGCGCGGACTGCTCCTCGGCCGGCACCGGCGCGGGACCTGGGAGTTGCCAGGGGGCACGGTGGAGCCCGGGGAGTCACTGGAGGAGACCGTCGTCCGCGAACTCCGCGAGGAGACCGGGATCGAGTCCCGCCCTTCCGACGTACGGCTCCTGGGCACACTCCTCGATCATGTCGAGGGGGTGGTCCGGATGACCGTGGCCACCGAGGTCACCACCTGGCACGGCGAACCGTCCGACCAGCCCGACGAACGCGTCGGCGACTGGCGCTGGTTCCCTTTGGACCGCCTCCCGGAGAACCTGTTCGTGTGCAGCGCCCAGGGCCTCACGGTGTGGCGTCCGGACCTGCCGATCGACCACACACCGGCGCACTTCACGCGGTTCGCGCCGTGACGCGGCGGCCGGCGACGCACACCCGTGACGCCCCGCCGGCCGCCCTCGCAGGACAGGGGCCTACAGTCAGCCCGTGATCTTCGTCGCGGACGGCCGGTCCATCTACCAACTCAGCACGTGGTCCGGCCGCTCCGATGCGATTGTCTGGATCGGCCTGATCGCGATCTGGTCGGTGACGGCCAAGTGGAGGCAACCGGCCGTGGCCCAGGGCGAGGACCCTGACCGAGTCCGGCGGCTTGGCCGCAAGAGGTCACGCCGGCTGGCGGCGGGTCTCGTCGCGGCGGCGGTCCTGTGGCCCCTTCCCGGCTTCTTCTTCCTCCTCGACTTCGGCTGCGACTTCGCCACCTGCTAGCGCCGCGGGACGCGACGCGCCCGCCGGGAATGCCTCATAGGACGGTGACTGTATGGAGCTCAAGGATGTGCTGGCCGACTGGCTCGACTATGACGTCGCGGCGTTCCGGCTCGGAGTCTTTCTGGGCGTCTTTCCGCCCGACCAGAAGTTCTCCTCGGTGAAGCGGATGTTCTGGGTCGACGGATATCCCCTGGGAGACATGCTCGTGGACATCCTGGACCGCATGGCCCAGGCCGGTGTTCTGCTCAAGGACGAGGACGACGCGCGGTACAAGTGGAACCCGGCGCCCCTCGACCTGTCCTGAGGTCGGTGCAACCCCTTCGCAACCTTCCCCGTGCTGCACTCGTCGGTCATGGACGAGGATTCCGCACGTGCCGGGTACGACGAGGTGCCACGGGTCGAGCTCACGGCCGCGGCCGGTGAGTTGTTGCGTCGGCTCCACGAGGCGCACGGGCCGCTGATGTTCCATCAGTCCGGCGGCTGCTGCGACGGGAGCGCGCCGATGTGCTACCCGGAGGGCGAGTTCCGTACCGGTGGTTCCGATGTGTTGCTGGCGGAGCTGGACGTGGCCGGGGTCGAGGCGCCGGTGACCTTCTGGATGTCGCGGAGCCAGTACGAGGTGTGGGCGCACACCCGGCTGATCGTGGACGTCGTCGAGGGGCGGGGCAGCGGATTCTCCCTGGAGGCACCCGAGGGGGTGCGTTTCCTCATCCGTTCGCGTGTGGTCGGTGCCGAGTAGCCACGCGGCTCCCCGTCGTCTGGTGCACTTCCCCTGAGTTCTGGGACAGTTGACGAGACCTCAGGGGAGAGCTGTGACGCACCGTCAAGGACTTTTCGGCGCAGGCAGATCGGTACTGACGTTTCTCGCCGCCCTCGGCACCCTGGCCGGTTCGGCCCTGGTGGGCGCGGCACCCGCGAGCGCCGCCCCGCAGTGGACGCGGCTCGCCAAGGGCGTGAGCTACGGCCAGTTCGACATCTCCGGGGCCGCGGGGCCGGCGCACGCCCATGTGCTGAGCGTCGACCTGCGCGCTCCGCGGGTGCGGGTGGAGCTGCTGTACCCGGGCGCGGTGGCCGCGCGGGCCACGGTGTCCCGGCAGGCGACCGCACAGGGCGCCCTCGCGGGCGTGAACGGCGACTTCTTCAACATCTCCGAGGCCCAGCACCCGGGCGTGGAGGCGACCGGCGCGAGCGTGGGACCGGCGGTCGCGCACGGGCGGGTGCTGAAGGGGGCGGTCCCGGACGGCCAGCGATTCGGGCCCGCGCTGCCACCCGACACGAGCACCGAGGACGTGTTCGGGGTGGGCACCGACCGCCGGGCCCGCCTGGACGACCTGGCACTCGACGGATCGGTGCGCACACCCCAAGGTCTGCTGCCACTCGGCGGGCTCAACCAGTACGCGCTGCCCGTCGGTTCGGTGGGGGCGTTCACCTCGGACTGGGGCAACGTGTCCCGGGTGCGGGCGACCTGCGGGACGGACACCGACCGGGCGGCCCCGTGCAGCACCGACACCTACGAGGTGACGGTCCGTGCCGGGCACGTCGTCGCCGCGGCCGGCACCCCTGGCCACGGGCCGATCGCCGCGAACACCACCGTCCTCGTGGGCCGGGAGGCGGGCGCGCAGGAGTTGCGGAAGCTCGCGGTCGGCTCGACGGTGAAGGTGCGGCACCGGCTGGTCGCCGCCTCGTCGCGGGTCCCGTACCGCTTCGCGCTCGGCGGCTATCCGGTGCTGGAGGACGGCCGAGCGCTGCCCGGCCTCGACGACACCACGTCGGCTGTGCGAACGGCCGTGGGCATCGCGGACGGCGGCCGAACGCTGTATCTCCTCGCACTGGACGGGGCGCCCGACTACCGCGGCGGACTGACGATCGCGGAAGTCGCGGGCGCCATGCGGACGTTGGGCTCGGTCGACGCCTTCAGCCTGGACGGCGGCGGCTCGACGACGATGGCCGCCCGGTTGCCGGGCACGAGTTCCGTCACCGCCCTCAACCACCCCTCCGGTGGCGCCGAACGCCCCGTTCCGAACGGCATCGGGGTCTTCTCGGGTTGATCTCCGGCCCTGCTCAGGGGCGCAGACTGCCGACGATGTCGGCGGTCGCCGTCATCCCGCTGTGGATGGTGGGCGCGATGCTCGTGCTCGCGAGGTAGAAGCCGAGGAGCGCGCACACCAACGCGTGGGAGACCTTGAGTCCGCCGCTGCGCAGGAAGATCACCGCCAGGATCAGCAGCAGCACCAGCACCGAGATGGAAATCGCCATGGACAGCCTCCTCCGCCACGCCGCCGGTTCCGTTTCGCGGCATCCGGGCGCAAGTGTGGCGTAGCGGAGGGTTCGTCCGTGCGGTGGAAGCGTCCTCCGAACGAGTGGTGTCCCACCCGTGGGAGAACGACTATCGACGGGCGTCCAGGAAGGCCTCCAGGCCCGCCAGGTCGTCCGTGTTGACGTAGTCGACGTCGGCGGCGAGGAGTTCGCCCCACAGCGCGTCCCGGGCCGGACCCGGCAGGTCGGGGGTGGCCCAGAACCGCACCTTCTGGCCGCGCGCGTGGGCCTGCCCGACGATGCTCCGCAGCTTCTGCCGTTCGGCCTCGGGGAAGGCGCCTTCGCCGAGCCAGGTGAAGTTGAGCGTCCAGTTGTCGCTGATCAGCGGGATGAAGGAGGCGGGCGCCGGGGAGCCGAGGTCGGCGAGGCGGCCGTCGTAGAAGGCCCGCCGGACCGGCTGGACCTCCATGGGGTCCCGGGCCGCCCGGTCCCCGGAGATCACGGCGGTGACCGCTCCGGGGACCACCTTGCCGTGGACGTAGGTCGTGAACAGGTGCTTGTGGCGCCGGAGATGACGGTCGAGTTCGAGATACGTAGAGGAGCCCTCGGTCTTGATGTCGATGAGGAGCTGGAGCGGGCGGCGCCGGCCCCGGTACACCGAACCGTGGTTGGCCTTGACGATTCTGGCCAGCGGGTCGAGGTACAGGGATTCGAGCGTGCGCGTCGGATCGAGGTCGTCCACGGTGTGGCCGACGAGGAGCTGGTCGCCGACGAGGAAGATGTCGGCCTCGACGCTGCCGAACCGGTGGTCGAGGGCGTCGAGGAGGGGGCGCGGATGCTCGTAGTCGTTGTGTGCGTGGGCGCGCCACAGCGGGCTTGGACGGTGCTTGCGGTCGGCGGCCCACGCGCTGCCGGCGGGCGGGGCGAGCACCGCGGCGGCCGTGGCCCCGAAGGCGGTGAGGGCTGTGCGACGACTGATGCGGGCCATGTTCTGCCTCCCTGCGGTCTGGGTCGGAACCACAGGGAGTATGGGGCCATCCGCACCCCAATGAACCTGTAAGCGAAAGGAGTTGGCCGGACCGCCGCCCCTCGTTCACTCCTCCCGCGCACACGGCACGGAAAAGCCCGCCCCAGGTGGGGCGGGCTTCACCGGGTGGCGGGACGAGGGGTCAGGGCGCCTGGAGGTCGACGAGTTCGGCCAGCCGGGCGCGGTGAGCGCCCGCCGTGCCGTACGCGATCGAGTCGGACTTGGCCCGCTTCAGGTACAGGTGCACCGGGTGCTCCCACGTCATGCCGATCCCGGCGTGCAGTTGGAGCGCCTCCTCGGCGGCGTGGACGGCGACGGACGCCGCGTAGGCCTGGGCGACGGCGACCGCCACGTCCGCGTCCGCGCCGGTGGCGAGCGCGTCGGCCGCGTTGCGGGCGGCGGCACGGAGGTTGACGACCTCCAGCCACAGCTGGGCGAGCCGGTGCTTGAGCGCCTGGAAGCCGCCGACGGGCCGGTTGAACTGCTTGCGCTCCTTGAGGTAGCGCACGGTCTCGGTCAACGTCCATTCGGCGAGCCCGAACTGCTCGGAGGCGAGCAGCCCGGCCCCGGCCCTGAGGGCCCGGTGCACGGCGGTCTCGGCGTCACCGAGGAGGCGGCCGGGCACCCCGTCGAGTGTGACGGTCGCGAGCGGCCGGGTCAGGTCGAAGGAGACCTGCGGGGTGACGGTCGCCGCGTCGGCGTCCACCGCGTACAGTCCGCCGTCGTCCGCGGGCACCAGCAGCACATCGGCCGCCTGGGCGTCGGCGATCGCCGTCAACTCCCCGTGCAGTGAGCCGTCTTCATGGCGTACGACCTTGTAGGCGCCGCCCGGAGCGACGTTCAGGGCGACGGCGAGAGCGCCGATCCTCCGCCCGGAGGCGAGCTCGGCGAGGAGGTCGTCGGCGTCGCAGGCGAGCAGGGCCTCGGTGGCGACGACCGCGCTGGTGAGGTAGGGGACGGGGGCGACCGCGCGGCCCAACTCCTCCAGGACGACGGCGGCTTCGCGGTGGCTGGCGCCCTGGCCGCCCTTGTCCTCCGGGACCAGGAGCCCCGCGAGGCCCATCCCGTCGGCGAGGGCCTTCCAGGCCGCGAGGTCGTGCGGGGTGTCCGACTCGGTGCGGGCGATCACGCCCGGCGCGTCGCAGTGGTCCGCGAGCAGGTCCCGGACGGCGGCGCGGAGGGCCTCTTCCTCCTCCGAGTACAGCAGGTCGGGCTGTGCGCTCATCGGGAGAGGTCCTTCCATGCGACGTCCTTGTCGGTGCGCGGTTCGGCAGGGAGGCCCAGGACCCGCTCGGCGACGATGTTCAGCAGGACCTCGCTGGTCCCGCCCTCGATGCTGTTGCCCTTGGAGCGGAGGTAGCGGTAGCCGGCGTCGCGGCCGGTGAAGTCCACCAGCTCGGGGCGGCGCATGGTCCAGTCGTCGTACAACAGGCCCTCCTCGCCGCGCAGTTCGACCTCCAGGCCGCTGATCTCCTGGTTGAGGCGGGCGAAGGCGAGCTTCATGCCGGCGCCCTCGGGTCCGGGCTGGCCCGCGACGAGCTGCTGGCGCAGCCGCTCGGCGGTGAGGCGGGCGACCTCGGAGTCGACCCAGAGCTTCAGCAGCCGCTGGTGCAGGTCCTGGGTACGCAGTTCGGGGCGTTCGCGCCAGGTCTTCGAGACCGGGCCGATCATGCCGCCCTCGCGGGGCAGCCGCATGCCGCCGATGGCGACGCGCTCGTTGTTGAGGGTGGTCTGGGCGACCCGCCAGCCGTCTCCGATCTCGCCGAGGCGGCGGTCGTCGGGGATGCGGACGTCGGTGAGGAAGACCTCGTTGAACTCGGCCTCGCCGGTGATCTGCCGCAGGGGGCGGACGTCGACGCCGGGGTCGGTCATGTCGCAGATGAAGTAGGTGATGCCCGCGTGCTTGGGCACGTCCGGGTCGGTGCGGGCGATGAGGATGGCCCAGCGGGAGTTGTGGGCACCGGAGGTCCACACCTTCTGCCCGTTGACCACCCAGTCTCCCCCACTCTCGGCTCCGCTCGAGCGGGAGGGGCCCCCATCCTCCCGCACCGCACGCGTGCCGAGGGCCGCGAGGTCTGACCCGGCGCCGGGCTCGCTGAACAGCTGGCACCAGACCTCCTCCCCCACCCACAGGGGCCGCAGATAGCGCTGCTTCTGCTCCTCGGTGCCGTACTTGAGGATCGTCGGCGCGGCCATGCCGAGGCCGATGCCGTTGCGCCGGGGGTCGTTGTCGGGGGCGCCCGCGGCCTCCAGCTCGGCGTCCACGACGGCCTGGAGGGAGCGGGGCGCGTTCAGTCCGCCGAGGCCCTCGGGGTAGTGCACCCAGGCGAGTCCGGCGTCGAAGCGGGCCTTGAGGAAGTCCTGGCGGTCCGTGCTCGCGGGCGGGTGGGAGGCCAGCAACTCTGCGGTGCGGCGCTGGAGTTCGGCTGCGTCGGTCATGCCTGTGCTCCCGTCGGTACGACGGCGATCCGGCCCGTGGTGACTCCGTCGCCGAGGCGCTGCACCGCGTCCGCGGCCCCCGCCAGCGGCACCCGCTCGCTCACCAGGGGCTTGATGGCGCCCCGGGCGGCCAGTTCGGTGAGCTGCTCGTGGCAGTGCTGGACCAGCTTGGGGTTCTTGGTGTTGTACAGGCCCCAGTGCAGGCCGAGGATCGTGTAGTTCTTCACCAGGGCGTGGTTGAGGGCGGGGCTCGGGATGGTCCCGCTCGCGAAGCCGACGACCACGATCCGGCCCTCGAAGGCGACGACCTTGGTCGACTGCGTGTAGGCCTCGCCACCCACGGGGTCGTAGATCACATCCGCGCCCCGGCCCCCGGTGGCCTCCTTGACGGCGGCGACGACGTCCTCGCTCCGCCGGTCGACCACCACGTCACAGCCCAGTTCGCGGGCCACGGCGGCCTTGTCGGCACCGCCGACGACCCCGATGACGGTGGCCCCGGCCGCCTTCCCGAGCTGCACGGCCGCGCTGCCGACCCCTCCTGCGGCAGCGTGGACCAGCAGCGTCTCGCCGGCTTCCAGGCGGGCCCGTCGGTGCAGACCGAACCAGCCCGTCTGGTAGCCGACGTGCAGCGCGGCGGCCTCGGCGTCGTCCAGCGAGTCGGGCGCGGGCAGCACAGCGGCGGCGTCCGCGACGGCGTACTCGGCGAAACCGCCGTGCGGCAGCGCGGGGTTGGCGATCACGCGCCGCCCGTCCTCGGTCTCGCCGCAGATCTCCACGCCGGGCGTGAAGGGCAGCGGCGGGCGGACCTGGTAGTGGCCGCGGCACATCAGGACGTCCGGGAAGTTGATGTTCGCGGCGCGCACCTTCAGCAGGACCTGGCCGTCGCCGGGCACGGGACGTGCCACGTCCTCGAGGCGCATCACCTCGCTCGGCTCACCGTTCTCGTGCACTTGCCATGCCTGCATGGGGGGCCTCCACAGGACTGCGTCGTCATGCCGGGTCTGAATCCCAGGTCCGACGGGGTCCGACCAGGATCCCTCGCATACTAAGCGGTCGCTTGCCGTGAGGGAACAGCCGCCGGGAGAAAGTACCGCCACTTACGGAGAGCGGGCCGCCACCGGTCCGGCACCCTCGAGCAACCGGCCGGGCGTTTCTTGCTTCGCCCCGCAGTCACCCGTCAGGATGGTGATGTGAACCTTGACCACGTCTTCGTCTGCGGGCACCCCGCTCTGGACTTCGCGGCCACTCTCCGTGCCCGGCGCTCGGCTCGTTTCGAGATGTTCGTGTCGCCCGAGCGGCTCAACGCCTGGTATCTGGGAGCCGGGCTCGTGGACGCGATCACGCCCGGGCGGGAGGAGGACGTCCGGGCGGCGATCACCGTGCGGGAGGCCGTCTACCGGCTCGTCACCGATCGCCGGCTGGGCGAGGGGTTCGACCGGGAGGCGCTCGCCCTGCTCAACGCCGCCGCCCGCGAGACTCCCACGACACCGCAGCTCACCCTGTCGGGCCGGCACACCGACGCGACGCCCGCGCAGGCCCTCGCGTCGGTCGCCCGACAGGCCGTGGAGCTGCTGAGCGGCCCCGACGTGCCCCTCATGAAGGAATGCGGCAACCCCGAGTGCACCCGCGTCTACATCGACCGCTCGCGCGGCATGCGACGCCAGTGGTGCGGCATGGAGTCCTGCGGCAACCGGATCAAGGCCGCCGCGTACCGGGCCCGCAAGAAGGACGCCCCCGCGAGGACCGCGGACTGAACCCCTACAGGCCCAGGTCGAGGGCCAGGCACGAGTAGTACTTCCAGCCCCCCGCGGGGTCGTACGCGACGTCCACCCCGCCCCTGGGAGCGGCCTCCACCTCTTCGGTCATGTCCTCGAAGCGGATGCGCTCGGGAAGGCTGCCGTAGCGCGCCTGCCGGGCCGCCGTGTCGGCGTCCAGGGTGAGGTTCCTGCTCATGACGTTCTCCACTTCGTGGACCGGTCCGGCTCGACGCCTCGGACGGTGACCAGCGTGCGCTCGAAGCTCGTCACCTGTCAAGGTGGTGACGCATGCTCCCCGGGCAGGCCGTTGCCCGCCGTGCATGTCCTCCCCGGTCGTGGGTACGCCCCCCGCATGATTCGAAAACTGCAAGCGGTCGCCCTGGACTGCGCCGACCCGGTACGGCTCGCCGAGTTCTGGGCGGAACTGCTCGGCGGCCGGGTGGTCAAGCACCCGGAGGATCCCGACTGGGTCGAGGTGCACGGGTTCGAGGGCACACCGCTGGCCTGCCAGCGGGTGGACGACTACCGGCCGCCGCAGTGGCCGGGACAGGACCACCCGCAACAGCTCCACCTCGACTTCGACGTGGACGATCTCGACGGGGAGGAGCAGCGGGCGCTCGCCCTCGGGGCGACCGTGCTGGAGCGCACGGACCAGCTCCGCCCGGAGGCCAACTGGCGGGTCTACGCGGACCCGGCCGGCCATCCGTTCTGTCTCTGCTTCCACTGAGCCTGAGCCCGCCGCCGACTATTCGGTTGCCGCAGGTCGGCGCGGTCCTATAGGAAGCTCGCATGCTGAAGGGCGGCAAGGTCGGGCTGAGGGCCCGCCACGATGACGACATCCCGGTGCTGCGGACCGAGCTCTACGACGACGTGGTCAACTCCTCGCGCGCCGGGAGCGGACCGTGGCGGCCGATCACGCCGGGCTCGAAGGACCCGCGGCTCGTGGTGGACGACGAGGAGGAGGGACACGTCCCGTTCTCCGTGGTGGAGCTGGAGGGCGGGACGCTGGTCGGCACCGCGACCCTGTGGGGCATCGACACCCACAATCGCTGCGCCCACATCGGCCTCGGACTGCTGCCGTCCTGCCGGGGCAAGGGGTACGGCACCGATGTGGTCGCCGTGCTGTGCCACTACGGCTTCGTCGTGCGCGGTCTGCACCGGCTCCAGATCGAGACCCTGGCGGACAACACGGCGATGCTGCGGTCCGCCGAGCGCAACGGCTTCGTCCGCGAGGGCGTGCTGCGCTCCTCGGCCTGGGTGATGGGCGAGTTCCTGGACGAGGTCCTGCTCGGCCTCCTCGCCCGGGACTGGAAGCCCGCCGCCCCGCTCGTTCCCTGATCGGCTCGTACTAGGTCCTCAGACGCCGGACGACGTATCGACCGCCTGGGCGGATCCCGCGGTACCCGCCGCCGTCCGGGACCGGTGCGGATGGGCCGGGTAGACGCCGAGAATCCGCACCTCCGTGGAGAAGAACCCCAGCTCGTGCAGCGCGAGGGCGACGTGCCGCTCGTCGGGGTGGCCCTCGATCTCGACGTAGAAGCGGCTGGCGTCGAGGCCCGCGCCGACCTGGTAGCTCTCGATCTTCGTGAGGTTCACCCCGCTGGTGGCGAACCCGCCGAGCGCCTTGAACAGCGCGCTGGGGATGTTGCGGACGGAGAAGAACAGGCTCGTCATGGTCGGCTGCCCGGTGGCCGGGGCCACGACCGCGTCCCTGGACAGCACGACGAACCTGGTCGTGTTGTCGGGGTCGTCCTCGACCCCGGCGCACAGGACGTCGAGGCCGTACCGCGCGGCGGCCGCGGGCGGGGCGAGCGCCGCGTGCCGCGGGTCCCCCAGCTCGGCCACCTCGCGCGCCGCGCCGGCGGTGTCGTCGGAGACGAGGGTCCGCCAGCCGCCCTCCCGCAGGACCTTGCGGCACTGCCCGAGGGCGTGCACATGACTGCGTACGCACTCCACCTGGTCCACCGTCGCCCCGGCCACGCCCATCAGGTCGAAGCGGATGGCGAGGAAGTACTCGGCGATGATGAACAGCCCCGACTCGGGCAGCAGATGGTGGACGTCGGCGACCCGTCCGGCCGCGGAGTTGTCCACCGGGATCACCGCCACGTCGGCGGTGCCGAGCGTCACCGCGTCCAGGGCCTGCTCGAAGCTGGTGCAGGGCTGCTCGGCGCACCCGGGGTACAGGGTGTGCGCGGCGGTCGCCGAGTTGGATCCGGGTTCACCTTGGTACGCGACGGTCGTCACTGTGCTCGGTCTCTTGTCGTCGGGCGGCGGAAGCTCCGTAACGTACCAGGGTCCGGCCGGCTCAGATCCAGGTGTCCAGCCACATCCGCGAGTGCCAGTCGGCGTACGGGATCGTCTGCCCGGTGTAGAGCGGGAAGAAGTACACGAAGTTCCAGGCGATGAGCAGCACGAGGGTGCCCGCGGCGACCGCGCCCAGGGTGCGCCGCCGGTGGTCCGAGCCGGGCGGGCCCAGCATCGCACCGACCGTCATCGCCACCGCCAGACACAGGTAGGGCACGAAGACGACGGCGTAGAAGGAGAAGACCGTGCGGTCCTGGTACAGGAACCAGGGCAGGTACCCGGCGCCCACCCCGCACAGGATCGCCCCGGCCCGCCAGTCGCGGCGCAGCGCCCAGCGGAAGATCAGGTAGGCGAGGGCCCCGCAGGCCGCCCACCACAGCAGCGGGGTGCCGAGGGCGAGGACGGTCTGCGAGCAGTCGACCGCGGTGCGGCAGCCGTCCTGTCCCGGCTTCGGCGACTGGTAGTCGAACAGCACCGGGCGCCCCTGGACCAGCCAGCTCCAGGGGTTCGACTGGTACTTGTGCGGGGTGTGCAGCCCCACGTTGAACTCGTACACGGCGTGCTCGTAGTGCCAGAGGCTGCGCAGCGGGGCCGGGATCCAGGACCAGGTGCCGCCGCGGCCGTCGGCCCAGTGCCGTCCGTAGCCGTCGTCGGACAGGAACCAGCCGGTCCAGGTGGCCAGGTAGGTCAGCACGGCGACCGGCACCAGGGACAGCAGGGACCCGCCGAGGCCCTTGTTCAGCACCGCCAGGTACGGGCGGCGGGAGCCGGCCACGCGGCGGGAGCCGACGTCCCACAGCACGGTCAGGACCGTGAAGAAGACAAGGATGAAGAGGCCGTTCCACTTGGTTGAGGCCGCCAGGCCCAGGAGAACGCCGGCGGCGAGCCTCCAGGGGCGCGGTCCGGTCCCGGTGCGGTCGGCGGCGTGCTCGTCGGGGCGGGCGCGGCCGTCCGTCCCGACCGGCAGGGCGGCGGCGAGGCGGGCCCGCGCGTGGTCCCGGTCGATCAGCAGACAGCCGAAGGCCGCCAGGACGAAGAACATGACGACGAGGTCGAGCAGGGCGGTCCGGCTCATCACCACATGCAGCCCGTCCACCGCGAGGAGCGCCCCGGCCAGGCAGCCCAGGAAGGTAGAGCGGAACAGCCGGCGTCCGACGCGGCACAGCACGAGCACCGACAGGGTGCCGAGGGCCGCCGCCATGAAGCGCCAGCCGAAGGGGGTGAGGCCGAACATCCACTCGCCGAAGGCGATGACCCACTTGCCGGTCGGCGGGTGCGCGACGAAGGTGCCGGTGTCGGAGAGGGAGATCACCTGGGGGTCGGCGAGGAGCTGCGGGTCGGCGATCTTGCGGTCCGGCCAGGTGCCCTCGTAGCCGAGCCGCAGCAGGGACCAGGCGTCCTTGGCGTAGAAGGTCTCGTCGAAGATCACGGCCCGCGGCCGGCCGAGATGCCAGAACCGGATCACGCCCGCCATGGCGGCCACGAGCAGTGGGCCCAGCCAGTCCCACACCGAGGGCTTCGGGAAACGCGGGACGAGACGTTCACGGACGTCGGTCGCCGGGTGGGCCGGGTATCCGTGCCGGCGAAGCCGGTCTTGCCAGTTCAGGGGGGCTGCCACGGTGCGGGGGTCCTCGACGAGGGGGGAACGGGTCATGTGGCCGCTGGTCACCTGGCACTCTGCCGTGCGGCGGAGTGCGGTCGCCGCGATATCTCGTCCATCCGGCGAACTTACCCGGGCAGCAGGCCAGTTGTCGCGGGCGGGGGTCGCTCACGCCTTCCGGGGACGCGCGCGGACGTGCATCCGCTCGCCCTGCGGTCCGAAGAGGCTGAGGAACTCCGCGGGCCCCTCCCCCGTCGAGCCGAACCAGTGCGGCACCCGGGTGTCGAACTCGGCCGCCTCCCCCGCCGTCATCACCACGTCGTGGTCCCCCAGCACCACCCGCAGCCGCCCCGCCAGGACGTACAACCACTCGTAGCCTTCGTGCGTACGGGGCTCCGGCTCCTCGTCCCGGCGCGGCACCAGCACCTTGAAGGCCTGGAGGCCGCCCGGCTGCCGGGTGAGCGGCCAGAAGGTGCGCCCGTGCCGTTCGAGCGGCGCGGACCGCACCCGGGGATCGCCGGCCTCCGGGGCGCCGACCAGTTCGTCGAGCGGCACCTGATGGGCCTGCGCGATCGGCAGCAGCAGCTCCAGGCTGGGTTTGCGCAGGCCGGACTCCAGCCGGGACAGGGTGCTCACGGAGATCCCCGTCGACCGGGACAGCGACGCGAGCGTCACCTCCCGGTCCTTGCGCAGCCGTCGCAGTCGGGGCCCGACCTCCGCGAGAACGTCATCGGTACTCATGCGGGACATTGCAGAATCGGCAAAGAAGTTTGTCAATCCCGCACCCCCGCGTGACGGTGTCGGTATGACCGAGACATACGAGGTGATCGTCATCGGCGGCGGTGCCGCCGGACTGTCCGCAGCACTCGTCCTGGGCCGCTCCCGCCGCCGCACGCTCGTCGTCGACGCGGGCGAGCCGCGCAACGCTCCCGCCGCGCACATGCAGGGCTTCCTGACCCGGGACGGCATGCCGCCCGCCGAGTTCCTGGCGCTCGGCCGCGAGGAGATCGAGCGGTACGGCGTCGAGCTGGTCCGGGACCGGGTCGTGGAGGTCGCGGAGGGCTTCGCCGTGACCCTGGCGAGCGGTCGCGTGCTCCGGGCCCGGCGCCTGGTCGTCGCGACCGGCCTGAAGGACGAGCTGCCCGAGGTCCCCGGGGTCGCCGAGCGCTTAGGCAAGGACGTGCTGCACTGCCCGTACTGCCACGGCTGGGAGGTCCGCGATCAGGCCTTCGGCGTGCTCGCGACCAGTACGCTCAGCGTGCACCAGGCACTGATGGTGTCCCAGTGGTCCAAGGACGTGACGCTCTTCCTGCACGAGGTCGCCGAGGCCGACCTGGCGGACGACGACCTGCGCAGACTCGCCGCGGCGGGTGTCGAGGTGGTGGCCGGCGAGGTCGCCGAGCTGGTGGTGACGGAGGACCGGCTGACCGCCGTACGCCTGAAGGACGGGACCGCCCATGCGCGCGAGGTCGTCTTCACCGCCCCTCGGGCCGTCCCCCGCAGCGGCCTTCTGGAGCGGCTCGGCGCCGAACTGACCGAGACCCCCTTCGGCGCGTACCCGGTCGTCGACGCGACGGGGCAGACCTCCGTGCCGGGGGTGTGGGCGGCAGGTAACGCCGTCGGCTTCGGCGAGCAGGTGATCAACGCGGCGGCGGGCGGCTACCGGGCCGGGGCCGCGATCAACGGGGACCTGCTGATGGCGGACCTCGACGCGGCCGCCGGGGTGTAGACCCGGCTCCTCCGGTACACCCTGGAGGAATGTTGCTTGCCCGACTGGCACAGGTGTCACAGGAGGTCGCCGCGACCTCGGCGCGCTCCAAGAAGATCGCGCTGCTCGCGGAGCTGTTCCGGGAGGCGGAGCCGGACGACGTACCGATCGTCATCCCGTACCTCGCGGGACGGCTCCCGCAGGGCCGGCTCGGCGTCGGCTGGAAAGTGCTGAGCCGCCCGGTCGCACCCGCCGCCGAGCCGACCCTGACCGTCCGCGAGGTGGACCACCGTCTCACCGCGCTCGGCCAGGTCGCGGGCGCAGGCTCGCAGGCCGAACGGACGCGGCTCGTCGGCGAGTTGCTGGGCGCGGCCACCGAGGACGAGCAGCGGTTCCTGTTCGGGCTGATCAGCGGGGAGGTACGGCAGGGCGCGCTGGACGCTGTCGCCATCGAGGGGCTCGCCCAGGCGACGCAGGCACCGCCCGCCGACGTCCGCCGTGCCGTGATGCTGGCGGGCTCCCTCCAGACGGTCGCCGAGGCCCTGCTCGGCGAGGGTCCGTCCGCCCTGGACCGCTTCCGTCTCACCGTCGGCCGTCCGGTCCTGCCGATGCTCGCGCTCAGCGCCTCCTCGGTGGCCGAGGCGGTCGAGAAGCTCGGCGTGTGCGCGGTCGAGGAGAAGCTGGACGGCATCCGCGTCCAGATCCACCGCGACGGCGACGCCGTACGGCTGTACACCCGCACCCTGGACGACATCACCGACCGGCTGCCCGAACTGACCGCTGCCGCACTGGAGTTGCGGGGCGAGCGGTTCATCCTGGACGGTGAGGTGATCGCCTTCGACGAGGCGGGACGGCCCCGCTCCTTCCAGGAGACCGCGGGCCGGGTCGGCTCCCGCACGGACGTGACGACGGCCGCCGACGCGGTCCCCGTCTCCCCCGTCTTCTTCGACGCCCTGTCCGTCGACGGCCGGGACCTCCTCGACCTGCCCTTCGCCGAACGCCACGCGGAGCTGGCCCGGCTGGTGCCGGAGCCGATGCGGGTGCGACGGGCATTGGTGTCGGGACCGGACGAGATCCCGGCGGCGGAGGAGTTCCTCGCCGAGACGCTGAAGCGCGGGCACGAGGGCGTGGTCGTGAAGTCCCTCGACGCGCCCTACAGCGCGGGCCGGCGGGGCGCGTCCTGGCTCAAGGTCAAACCCGTGCACACCCTGGACCTGGTGGTGCTGGCCGCCGAGTGGGGGCACGGCCGCCGCACCGGCAAGCTCTCCAACCTGCACCTCGGCGCCCGCACCGCCGACGGCGGCTTCGCGATGCTCGGCAAGACCTTCAAGGGCATGACCGACGCGATGCTCACCTGGCAGACCGAGCGCCTCCAGGAACTGGCGGTGGAGAGCAGCGGCTATGTGGTGACCGTACGGCCCGAACTGGTCGTGGAGATCGCCTACGACGGCCTCCAGAGGTCGACCCGCTATCCGGCCGGGGTCACCCTGCGGTTCGCCCGCGTGGTCCGCTACCGGGAGGACAAGCGGCCCGAGGAGGCCGACACCGTGGAGACGCTGCTGGCCGCGCACCCCGAGGTGAGGCCGTGAGGACGAGCGCGGGCCTGCTGGTGTTCCGGCACACCGGGAACGGGCTGGAGGTGTTGCTGGGCCATATGGGTGGTCCGTTCTTCGCCCGCCGGGACGCCGGGGCGTGGACGGTCCCGAAGGGTGAGTACGAGCCGGAGTCGGAGTCTGCCTGGGACGCGGCCAGGCGGGAGTTCCAGGAGGAGCTCGGACTGCCGCCGCCCGACGGGGAGGCCGTACCCCTGGGCGAGGTCCGGCAGACGAACGGCAAGGTCGTCACGGCGTGGGCGATCGAGGCGGACCTCGATCCGGCGACGGTGGTGCCGGGGGTGTTCAGCATGGAGTGGCCGCCCAGGTCCGGTCGGACCCAGGAGTTCCCGGAGCTGGACCGGGTGGCCTGGTTCGGCCTGGAACGGGCCCGGGCCGTGATCGTGAAGGCGCAGGCCGCGTTTCTCGACCGGCTGGCTGAGCACTCGGCCTGATGTCCACGCGTTGCGGTCGCCCCCGCCGCGCGGGAAGGTCGAAGCACAGTCAGCTCTTCAGGAGGTCGGTCATGCCCATCGCGACGGTGAACCCGGCGAACGGCGAGACGCTCAAGACGTACGAGGCCATGGGCGAGGAGGAGATCGAGCGCAGGCTCCAGCTCGCCGAGGCGACGTTCCGGACCTACCGCACGACGTCCTTCGAGGAGCGCGCCCGTCTCCTGAACCGGGCCGCCGAGGTCCTCGACGAGGCTCAGCAGGACATCGCCCGGGTCATGACCACCGAGATGGGCAAGCCGGTCAAGCAGGCCCGCGCCGAGGCCGCCAAGTGCGCCAAGGCGATGCGCTGGTACGCCGGGCACGCCGAGGCGCTGCTGGCCGACGAGGAGCCCTCGGAGGCCGACGTCGAGGACTCCGGCGGCGCACGCGCGCGCGTGCTCTACCGGCCGCTCGGCCCGGTGCTCGCGGTGATGCCGTGGAACTTCCCGCTGTGGCAGGTGATCCGGTTCGCCGCGCCCGCGCTGATGGCGGGAAACGTGGGTCTGCTCAAGCACGCCTCGAACGTGCCGCAGACCGCGCTGTTCCTGGAGGACCTCTTCCACCAGGCGGGCTACACCCATGGCTGTTTCCAGACACTGCTCGTCGGGTCGGGCGCGATCGACGACATCCTGCGCGACGAACGCGTGAAGGCGGCCACGCTGACCGGGAGCGAGCCCGCGGGGCGGGCCGTGGCCTCCACCGCCGGGGACATGGTGAAGAAGACGGTGCTGGAGCTCGGCGGCAGCGACCCGTATCTCGTGATGCCGTCCGCGGACATCGACCGGGCCGCCGAGGTCGCGGTGACCGCGCGGGTGCAGAACAACGGGCAGTCCTGCATCGCCGCCAAGCGGTTCATCGTGCACACCGACGTCTACGACCGCTTCGCCGAACGGTTCGTGGCGGGCATGAAGGCGCTCAAGGTCGGCGACCCGCTGGAGGAGGACACCGAGGTGGGGCCGCTCTCCAGCGAACAGGGGCGGAACGACCTGGAGGAGCTGGTCGACGACGCCCGGCGCAGCGGGGCGAGCGTGCTGTGCGGCGGCGAGCGGCCCGACGGGCCCGGCTGGTACTACCCGCCGACCGTCGTCGCCGACGTCACCCGCGAGATGCGCATCCACCGCGAGGAGACCTTCGGCCCGGTGGCCACGCTGTACCGGGCCGCCGACCTCGACGAGGCGGTGCTGATCGCCAACGACTCGCCGTTCGGACTCAGTTCGAACGTGTGGACGCGGGACGAGGCCGAGGTCGACCGGTGCGTACGGGATCTGGAGGCCGGCGGGGTGTTCGTCAACGGGATGACCGCCTCGCATCCGGCGTTCCCGTTCGGCGGGGTCAAGCGGTCCGGGTACGGGCGTGAGCTGTCCGGGCACGGAATCAGGGAGTTCTGCAACATCACGACGGTTTGGCACGGAGCGTGACGCTTGCGCGGCTACGATCCCGGTGTGAACCGCGAAGTGACTCTGCCTCTGATCGTCGACGACCGCGGGACCTTGCAGGTGGCTGCCGCCGACGTGAGCAAGCTGCTGCGCAGTCTTGGCGGGCGGTGGCTGCACTTGGTCGAGGCCGGGGCCGACGGTCTCGACGAGGACACGGTTGCCGCACTGACCATCGAGCTGGCGAAGCTGGCCGACCGGATCGACGTGGCGTGCATCGCGCACAGCAGCGGTGGGGCGCCCTAATCGCGCCGAACAGCAAAGGGGGGCGCCGCAGGGGACGCCGGCTCGTCGAGCTCCGGCGAATCGCCCCCCGTCGGCGCCCCTGGGGCGACGTCAGCGGATCGGCATCCCGGAGAGGGTCCGGGCGATCACCAGGCGCTGGATCTCGCTCGTCCCTTCGAAAATGGTGTAGATCGCGGCGTCCCGGTGCATCCGCTCCACCGGGTACTCCCGGGTGTAGCCGTTGCCGCCGAGGATCTGGACCGCCTGTGCGGTGACCTTCTTCGCGGTCTCGCTCGCGAACAGCTTGGACATGGAGCCCTCGGCCGCGGTGAACTGCTTGCCGTTGATCGCCATCCAGGAGGCCCGCCAGACCAGCAGCCGGGCCGCGTCGATCGAGGTCCGCATGTCCGCGAGCTGGAAGGCCACGCCCTGGTTGTCGATGATCGGACGCCCGAACTGCTCGCGGGTCTTGGCGTAGTCGAGGGCGACCTCGTAGGCGGCGCGGGCGGTGCCCACCGCCATGGCGCCCACCGCGGGACGGCTGGCCTCGAAGGTCGCCATCGCCGCGTTCTTCACACGCTCACCGCCCGCCGCCTTCGCCCGCTCCCGGGCCCGGGCCAGGCGCTGGTCCAGCTTCTCCTTGCCGCCGAGCAGGCAGTGGCCGGGGACCCGGACGTTCTCCAGGACGACTTCGGCGGTGTGCGAGGCGCGGATGCCGTGCTTCTTGAACTTCTGCCCCTGGGACAGGCCCGGGGTGTTCGGCGGCACGATGAAGGACGCGTGGCCCTTGGAGCCGAGTTCGGAGTCCACGACGGCGACGACCACGTGGACGTTGGCGATGCCGCCGTTGGTGGCCCAGGTCTTGGTGCCGTTGAGGACCCACTCGTCCTTGGCCTCGTCGTACACGGCACGCGTGCGCATGGAGGCCACGTCGGAGCCCGCGTCCGGCTCGGAGGAGCAGAAGGCGGCGACCTTGACGTCGTTGACGTCGCCGTACATCTGGGGGATCCAGGTGCCGATCTGCTCCTCGGTTCCGTTGGCGAGAACGCCCACGGCGGCGAGGCCTGTGCCTACGATCGACAGTGCGATGCCCGCGTCGCCCCAGAACAGCTCCTCCATCGCCATCGGGATACCGAGCCCGGTGGGGTCGAAGTACTGCTGGGCGTAGAAGTCGAGGGAGTAGATGCCGACCTTCGCGGCCTCCTGGATGACCGGCCAGGGAGTCTCCTCACGCTCGTCCCATTCGGCGGCCGCGGGGCGGATGACGTCGGCGGCGAAGCCGTGCAGCCAGTCCCGGACCTCCTTCTGTTCGTCGTTGAGCTCCATGGTGAACTCGGCCATGACCCCTCCAGCGGCGGCACACGTACATGTTACTAGCGGTAACCCGAGTCTGTTACCCACGGGTAGGAAAAGTCAACTCCGATGACCGGTCAGCAGCCTGTTCGATGCGCGCGACCTGCCGAGTGTTAGTTTGCGCAGGCGTCACCGATTAAGCACGGGTGGGGAGAGCTCATGGACACCACACAGCGGACCGATCAGCAGCGGTCCGCCGACCGCCGTCGGCGTGAGTTGTTGGAGGCCGCGGACCGGGTGGTGCTGCGTGACGGACCGCACGCCTCCATGAACGCGATCGCCGCCGAGGCCGGTATCACCAAGCCGATCCTGTACCGCCACTTCGGTGACAAGGGGGGACTTTACGCCGCCCTCGCCAAGCGGCACACCGACGCGCTGCTGGACTCGCTGCGGGCCGCGCTGGACGCCCCGGCGGAGCGGCGGGAACGGGTCGAGGCGACGCTCGACACCTACCTCGCGGCGATCGAGGCGCGACCCCAGGTGTACCGGTTCCTGATGCATCCCGCGGAGGGGGGCCAGACCGCGGACCAGGGGTTCGACGTCGGCCAGCATTCCGCGCCGCTGCTGCGGAGGATGGGTGAGGAGTTGGCGCAGGTCATCGAGGACAGGCTGGATCTGGGGCCCGGGAGTCAGCTGCTGGCGCGGGTGTGGGGGCACGGGATCGTCGGCATGATGTACGCGGCCGGTGACTGGTGGTTGGGGGAACGGCCGTGTGAGCGGGGGGAGTTGGTGCGGAGCATGGCGGACCTGTTGTGGGGTCGGCTGGCCGCGGCGGGGGACAAAGTGGGGGGTCCGGGGTTCTGACGGTCGTACGTCGGGTGCGGCTCGGTGGGGGCTGGTCGCGCAGTTCCCCGCGCCCCTGAGCAGGTTCAGCTGACCCCGCGCCAAGACGATCTGGCCACTTGTCGCATGAGCTTTCGCTTGCGCCAACCCGTCAGGTGGTCCACGTAGACCCTGCCCTCCAGGTGGTCCGTCTCGTGCTGGAGGCACCTTGCGAAGAAGCCCGTGCCGTGGATCGTCACGGGCTCGCCCGTCGCCGTGAAACCCTCCACCACCGCGTGGTCGTGGCGTTCCACCCCCGCCTCCAGACCCGGCAGGGACAGGCAGCCCTCCGGACCCCGCAGGACCACGCCGTCGGTCTCCACCAGACGGGGGTTGACCACGTGGCCCAGGTGGCGGACCTCCTCGTCGTCCGGGCAGTCGTAGACGAACACGCGCAGAGGGACGCCCACTTGGTTCGCCGCGAGGCCCACCCCCTCGTGCGCGTACATCGTCGCGAACAGGTCCTCCACGAGACCCGCCAGTTCCGGGCCGAAGTCCGATACGTCCCCGCAGGGTTCGTGCAGGACGGGGTCGCCGAGCAGAGTGAGGGGCCGGACCCGGCCACGGGTGCCCGGAATGGAGCCGTTTCGCATGGCCGCAAGGGTACGGCGATTCGGGAGTGCCTACGGATCTCGATAGGCTGAGGTCCACACCACGTGGCCGGAGTCTGTGGCGCGGCGCGTACGCAAGGAGGATCGAGAACTGATGACAGGCAACTCGGACCCGCTCTCGCCGCGGGCCAAGCTCGCCGTGACGGCGGGCAAGGCCGTCGCGGCGGCATCCCGAGCCGCGGGTCGCGGCAGCGGTTCGGTCATCGGCGGCAAGGTGGCCCTCAAACTCGACCCCGACCTCCTCGCCCGGCTCGCCCAGCACCTGGACGTCGTCCTCGTCTCGGCGACCAACGGAAAGACCACGACCACCCGGTTGATCGCGGAGGCCCTGGGCGCGGCCGGCCCCGTCGTCTCCAACGCGCTCGGCGCCAACATGCCCGCCGGGATCACCTCCGCCCTCGCGGGCGGCTCGGACGCCCGCTACGGCGTGATCGAGGTCGACGAGAAGTACCTCGCGGGCGTGGCCCGGGACACCGACCCCAAGTGCATCGCCCTGCTGAACCTCTCCCGCGACCAGCTCGACCGGGCCGCCGAGACCCGCATGCTCGCCGAGAACTGGCGTGAGGGGCTCGCGGGCAGCAAGTCCGTCGTGGTCGCCAACGCCGACGACCCGCTCGTCGTGTGGGCCGCCTCCTCCTCCCCCAACGTCATCTGGGTCGCCGCCGGACAGATGTGGAAGGACGACGCCTGGTCCTGCCCGTCCTGCGGCGGTGTGATGCAGCGGCCGGGCGACGACTGGTTCTGCGGCGAGTGCGGGTTCCGCCGGCCGACGCCGAGCTGGGCGCTCTCCGGTGACCACGTGCTCGACCCGCACGGCTCGGCCTGGCCCATCCACCTCCAGCTGCCCGGGCGCGCCAACAAGGCCAACGCCGCCTCCTCCGCGGCCGTCGCCGCCGTCTTCGGCGTACCGCCCCAGGTCGCCCTGGAACGCATGTACCAGGTGCAGGCCGTCGCCGGACGCTACGACGTGGTGCAGTTCCAGCAGCGCGACCTCAGGCTGCTGCTCGCGAAGAACCCGGCGGGCTGGCTCGAAACGTTCAGCCTGATCGACCCGCCGCCCACCCCGGTGATCCTCTCCGTCAACGCCCGCGGCGCCGACGGCACCGACACCTCGTGGCTGTGGGACGTCGACTACACCCGGCTGACCGGCCACCCGATCTGCGTGATCGGCGACCGCAAGCTGGACCTCGCGGTGCGTCTGGAGGTCGCGAACCAGAACTTCCAGGTCTGCGACAACCTCGACCAGGCCGTCTCGATGAGCCCGCACGGCCGTATCGAGGTCATCGCGAACTACACCGCCTTCCAGGACCTGCGCCGCCGCGTCGGCAACTGAGACACAGGGGACTTTTGTGAGCGACAACCAACTGCGGATCGTCTGGATCTACCCCGACCTGCTCAGCACCTACGGCGACCAGGGCAACGCCCTCGTCATCGAGCGCCGGGCCCGCCAGCGCGGCCTCGACGTGGCCCGCCTCGACGTGCGCAGCGACCAGGCGATCCCGACCTCCGGCGACATCTACCTGATCGGCGGCGGCGAGGACCGGCCCCAGCGGCTCGCGGCCGAGCGGCTGCGCCGGGACGGCGGGCTGCACCGGGCCGTGGGCAACGGCGCGATCGTGTTCTCGGTGTGCGCCGGCTACCAGATCCTCGGCCACGAGTTCATCAACGACCTCGGCCAGCGCGAGCCGGGCCTCGGGCTCCTGGACGTCGTCTCCGTGCGCGGCGAGGGCGCGCGGTGCGTCGGTGACGTCCTCGCCGACATCGACCCGCGGCTGGGTCTGCCCCCGCTGACCGGCTTCGAGAACCACCAGGGCGTCACCCATCTCGGGCCCACCGCCCGCCCGTTCGCCAACGTCAGGCTGGGCAACGGCAACGGCACCGGGGACGGCACCGAGGGGGCGTACAACGACACCGTCTTCGGGACGTACATGCACGGGCCCGTGCTCGCGCGCAACCCGCTCATCGCCGACCTGCTGCTGAAGCTGGCCCTCGACGTGAACGCGCTGCCGCCGACCGACGACCGCTGGTACGAGGCGCTGCGCAACGAGCGCATCGCGGCCGCTCAGCAGCCTGCCTGAGCGGGGCGCCCCGCTCGGTTCCAGGCCTCCGTCAACGGCCCGTCTGACGGGGAGTCCGCACAGGTGAGCGGGGTCGTCCAGCAGGCGGACGCGTGCTTCGGCCCCGCCCCCTCCTGCCGCTAGGGTGGCGGGGTTCGAGCCGGACGACGAGGTCCGGATCCGGCCCCTGTCGAGAAGGTTGTAGCGGGCTTATGCGCATTGGTGTCCTCACGTCCGGCGGCGACTGTCCCGGCCTGAACGCCGTCATCAGGTCCGTCGTGCACCGTGCCCTCGTCGACCACGGCGACGAGGTCATCGGCTTCCGGGACGGCTGGCGCGGCCTCCTGGAGTGCGACTACCTCAAGCTCGACCTCGACGCCGTCGGCGGCATCCTCGCCCGCGGCGGCACGATCCTCGGCTCCTCCCGCGTCCAGCCCTCGCACCTGCGGGACGGCGTGGAGCGGGCCAAGGGACACGTCGAGGAACTCGGCCTCGACGCGATCATCCCCATCGGCGGCGAGGGCACCCTCAAGGCGGCCCGGCTGATGTCGGACGCCGGCCTGCCCATCGTGGGCGTGCCCAAGACGATCGACAACGACATCGCGGTCACCGACGTGACCTTCGGGTTCGACACGGCCGTCGGGGTCGCCACCGAGGCGCTCGACCGGCTCAAGACCACCGCCGAGTCCCACCAGCGGGTACTCGTCGTCGAGGTCATGGGGCGGCACACCGGGTGGATAGCGCTGCATTCCGGCATGGCGGCGGGCGCACACGCCATCGTCGTGCCGGAACGGCCCTTCGACATCGAGGAGCTGACCCGGCGGGTCGGCGAGCGGTTCGAGGCGGGCAAGCGCTTCGCGATCGTCGTGGCGGCGGAGGGCGCCAAGCCGGCGCCCGGCTCCATGGCCTTCGACGAGGGCGGCAAGGACATCTACGGTCACGAGCGGTTCGCCGGGATCGCCCGTCAGCTGTCCATCGAGCTGGAGGGGCGGCTGGGGAAGGAAGCCCGGCCGGTCATCCTGGGGCATGTGCAGCGGGGCGGTACGCCCACGGCCTACGACCGGGTGCTGGCCACGCGGTTCGGGTGGCATGCGGTGGAGGCCGTGCACCGGGGGGAGTTCGGTCACATGACGGCTCTTCGCGGGACCGACATCGTGATGGTGCCGCTGGCGGAGGCGGTGGAGACGTTGAAGACGGTGCCGGAGGAGCGGTACGCCGAGGCGGAGTGCGTGCTTTAGGTCTTACGGCGGGTGCGGCTTGTCCGTGGCTGGTCGCGCAGTTCCCCGCGCCCCTGAGTTGGTCGAACCGCCCCCGGTCCAAGATGTGGCCGTGGGCGGTTCTACTCTTGGTGGCGGACGTAAGCGCACAACCCCCACGAATCAGGAGCCGCCGGCATGGATCACAGCGGGCACGGCATGACCATGGATCTGCCGCCGTTCACGCTGGGGCGGGGACTTGAGTGGTCCGCTGACCCGTTCTTTCTGGTCGCCTGCCTGCTCGGGCTCGCCCTCTACGGCTGGGGCGTCGTGCGGCTGCGGCGGCGAGGGGACGCGTGGCCGCCGGGGCGGACCATCTCCTTCGTGATCGGTGTGCTGACCATCGTGCTGATGATGTGCACCGGGCTGAACGACTACGGCATGGTCATGTTCAGCGTGCACATGGTGCAGCACATGGTGATCAGCATGCTGTCCCCGATCCTCCTGCTGCTCGGCGCTCCGGTCACGCTCGCCCTGCGGGCGCTGCCCGTCGCCGGCAAGGGGCGAAGGGGGCCGCGTGAGCTGCTGCTCGCCCTGCTGCACAGCCGGTACATGCGGATCATCACGCATCCGGCGTTCACCATTCCGCTGTTCATCGCGAGTCTGTACGGGCTCTATTTCACGCCGTTGTTCGACTATCTGATGGGGTCGAAGACCGGGCACATCGCGATGATGGTGCACTTCCTCGCGGTGGGTGTCGTCTTCTTCTGGCCGATCATCGGCGTCGACCCGGGACCGCACCGGCCGGGGTATCTGATGCGGATGCTGGAGCTGTTCGCGGGGATGCCGTTCCACGCCTTCTTCGGCATCGCGTTGATGATGGCGTCCGAGCCGATGGTGGGGACGTTCAAGAACCCGCCCGCCTCGCTGCACATCGACGCGCTCTCCGACCAGAACTACGCGGGCGGTATCGCCTGGGCGTTCAGCGAGATTCCCTCCGTACTGGTGCTGATCGCACTGCTGTTCCAGTGGTACGGCTCCGAACAGCGGCAGGCCAAGCGCAAGGACCGGGCCGCCGACCGGGACGGCGACAAGGAACTCGAGGAGTACAACGCCTATTTGGCCTCACTGAACGCACGCGGACAATAAGCACTTCGTCCTTCCGGAGCATTCAGTAGCATGAAACGCGTTGGGGGAACCGCCACCGGGGGGAGCGGTCATGACACTGCGCGCATTTATGCAAAGGATCGCCGTTCTCACGGTTTTCGCGGTGCTGCTGAGCGGCTGCGGCAAGGGAAATCCACTGACCGTGGTCAAGGCGGTCGCCGCGGGTGCGCCCTCGCTCGCACCGTTCTTCGACGAGAGCAGCGGGCTCGGCAAGGACGCCGGGACGGTGCGGTCGCAGCCCGTGCGGGGAAGTCTCCAGCAGGGGGACACACCTGGTCTCTACGGCGGCAGCAAGCAGCCGACCATCTGTGATGTCGCCGCACTCGAACGATTCCTCACCGATCCCGGGAATCACGACAAGGCACAGGCGTGGGCGGATGTGCTGAACATCCGCACGGACGGGATACCGGAATACCTGGATCGACTCACACCTGTGCTGCTGCGTCACGACACGCTCGTCCAGAACCACGACTACAAGCAGGGAAAGGCCGTCCCGTACGACTCCTTGCTCCAGGCGGGAATCGCGATTCTCGTCGATGAACAAGGGATTCCGGCCGTGAAATGCTCGTGCGGAAATCCACTGCGGCCCTTCAAGGGGGACACCAGTCGGATTTCCGTCCGGTTCGAGGACGGCAACAAGAAGTGGGCCGGATACGAGCGGAAGTCGGTCGTGGCCGTGCGGCCCGCCCCGCGGAAGCTGGCACGGATCGCTCTGATCGACGTTCATGAGCCTGCCCGCGGCATCGACCGGCCGGTCGGGACGACCGGTGAGAGGGACGCCACCTTCGACGCCGGTGAGCCGCGCGTCGTACCGGAACTCGCCGGGACGACCTTCGCCCAGGCTGGTCGGGAGCTGATCCACGCCGGGCTCGCGGCCGGGTACGCCGGGCAGGTGCCGCCGCCCGACGGAGCGAGGGTCACGGCGACGGACCCGCCCGCGGGGAGCGAGCTGGCGTTCGGGCACTACGTGATGCTGACCGTGGCCGAGAGCAACGGGAGCGCCTCCGGCGGGGGGACCGCACCGGCGACCGGGCCCACGACGACTCCCCCGCCGCCGCATCCGTCCGGGCCACGGACACCGCCCACCAGCACAGGGCCCTCGTCCGGCGGCCGGTCCGGCGACGCCTCCTCCGTACCTCCCTCCTCGTCCGGCGGCCGGTCCGGTGGCACCTCCTCCGCACCTCCCTCCTCGTCCGGCGGCCGGTCCGGTGGCACCTCCTCCGCACCTCCCTCCTCGTCGCGCGGCACGCCGGGGCAGTCCTCGACCCCGCCGCCGTCGAGCACGGTGCCCGGCTCGACGTCGCCCGCACCGAAGAAGTCGAGCAGCCCGACGTCCACCGGTGCCCCGGTGAGCAGCAGCGCGCCGCCTCCCCCGTCTCCTCCTCCCCCGCCGCCACCGCCGCCTCCCGCCACGAGCAGCGCGCCCGTCACGGGCGAACCGCCCATCGTCACCTCGCAACCGGCCACCAGTGAGCCCGCGAGCAGCGAACCCGTCACCGACGGACCGAGCACCACCGTCGCCACGTAGCGCCCGGAGACCCCAAGAGCCGAAGCAGCGCGGAACCGGAGAGCCAGCGGATGCCTTCAGGATCACCGACGTCGGGAGTGGGCCGGGTCATCGCCGGCCGTTATCTGCTGCTGAACCCGCTCGGCAGCGGCGGCATGGGCCATGTGTGGCTCGCCCACGACCAGAGACTCGCCTGTGAGGTCGCGCTCAAGGAGATCGTGTTCCGGGACCCGGTGGAGGCCGCCCACGAGCGGGAGGCACGGGTGGCGCGGGCCCGCGCGGAGGCCCGGCACGCGGCGGGGCTGCGCGGCCACCCGCACGTGGTGACCGTGCACGACGTGCTGGAGCACGACGGGCTGCCGTGGATCGTCATGGAGTACGTGGCCGACGCCGTGGACCTCCGTGACCTGGTCGCGTCCCGCGGACCGCTCGCCCCCGCGGAGTGCGCCCGCGTCGGCCTCGCCGTGCTGGACGCGCTGACCGCCGGGCATCGGCGGGGCGTGATGCACCGGGACGTGAAACCGGCGAACATCCTGCTGGCTCCGGACCGCGCGGGTTCGCCGTACGGGCGCGTCCTGCTCACCGACTACGGCATCTCCGTGCAGCCGGACGCCGGGGAGACCCGGTACACGCTGGCGTCCGTGCTGGTGGGGACGGCGGGCTATCTGGCGCCGGAGCGGGCCACGGGCGGGGCGCCCACCCCGGCCGCCGACCTGTTCTCGCTGGGCTGCACGCTGTACCACGCCGTGGAGGGCGTGGCCCCCTTCGAGCGGGAGTCGCATCTCGCCGAGGTGACCGCGGTGGTCATGGAGGAGCCACGACCCGCCGTGCGCGCCGGCGCGCTCGGTCCGGTACTGCACGCTCTGCTCGCGAAGGACCCCGGGCAGCGGCTGTCCTCGGCGGAGGCGGAGGCCGCGCTGTCGGCGGTCGTGGCGCCGCAGGCCGAGCCGTATCCGCGGACGCAGGCCGAGCCGTATCCGCGGACTCAGACCGATCTCGGTTCGCAGCCGTCCTGGGCGGGGGTGCAGGGGCCGCCGTTCGGGCCGGCTCCGCACGGACACCGGCCGCCCCCCGCGGCGCCGCCGTCGCGGGGCGGCCGTCGGCGGCGGGAACGTTCGCACGCCCTGCGGGCCCTCCTCGCCTGCGGCCTGGGGCTGCTGCTGGCCCTGGGCGGGGTCTGGTACGCCATGGCCGACCGGTCGTCGCCAGGCGGGGGCGAGGGCGGTGGCGGGGACGGTGGCGGACAGCGGAGCACCCGGCAGCCGTACGGCGAGGCCGTCGGGCTCGCGAAACCGCTGCGGGACGGTGACTGCGTGATCGCCGACTGGCCGGGGTCGCAGCGGTTCCGCGGGACACCCCGGCTGCGGCTGGACCCCACCTGCGGTACGGCGCCGGACGGCCAGGTGATGGCGTTCGTGCCGGCGGGCTCGGCGGAGGAGGCGCGGCGGACCGGGCCGGCGAAGTGCGAGGAGCGGACGCGGGAGATCCGGGACAGGCTCGCGGACGTCCGCGGCCAGGCCGTCGTACCGACCGACGAGGGGTTCGCGGCCGCGGGACGGCGCACGGCCTGTCTGGTGCTGGGGGCGAACGGGCCGGTGTACGGGCCGATCGGCTCACATCGCGCGCCGGGTTCGGCGTTCGCGGACACGGCGACCATGCAGCGGAGGGACTGTCTGGACGTGCGCACCAACCGGGACGCCCGGCTGGTCTCCTGCGCGGGCTCCTACGACGAGCAGGTGCTCGGATTCACCCGATTGGCCCCCGACGTCACCCTGCCCGAGGCGCGCACCGAGTCGGACACCGCGTGTGCGCGCGAGGTGCCGCCGGGCGACTACGGCTTCGATCCGTCGGTCTACACGGCGGGGTCCTGGACGAGTGAGGGCCCTTGGAAGAACGGCACTCATTTCGTCGTGTGCACCGTCCGCAGGCAGAACGGGGGCACCATGGAGGGGGACGAATCCTGAGGAAGGTGTCGCGATGCCCGGTACCGGTTCCACGGATGGCTCGACCAGAACGATGGGGGTGCTCACCGTCGGCGGTCTCGTCGTGGTGACGGCGTACACGGTGGCGCTGGGCAGCAACGGCTGGCTGTGGTTCGGCTGGGTCGTGCTGGGTCTGATCACCCTCGGCATGGTGGCCACCCGCAGTTGACTCAGCCGCCCGTGAGGCGGCCCGCCGAGTGCACGCCCGGCTGGTACTTGGGCAGCCGGGCGGTGATCTTCATGCCCGCGCCCAGGGCGGTCTCGATGACGAGGCCGTAGGAGTCGCCGTACACCTGGCGGAGCCGGTCGTCGACGTTGGACAGTCCGATGCCGCCCGAGGGGCTGACCTCCCCGGCGAGAATACGGCGGAGCAGTACCGGGTCCATTCCGGCGCCGTCGTCCTCGATGACCACGAGGGCCTCGGCGCCCGCGTCCTGGGCGGTGATCTGGATGTGGCACTTCTCGGTCTTGCCCTCCAGGCCGTGCTTGACGGCGTTCTCCACCAGGGGCTGGAGGCACAGGAAGGGCAGGGCTACCGGCAGCACCTCCGGGGCGATCTGGAGGGTCACGGAGAGGCGGTCGCCGAAGCGTGCCCGCACGAGCGCCAAGTAGTGGTCGATGGCGTGGAGTTCGTCGGCGAGGGTGGTGAAGTCGCCGTGCCTGCGGAACGAGTAGCGGGTGAAGTCGGCGAACTCCAGGAGGAGTTCGCGTGCGCGCTCGGGGTCGGTGCGGACGAAGGACGCGATCACGGCGAGCGAGTTGAAGATGAAGTGGGGGGAGATCTGGGCCCGAAGTGCCTTGATCTCGGCCTCGATCAGGCGGGTGCGGGACTGGTCCAGGTCCGCCAACTCCAGCTGGACGCTGACCCAGCGCGCCACCTCTCCGGCGGCCCGGACCAGTACGGCGGACTCGCGGGGCGCGCAGGCGACGAGGGCGCCGTGGACGCGGTCGTCGACGGTGAGGGGGGCCACGACCGCCCAGCGGACCGGGCAGTCCGGGGTGTCGCACGCGAGCCGGAAGGCCTCGCCGCGGCCGGTCTCCAGCGGGCCCGCGAGGCGTTCCATGATCTCGGTGCGGTGGTGACCGCCGACGCCGTCCCAGACCAGGACCTGTTTCTGGTCGCTGAGGCACAGCGCGTCCGTGCCGAGCAGGGTGCGCAGGCGGCGGGCCGACTTGCGGGCGGTCTCCTCCGTCAGCCCGGCCCGCAGCGGAGGCGCGGCCAGGGAGGCGGTGTGCAGGGTCTCGAAGGTGGCGTGCTCGACGGGGGTGCCGAGACCGCCGAGGGCCTGCGAGCCGGCCGTGCGCCGGCCGAGCCAGAAGCCGGCCGCGAGCAGCGGGAGGATCGCCACGCACAGCCCTGCCAGGAATCCGCTCATGCCTTGACCTCCGCCCGCAGTTCCTCCGGCAGATGGAAGCGGGCCAGGATGGCCGCCGTGCCCGCCGGTACCCGGCTCGCGGTGGACAGCGAGACCACCACCATGGTGAGGAAGCCGAGCGGCACCGACCAGAGCGCGGGCCAGGCGAGCAGGGCGTGCAGCGGGCCCCTCGCGGGGAGACCGGCCATGGTCGCGGCCACGGCGAGGAAAGCCGAGCCGCCGCCGACCAGCATGCCCGCGGCGGCGCCGGGCGGGGTGAGCCGCCGCCACCAGATGCCGAGCACGAGCAGGGGGCAGAAGGAGGACGCGGAAACGGCGAAGGCGAGGCCGACCGCGTCGGCGACGGGCAGTCCGCCGACCAGGACGCTCGCGGCCAGCGGGACGCACATCGCGAGGACCGTGCCGAGTCTGAAGTGCCGTACGCCGCGCGCGGGCAGGACGTCCTGGGTGAGCACGCCCGCCACGGCCATGGTGAGCCCGGAGGCCGTGGACAGGAACGCGGCGAAGGCGCCGCCCGCCACCAGTGCGCCCAGCAGGTCGCCGCCGAGGCCGCCGATCATCCGCTCCGGGAGGAGGAGTACGGCCGCGTCGGCGTCCCCGGTGAGGGTGAGTTCGGGGGCGTACAGGCGGCCGAGGGCGCCGTAGACCGGGGGCAGCAGGTAGAAGCAGCCGATCAGGCCGAGGACGGCGACCGTGGTGCGGCGGGCGGCGACGCCGTGCGGGCTGGTGTAGAAGCGGACGACGACGTGCGGCAGGCCCATGGTGCCGAGGAAGGTGGCGAGGATCAGTCCGTACGTGGCGTACAGGGGCCGGTCCTCGCGGCCCGCGGCGAGCGAGGTCGACATGCCGTCGCCGGTACCGCGGTCGGCGGCCGGGACGGTGGTGCCCCGGACGAAGGTGAAGCTGGTGCCCTTGTCGATGCGGTGGGTGCCGGCGGGGAGTCGGAGCGTGTCGTCCTCGTGCGGGCGGCCGTCGACCGTGCCGGTGACCGTGACGGTCAGGGGGCGCTGGAGTTTGAGATCGAGGGTGGAGTCGACGCGTACCACGCGCTGTTCGCGGAAGGTCGCCGGTTCCTCGAAGGCGTGGCTGGGGGCGCCGTCGCCCTGCCAGGCGAGGATCAGGAAGAGGGCGGGGACGAGCAGGGCGGTGAACTTGAGCCAGTACTGGAAGGCCTGCACGAAGGTGATGCTGCGCATGCCGCCCGCGGCGACGGTGGCGACCACGACGGCGGCGACGATGACTCCGCCGAGCCACTGGGGTGCCCCGGTGAGGACGGTCAACGTGAGTCCGGCGCCGTGGAGTTGGGGCAGCAGGTAGAGCCAGCCGACGCCGACGACGAAGGCGCCCGCGAGCCGCCGTACGGCTTGGGAGGCGAGGCGGGCCTCGGCGAAGTCGGGGAGGGTGTAGGCGCCGGAGCGGCGCAGGGGGGCGGCGACGAACAGGAGCAGGACGAGGTAGCCGGCGGTGTAGCCGACCGGGTACCAGAGCATGTCGGGGCCCTGGACCAGGACCAGGCCCGCGATGCCGAGGAAGGAGGCGGCGGAGAGGTACTCGCCGCTGATGGCGGCCGCGTTGAGGCGGGGGCCGACGGTGCGGGAGGCGACGTAGAAGTCGGAGGTGGTGCGGGAGATGCGCAGGCCGAAGGCGCCGACGAGGACCGTGGCGACCACCACGAGCGCGACGGCCGGTACGGAGTAGCTGGAATTCATCGGTCCTCGACCAGGCTGGAGTTCATCGGTCCTCGACCAGGCGCACGAAGTCCCGTTCGTTGCGCTCCGCGCGCCGCACGTACCAGCGGGCCAGCAGGACCAGGGGGACGTAGAGGCCGAAGCCGAGGACGGCCCATTCGAGGCGGTGGGCGTCGGGCATCGCCGCGAAGAGCAGCGGGAGCGGGCCGACGAGCAGGGCCAGGAAGGCGAACACCGCCAGGGCGGCGCGCAGTTGGGTGCGCATCAGGGAGCGGACGTAGGTGTGGCCGAGGGTGGTCTGTTCGTCGATCTCGGTGCGCGGCCGGTAGTAGCCGGAGGCGGGGCGGCTGCGGCGGGGCGGGCCGGTGACGACGACGCGCCGCTCGACGGGGTCCTGGGGCACGGCTAGGGCCTCCTCATCAGCAGGTCGCGCAGTTCGCGGGTGTGTCGGCGGCTGACCTGGAGCTCCTCGCCGCCGACGAGGACGCTCACCGTGCCCGCGTCCAGGCGGAGTTCGCCGACGTGGCGCAGGGCGACGAGGTGGCGGCGGTGGATGCGGACGAAGCCGCGGGAGCGCCAGCGGTCCTCCAGCGTGGACAGCGGGATGCGGACGAGGTGGCTGCCCTTGTCGGTGTGGAGGCGGGCGTAGTCGCCCTGGGCCTCGACGTGGGTGATGTCGTCGACGGCCACGAACCGCGTCACCCCGCCGAGTTCGACGGGTATGTGGTCCGGGTCGGGTTCGTGCACGGGGATGCGGGGCGCGCTGTCGAGGCGTTCGGCGGCACGGCGGACGGCTTCGGCGAGGCGTTCCTTGCGGACCGGTTTGAGGACGTAGTCGACGGCCTTGAGGTCGAAGGCCTGGACGGCGAAGTCCTCGTGGGCGGTGACGAACACGACCAGCGGCGGCTTGGCGAAGCCGGTCAGCAGCCGGGCGAGGTCGAGGCCGTCGAGCCCCGGCATGTTGATGTCGAGGAAGACGACGTCGATCGCCTCGGGTCCGTGCGGGCCGGACTCCAGCGCGCGGTTGATGCGGCGCAGCGCCTCGGTGGCGTCACCGGCCCCTTCCACACTGCCGATCCGGGGATCGGCGCCGAGGAGGTAGAGCAGTTCCTCCAGCGAGGGGCGTTCGTCGTCGACAGCCAGGGCGCGCAGCATGAACCCGGAGTGTAGGAGCAATTCGTACGACTGGGCACGTGCGGTGGTGTGGACGCCCGCGCTGGATACAGTGCCGACATGAACAGCAGGACCGCCGCGTTCGACGAGCTCGACCGGAAGATCATCACCGCGCTGATGGCGAACGCGCGGACCTCCTTCGCGGAGATCGGTGCGGCGATCGGACTGTCCTCCACGGCGGTGAAGCGGCGCGTGGACCGGCTGCGGGACACCGGGGTGATCACCGGGTTCACGGCCACGGTGCGGCCCTCGGCGCTGGGCTGGCGCACCGAGGCGTACGTCGAGGTGTACTGCGAGGGCGCGGCCCCGCCGAGGCGGCTCGCGGAGGTGGTCCGCAACCATCCGGAGATCACCGCGGCGATGACGGTGACCGGCGGCGCGGACGCGCTGCTGCATGTGCGGGCGCGGGACGTGGAGCACTTCGAGGAGGTGCTGGAGCGCATCCGGGTGGAGCCGTTCATCCGGAAGACGATCAGCGTGATGGTGCTGTCCCATCTCCTCCCGGAAAGCCCCGAGGCGGGGGCGAGCCAGCCCGCACCGGAGGCGTAGCCGATAAACGCAGCAGCCATGCGTTTTACCGGCGATATTCGCAGCATTCCTGCGCGGACACGCAATTCTTGTTGCTTGTCGGGCCCCCGGGTCACTTCCTACCGTGGTGTCAACCCTCAGTAGACAGCGCAGGAAGCGGAGGAACCCCTCTGTGTCCGACTCCCGTGTGCCGCGCTCGCGGCGATTCCTGGTCTGCGAACCCAGACACTTCGCCGTGCAGTACGCGATCAACCCCTGGATGCATCCCGACACCCACGTCGACGTGGACCTGGCGCAGGAGCAGTGGCGGACGCTGATCAGCGCCTACGAGGCCCACGGGCACCAGATCGACGCGGTGGAGCCGGTCCCCGGGCTCCCGGACATGGTCTTCGCCGCGAACTCGGCGGTCGTCGTCGGCGGCCGCGTCTTCGGCTCGCTCTTCCACGCGCCCGAGCGGCGCCCCGAGTCCACGCACTACGACCTGTGGTTCAAGAGCGCCGGCTACGACGTCCGGCGCCCCCTGTCGGTCTGCGAGGGCGAGGGCGACCTCGTCTGGACCGGCCGGTACGTGCTGGCCGGGACCGGTTTCCGGACCACCCGGGAGGCCCACCGCGAGGTGCAGGAGTTCTTCGGCCACCCGGTGATCAGCCTGACCCTGGTGGACCCGCACTTCTACCACCTGGACACGGCACTGTTCGTGCTCGACGACTCGGCGGTGGGCAACAACATCGTCTACTACCCGGAGGCCTTTTCGGCGGGCAGTCGCGCGGTACTCGAGCGGCTGTACCCGGACGCGGTGCTCGCGACCCGCGACGACGCGATGGCGTTCGGGCTGAACTCCGTGTCCGACGGCCGGCACGTCTTCATCGCCCCACAGGCCGAGGCCCTCGCCGTGCGTCTCGACGAGCACGGCTACGTCCCCGTCCCCGTCGACCTCTCCGAGCTCCACAAGGCCGGCGGCGGCATCAAGTGCTGCACCCAGGAGATCCGCTCATGACCGCACCCGTAAGCACGCGTTCCTCCGCCGATCTCATCCGCGCCGAGGAACCGGTCCTCGCGCACAACTACCACCCGCTGCCCGTGGTCGTCGCCCGTGCCGAGGGCACCTGGGTCGAGGACGTCGAGGGCCGCCGCTACCTGGACATGCTGGCCGGTTACTCCGCCCTCAACTTCGGCCACCGCCACCCGGCGCTCATCGAGGCGGCGCACGCGCAGCTGGACCGGCTGACCCTCACCTCCCGCGCCTTCCACAACGACCGGCTCGCCGAGTTCGCGGAACGCCTGGCTGCGCTGACCGGCCTGGACATGGTGCTGCCGATGAACACCGGCGCGGAGGCGGTGGAGAGCGGCATCAAGGTGGCCCGCAAGTGGGCGTACGAGGTCAAGGGCGTCCCCGCCGACCGGGCCACGATCGTGGTGGCCGCCGAGAACTTCCACGGCCGTACGACGACGATCGTGTCGTTCTCCACGGACGAGACCGCGCGGGCGGGCTTCGGTCCCTTCACACCGGGCTTCCGGATCGTGCCGTACAACGACCTGGCGGCGCTGGAGGAGGCGGTCGACGAGACGACGGCCGCGGTGCTCCTGGAGCCCATCCAGGGCGAGGCGGGCGTGGTCGTTCCCGACGACGGCTATCTGAGCGGGGTGCGCGAGCTGACCCGTCGCAAGGGCTGCTTGTTCATCGCGGACGAGATCCAGTCGGGCCTCGGCCGCACCGGCCGCACCCTCGCGGTCGAGCACGAAGGGGTGGTCCCGGACGTGCTGCTGCTCGGCAAGGCGCTGGGCGGCGGCATCGTCCCGGTCTCGGCGGTGGTCGCCCGCCGGGACGTGCTCGGCGTCCTGCGCCCGGGCGAGCACGGCTCGACTTTCGGCGGCAACCCGCTCGCGGCGGCGGTCGGCACGGCGGTGGTGGAACTCCTGGAGACGGGCGAGTTCCAGAGCCGGGCGGCGGAGCTCGGGGCGGTCCTGCGGGACGGTCTGACCGGCCTGGTCGGCAAGGGCGTGGTCGGCTTCCGCGCCCGAGGCCTGTGGGCGGGCGTGGACATCGACCCGGAGATCGGCACCGGCCGTGAGGTCAGCAAGCTGCTCATGCACGAGGGAGTCCTGGTCAAGGACACCCACGGCTCGACGATCCGCCTGGCACCCCCGCTGACGATCACGGCGGAGGAGTTGGAGTCGGCACTCGGGGTCCTGGAAAAGGTGCTCAGGCGCTGACACGCCTGAGGGGCGCGGGGGTGCGCGAAAGGCCCCACCGGCCCGCACCCGCGCCCCCACCACACCGCCCTCCCCCGTAGGCGCACTCCCACCTCACCGGGTGAAGATGTGACGAAGAGGTGATAGACCACTCTCAGCGACAGAGAGGTCGTCCGTGGGCGCTCACAAAGGGCATGACACCGCGCGGCACCGGTTCGACGTGGCCGATGCCGCGCCATTGCTGCTCGACGCCCACGGAATCGTCACCGGCTGGACGAGGGACGCGGAACGCCTGCTGGACTACGGCGCCTCGGAGGCCGTGGGGATGACCGCCGCCGCTCTGCTCACCGCCGAGGACGCCGGCCGCGTGCCCGAGCTCGCCCAGCGCTGCCGCGCCGACGGCGGCTGGGCGGGGTTGCTGACCGCCGTACGCAAGGGGGGCGGGACCGCGCGGCTGATGGTGCGCGTCACCTCGGCCGACACGGACGGCACCGCCCGCTGGCTCGTCCTGCTGTCCGAGCTGGCCGAGGCGCCCGGCTGGGACATGAGCCGCCCGGTGCTGGAGCAGATGGTCACCCGCTCCCCCATCGGCATCGCGATCGTCGACACCGACCTGCGCTGTGTGTGGTCCAACCCGGCCCTGGAGCAGTTCGGCAGCGCTCCGGCGCCCGAGCGGCTGGGGCTGCGGTTCGGGGAGATCCAGCCGGGCCTGGACGCGGAGGCGATCGAGGCGCAGATGCGGCGGGTGCTGGAGACCGGGGAGCCGGTCGTGGAGTACGAGCATGTCGGCCGGGTCCGTGCCGCCCCGCACCGGGAGACCGCGCACACCATGTCGTTCACCCGGATCGACGACGACCAGGGCAAGCCGATGGGCGTCTACTACACGGTCGTCGACATCACCGAGCGGCACCGCGCGCGGCAGCGTCTTGCCCTGCTCGACCGGGCGGGTGAGCACATCGGGCGCGGTCTGGACATCCGGCAGACCGCGCAGGAGCTGGCCGACGTGGCCGTGCCGGCACTGGCCGACTACATCACCGTGGACCTGCTGGAGCCCGTGCTGCGGGGAGCGGAGCCCACCAAGCAGGTGCCGCTGGTGCGGGCCGGGCAGCAGTCGGTGAACGAGGGGGTGCCGGAGGCGGTCGTCGCGGTGGGCGAGGTGGCCGCCTATCTGCCCGGCACACCCCCGCTGCGCTGTCTCGCCGAGGGCACGTCCTTGCGGGAGGAGCGGCTCGACCCGCTCGCTGCGGAGTGGGCCACCGACATACCCGGCGGTCGCACAGCCACTTTCCTGGAGCTGGGGCTGCACAGCGTGATGGTCGTGCCGATCCGCGCGCGGGGTGCCACGCTCGGCGTCACCACCTTCTTCCGCCGGCGTCGCCAGGAGCCTTTCGACGAGGACGATCTCAACCTCGCCGAGGACCTCGTATCCCGGGCCGCCGTCTGTGTGGACAACGCCCGGCGCTACACCCGCGAGCGTCAGGCGGCGCTCGTCCTCCAGCGAAGTCTGCTCCCGCACCGGCTGCCCGAGCAGGACGCCGTGGAGGTGACCGCCTGCTACCGGCCGGCCGACGAGCTGACCGGCCTCGGCGGGGACTGGTACGACCTGATCCCGCTGTCCGGCGCACGGGTCGCCCTCGTGGTCGGCGAGGTCCCCGGCCACGGAATCGCTGCCGCGGCGGCGATGGGCCGGCTGCGGACCGCGGTACGGACGTTGGCGGCCCTGGATCTCCCGCCGGAGGAGGTGCTGGGCCACCTGGACGACCTGGTGGCCCGGGCGGCGCGGGAGGAGGGGGCAGGTCCTGAGGGTGCGGGGGGCTCGGGGGGCGGAGAGGGGTGCGGGGCTGCGGGAGGATCGGGGACGCCGGACGGCTCGGGGCTCTCGGAAGGGTCAGGGACAGCGGACGGCTCGAGGCTCTCGGAAGGGTCAGGGACAGCGGACGGCTCGGGGCTCTCCGGAGGATCGCGGACAGCAGACGGCTCGGGGCTCTCCGGAGGATCGCGGACAGCAGACGGCTCGGGGCTCTCGGGAGGCTCGCGGACAGCGGACGGCTCGGGGCTGGCGGGAGGCTCGGAGGCCGCGCCCGGAGGCGCGCGAGCTCCCGGCAGCTCCGATACCCCCGCTGACCCACCGGCCCCCGGCAACTCGCGGTCCCTGGCCGCCCCCGACGACCCGCCGGACGAGTCCGACAGTGCTCAGGCGGTGGGGTCCGGGTGTGTGTACGTCGTCTACGACCCCGTCGACGGGCAGTGCGCGATGGCCGCCGCCGGGCATCCCGCGCCCGCCGTGATCCTGCCCGACGGCACGGTCGCCTTCGTGGACCTGCCTCAGGGGCCGTCCCTCGGCGTCGGGGGCCCGCCCTTCGAGTCCGTGGAGCTGGCCCTGGCCCCGGGCAGCACGCTCGCGCTGCACACCGACGGGCTGCTCGCCCACAGTGAGGGCAGGTCGCTCGAAGCCGGCCGGGAGCGGTTGCGCGAGGCCCTGGAGCGGTCGGCCGACACGCTCGACCTGCGCTGCCGGGCCGTCGTCGACTCCCTGGCCCCCGACCAGCCGCACGACGACTTGGCCCTGCTCCTGGCCCGCACCCGGCTGCTGGGGCCCGAACAGGTCGCCGACTGGGACGTGCCCGTGGACCCGGCGCAGGTCGCCGAGGCCCGCAAGGCGGCGTCCCGGCAGCTGACGGAGTGGGGGCTCGAGGAGTTCGCGTTCACCACGGAACTGGTCGTCAGTGAACTCGTCACCAACGCCATCCGGCACGCCGTCGGACCGATCCGGCTGCGTCTGATCCGGGCGCGCACCCTGATGTGCGAAGTGCTGGACAGCGGCTCCACCGCGCCCCACCTGCGCCATCCGCGGACCACCGACGAGGGCGGCCGGGGGCTGCTCCTGGTCTCCCAGTTCGCCCAGCGCTGGGGCACCCGGTTCGTGCCCGAGGGGAAGGTCATCTGGGCCGAGCAGTCCCTGCGGGAACCCGGCGCCTGAGCTCCGGACACCGCATCCGTACCTACGACCCTCCCTGCGATCCATCCCTGCGGCCCATCCCTGGAAACCCTCATATCGTGGGAAAATGGGTCACCCCGGCGGCGAGGCGGCTGCAATGAGCGACACATCCATCGACTACGCGGCGGTGTTCCAGGCGCTCCCCGGCGTGGTCGCGCTGGTCACACCGGACCTGGTGTTCGCCGACGTCAACGAGGAGTTCCTCAGCGTGTCCGGCCGACGGCGCGAGGAGATCGTGGGCCGTTACTTCTTCGACGTCTTCCCGGACAACCCGAACGACCGGGCCGCGACCGGCATGCGCAACCTGGCCGCCTCGCTCCGGCGGGTCCTCGACACCGGCGAGCGCGACGCCATGGCGCTCCAGCGCTACGACGTGGAGAACCCCGAGCGGCCCGGCGAGTGGCAGGTGCGGTACTGGAGCCCCGTCAACGCCCCGGTGCTCGGCCCGGACGGCAAGGTCGCGCTGGTGGTGCACCGGGTGGAGGAGGTCACCGAGCTGATGCGCGCCCGCGGCGGCCCGCGCGGCAGCCGGGCCCGGGTCCTGGAGGCGGAGCTGTACACCCGGGCCCGTGAACTCCAGGAGTTCAACGAGCGGCTGCGGCAGGCACACGCGCGTGAGCGTGAGGTCGCGCTGGCCCTCCAGGAGGCGATGCTGCCGGTCAGCCGGCAGTCGCTGCACGACCGGGCGGCCGTCCGCTACCGGCCGGCGGTCGGCGCGCTCAACGTCTGCGGGGACTGGTACGACCTGGTCGACCTGGTGGGCGGGCGCGGTGTCGGTGTCTCCGTGGGCGACGTGGTGGGCCACGGGCTCGGAGCGGCCTGTGTCATGGGTCAGCTGCGGAGCGCGCTGAGCGCGGCCTCGCGGGTGGCCGAGGGGCCGGCGCAGGCGCTGGACGTGCTGGGCCGGTACGCGAATGTGGTCGAGGGCGCCGAGTCGGCGACCGCGGTCACCACGTTCATCGACTTCGAGCGCGGCACGATCACCTACAGCAGTGCCGGACATCCGCCGCCGATGCTGGTGCACGCCGACGGCCGGGTGGAGTGCCTCGACAAGGCCACCGACCCGCCGCTGGACGCCCGGCCGGACCCGATCCCCCGGCCGCAGGCGACCACCACCTTCAGCGCGGGCGCGACGCTCGCCCTCTACACCGACGGTCTCGTCGAGCGCCGCCAGGAGGACGTCGACATCGGCCTCGCCCGCCTCGCCGACTCCCTCACCCGCCACCGCGAGGAGGACCCCGAGACCCTGGCCGACGCCGTCCTCGCGGAACTCCTGCCCACCAGCGGCGCGACGGACGACACGGCGCTGGTGATCGTGCGGTTGTGAGGGCGGGTGAGGCGAAGTGCTGCCGTGGCCTCGCCGGACCGGGGCACACGATGGAAGGCAAGAGGGAGTCCCCGGCCTGCCTGTGGCGCGTATCGCGTCACCCGTGCTCGTCGAGTTGCCGTCGGCCGCGCGAGGGGATCAAGCTGGAGCGGCGGTCGGGGCTGTTCCGGGTCCCGCCGCCTGCGCCTACACTGACAGCCCCATCTCACGCCGGTTGACCAGCCAGAACGCGGAGTTGAGCCCGTCCGCCCGACCGAGGAGCGCCCCCTCTTGTTCTACTACCTGCTCAAATATGTGCTGTTGGGGCCGTTGCTGAGACTGGTCTTCCGGCCTCGAATAGAGGGCCTGGAGCACATCCCGGACTCGGGTGCGGCCATCGTGGCCGGCAACCACCTGTCCTTCTCCGACCACTTCCTGATGCCCGCCGTGCTCAAGCGCCGCATCACCTTCCTGGCGAAGGCCGAGTACTTCACCGGCCCCGGCATCAAGGGCCGGCTGACCGCGTTCTTCTTCCGCAGTGCCGGACAGATCCCGGTCGACCGTTCCGGCAAGGAGGCGGGGCAGGCCGCCATCCGCGAGGGCCTCGGCGTGCTGCGCAAGGACGAGCTGCTGGGCATCTACCCGGAGGGCACCCGCTCCCATGACGGCCGCCTCTACAAGGGCAAGGTCGGCGTCGCGGTGATGGCCCTCAGGGCCCAGGTGCCGGTGATCCCCTGCGCGATGATCGGCACCTTCGAGGCCCAGCCGCCCGGCAAGGTCATCCCCAACATCCACCCCGTGGTGATCCGCTTCGGCAAGCCCCTCGACTTCTCCCGCTATGCCGGGATGGAGAACGAGAAGGCGATCCTGCGGGCGATCACCGACGAGATCATGTACGCCATCCTGAAGCTGTCCGACCAGGAGTACGTCGACGAGTACGCGGCCGTGGTGAAGGCGGCGGAGGCCGCTGCCGCCAAGGAGCGCAAGTTCCCGCGCCTGCCGCTCAGTTGACCGAGTCAACCCCTGCTCGCGGCAGAGCGCTTTGACCTCTGCTGTCGGCAGAGCCGCCTGTGCCCGTCCGGCCTCCGACCGTAGGGTCACGGCATGACACGACGTGCTGTGGTGATCGGGGCGACCGGACAGATCGGGCGGGCGGCCGTGGGCGCGCTGGCCCGCGACGGCTGGGAGGTGACCGCCGTCTCGCGGGGCGGCGCGCGGGACGAGAGCTGGCCCGCCGAGGTGCGTACCGCGCGGGCCGACCGGGCGGACGACTCGGCGCTGGCCGCCGCGGTGGGCGAGGGCTGCGAGGTCCTGGTGGACGTGGTGGCCTACGGGCCGGAGCACGCACGGCAGTTGGTGTCGCTGGCCGACCGGGTGGGCTCCGCCGTGGTGGTCTCCAGCGTCTCGGTGTACGAGGACGACAAGGGCCGCAGCTTCGACACCCAGGCGGAGCCGGACGGCTTCCCCGAGTACCCGGTGCCCACCGGCGAGGAGCAGCGGACGGTCGCCCCGGGCGAGTCGTCGTACAGCACCCGCAAGGCCGCCCTGGAGCGTGAACTCCTCGCCGCGGGCGACCGGTTGCCCACCACGCTGCTGCGCGCCGGGGCGATCCACGGACCGCACTGCCGGACCCCGCGCGAGCTGTACTTCGTCAAGCGCAACCTCGACGGGCGGCCACGGCGCCTGCTGCCGTACGGCGGCCGGAGCCGCTTCCACCCGGCGAATGTCCACAACATCGCCGAACTGGTCCGGCTCGCCGCCGCCCGGCCCGGCAGCAGGGCCCTGAACGCCGTGGACCCGGACGCCCCGACGGTGGCGGAGATCGCCGCCGCGATCGACTCCGTGATGGGCGTCGAGCCGGAGACCGTGCTGATCGAAGGGCCGCCGCCGTCGCCGACCGTGGGGGACACTCCGTGGTCGGTACCGGTGCCGGTCGTCTTCGACATGTCGGCCGCGGAACGGGAGTTGGGCTACCACCCGGTGGTGGCACGGTACGCCGACCGGCTCCCGGAGACCGTCGCGTGGATCGAGCAGCGCCTCGCCGGAGGGGACTGGCGGGAGGCGTATCCGAGGATGTTCCAGACGTACGGCGATCTCTTCGACTACGCGGCGGAGGACGCGTACCTCGACTCGCCGGGCGCATGAGGAAAGGCGGCCGGGTGGCACCGGCCGCCTTGTCCCCCTGCGCAGGTGTTACGGCTTCGGCGTGGCGTGCGGGGTGCAGGTCACGTCGGCCGTGTCCAGCTTGCCGCTGAGCAGGTAGGCGTCCACCCGCGGGTTGATGCACGGGTTGACCAGGCCGGTCACACCGTGGGAGCCCGCGTCCTTCTCGGTGATGAGTCGGGAGCCCTTGAAGCGCTTGTGCAGTTCGACGCCGCCCTCGTACGGGGTGGCCGCGTCACGCTGGGACTGCACGATGAGCACGCCCGGCAGGCCCTTGCCCGTCCTGACGCTCACCGGAGTCTGCTGCTTGACCGGCCAGGTGGCGCAGGGCAGGTTCATCCAGGCGTTGGCCCAGGTCATGAAGGGGTACTGCTTGTGGAGCGCGGTGTTGTCGCGGTCCCACTTCTTCCAGCTGGTGGGCCACTTGGCGTCGGTGCACTCGACGGCCGTGTAGACGGCGTTGCCGTTCTCCGAGGAGATGTTGCCCGCCGTGTCGGTCGGGTCCGGGGCCGCCGCGTCGACCAGCGCCTGCGTGTCGCCGGCGACGTACTTGCCGAACACCGTGGCGACCGGCACCCATGAGGAGTCGTAGTACGGGGCGCTCTGGAAGAAGCTGATCAGCTCGGCCGGGCCGACGACCCCGCCGATGGGGTTCTTCTTGGCGGTGGCGCGCAGTCCGAGCCACTTGGCCTCGACCGCGGCCCGGGTGGTGCCGAGGTGGAAGGTGTCGTCGTTGGCGGCGACCCAGTCCTCCCAGTCCTTCCAGCGGCCCTCGAAGGCGATGTCCTGGTCGAGGTTGGCCTCGTACCAGATCTTCTCGCGGGAGGGGTTCACGACGCTGTCGACGACCATGCGGCGCACGTGGCTCGGGTACATGGTGCCGTAGACGGCGCCGATGTAGGTGCCGTAGGAGACGCCCAGGTAGTTGAGCTTCTTCTCGCCGAGCGCGGCGCGGATGACGTCCAGGTCGCGCACGGTGTTGGGCGTGGTCATCTGCTGGAGCATCGCCTTGCCGGTGCGCTCGGCGCAGCCCTCGGCGTACTCGCGGGCCAGCTTGCGCTGGGCCAGCTTGTCGGCCTCGGAGTCCGGGACCGGGTCGGCCTTGGGCGCCTTCACGAACTCCTGCGGGTCGATGCAGGAGATGGGCGCGGAGTGGCCGACGCCGCGCGGGTCGAAGCCCACGAAGTCGTACGCCTTGGAGACGTTGGCCCAGATCGGGTTCTTGTTGACGACACGGAGCGGGAAGCGCATGCCCGAGCCGCCGGGTCCGCCCGGGTTGTAGACGAGGGCGCCCTGGCGCTCCGCCGGGGTGCCGGTGTTGCCGATGCGGTCGACGGCGAGCTTGATCTGCTTGCCGTTCGGCTTGGCGTAGTCCAGCGGGACGCTGACCCAGCCGCACTGGACCGGCTTGGCGATCCCCCAGTCGGCCGGGCAGTCCGCCCAGTCGACGCCGGCCTTCGCGGCCCGGGCCGCGGCGATCTCGGCGCCGACGGTCTCCCGGTCCTTGCCGTGCCGGCCGCCGCCGTCGTACGTGTTGGCGCCGGACGCGGGTGCCGCGACGGCACCGGATATGAGTGTGGCCGTGATGAGCACTCCGGCAGAACCGAGCGCGGTCGTCCGCCACTTCGGTCGCGTCTCCCTCAAGAGGGATCCCTCCCCGTACATCGTTTCGAATGCGTACGGGGGATCCTCCTTGCTATGGAGACTCTGTGAACAGAGGGGCGTGACTCTTCTTTGCCAATCCGATAACCGGATGGGGTCGTTCGCTGGGCGAACTACGCACTCAGGACAGCCAACGCCTCGTCCAGCACCCGGCGCAGCCGCAGCGCGTCGGGGGCGAGGGCGCTGACGAGTGCGGCGGGCCCGGCGAGCGGGACGACCACGGCGTGTTCGGCGAGCTGTCGCGCCTCCACGGGGTACTCCGCGAACTCCGGTCGGGCGATGAGGAGTTGACCCACGGCCCGGTGTCCCCCGAGCACGGCGGGTCCGTCCCAGCCGCCCGGGGCGCCCGGTCCGCAGGTGAGTTCCTGGTCCAGCACGGTCCGGTCGGCGATCCGCAGCACGAGCCGGCTGCACAGCCGCCCGGGCTCCTCCCCCACCCGTCCGAGGACCTGCTCCTCGCGCAGCACGAACCGGCTGGTCCTCACGAGGTCGACGCGCGTGGTGACGTACAGGTCGCTGCCGCCCGCGGAGATCAACTGCTCGGGCAGCCAGTGCAGTTCGGCTTCCTCGGAGACGGTGAGCCGTACGTCGTAGTGCGCCTCGCCCTTGGTCTGTCCCGGCAGGGCGATGGTGGCGGCGGCCGAACCGACGTGCAGCCTGGCGCCCTCCTGGACCTCGGCCCGCACGGTGAAGTGGTCGCCGCCGAGGGGGCCGCTCATCGCGCCGACCAGCATGACCCGTGCCTCGGCGCCGCTCCCCCGGGTGCGCCGCAGGGCCAGCGGGCCGTCGCTCTCCAGTACGGGCAGGGCGGTGCCGCCGCGCCCGTCGTCCCGGGCGACCAGGCGTGCGGTGGCCCGCACTCCGGTCAGGGCCGTGGTCACGCCGCCGTCCATGCGGCGAGCTGCGACCGGACCCAGGCGGCGGTGTCCTTGACGCCGGTCTCGCTCCGCAGGGACTGGAGGACGACCGGGAGTTCGGCGCGCTGGGCCTTGGCGTCGGCGGCCATCCGCGCGAGGTCGGAGCCGACGTACGGGGCGAGATCGGTCTTGTTGACGATGAGCAGGTCGGCGGTGGTGACGCCGGGGCCGCCCTTCCTGGGGATGTCGTCCCCGCCGGCCACGTCGATGACGAAGATCTGGGCGTCGACCAGGCCCTTGGAGAAGGTGGCGGTGAGGTTGTCGCCGCCGCTCTCCACGAGGATCAGGTCCAGGGGGCCGACCTCGTCCTCCAGGTCCTCGACGGCCTCCAGGTTGGCGGAGATGTCGTCGCGGATCGCGGTGTGGGGGCAGGCGCCGGTCTCCACGGCGGTGATGCGCTCGGGAGGCAGGACGGCTTCCCGGAGGAGGAACTCGGCGTCCTCGCGGGTGTAGATGTCGTTGGTCACGACGGCGAGGGACAGCTCGTCGCGCAGGGCGCGGCAGAGGGCGGCGACGGTGGCGGTCTTGCCGGAGCCGACGGGGCCGCCGAGGCCGATGCGCAGGGCGCGGTGGGAGCCGTCCTTGCGGTGGGCGTCGGCGCTTACTGCGGCGGGGCCGTTGTGGTGGTGGTCCAAGTGCATGTACGGCTCCTTTGGTTCGTGGTCGGGTGCAGGTGAGTGGGGGCTGGTCGCGCAGTTCCCCGCGCCCCTGACTTGGTCATCTGGGCGCCTCTCAGGAGGCGAAGAGGCGCACTGGCCACGCCGCGTGCAGCTCCGCTCCGATTTCCAGCAGCGGTGCCGAGGCTGCGGGCAAGACGTCGGCCCCCTCGCCGACGGCTCTGCGGGCGGCTTCCACAGCCCTGTCCGCCACGCGGTCCAGCTCCGGTGCCAGCCTTGCCAGTACGGCCGTCGCGTCGAAGGGGTCCAGGCTCAGGAGCCTGACCGTCGCTGAGGCAGGCCCACTGACGCTCTCGTACACCGCGCAGTACGCCGCGTCCACGGCCTCCAGGCCCGCCGCGCGAGCCGCCAGGCCCAGCACGACCGGCTGGTGGGCGCCCTTGGGGAACTCCGCTGCCAACGCGTCGAGTTCGGCGGACGGCCAGGTCGCGCGGGCCGCCCTCGTCAGCTGTCGGCCCAGTTTGCGGGCGGCGAGCCGCAGCGCGGGGGACGGGGTGCGCGCGTCCGCCGCCGCGTCCAACTCCCGCGGCGGCACGCCGAGTACGGCAGCCGCGGCCAGCGCCGCCGACACCAGGCCCGCCGCGTGCAGCCGCCCCCGGCAGAACGCCTCCAGGCTCTCCGCGTCCGTGATCCGACCCGCCTTGACCGCCGCCTCCGCCCCGCCGGAGTGCGCGTGGCCCCCGGCGGGGAAGCGGCCGTCGGCCAGGACGAGCAGTGCGGCCCGTGACATCACAACCCCGCCATCAGAAGAGGAAGTAGCGCTGGGCCATGGGCAGTTCGGCAGCCGGGGTGGCCTCGACGAGTTCGCCGTCGATGTGCACGGCGAAGCTGTCGGGGTCGACCCGGACGTCGGGCCGGGCGTCGTTCTCGCGCATGTCGGCCTTGGTGACCCCGCGCGTCGACTCGATCGCCACGAACCGCTTGCCGAGCTGGAGCCGCTCCGGCAGTCCGTCCTCGATGGCGAGCGGTGCCACGAAGTTGAAGGAGTTCGAGGCCGGCGCCCGGCCGATCGCCCCGTACATCGGCCGGGGCAGGATCGGCTGCGGGGTGGGGATGGACGCGTTGGCGTCGCCCATCTGCGCATAGGCGATCTGGCCGCCCTTCAGCACGAGATGGGGCTTGACGCCGAAGAACGCCGGCTCCCACAGCACCAGGTCGGCCAGCTTGCCCGTCTCGACCGAGCCCACCTCGTGCGCGAGCCCCTGGGCGACGGCGGGGTTGATCGTGTACTTGGCGACATAGCGCCGTACGCGATGGTTGTCCGCCCGGCCGTCGCCCGGCAGGGCGCCCCGGCGCCGCTTCATGACGTGCGCGGTCTGCCAGGTCCGCATGACGACCTCGCCGACCCGGCCCATGGCCTGGGCGTCGGAGGAGATGATCGAGATGGCGCCCAGGTCGTGCAGGATGTCCTCGGCGCCGATGGTCGTGGGGCGGATGCGGGACTCGGCGAAGGCCAGGTCCTCCGGGACGGCCGCGTTGAGGTGGTGGCAGACCATCAGCATGTCGAGGTGTTCCTCGGCGGTGTTGACGGTGAAGGGCCGGGTCGGGTTGGTGGAGCTGGGCAGCACGTGCGGCTGGGAGACCACGGTCATGATGTCCGGCGCGTGACCGCCGCCCGCGCCCTCGGTGTGATAGGCGTGGATGCCCCGGCCGCCGATCGCGGCGAGCGTGTCGCCCACGAAACCGGCCTCGTTGAGGGTGTCGGTGTGGATGGCGACCTGGATGCCGGTGCGGTCGGCGACGGTCAGCGAGGCGTCGATGACGGCCGGGGTCGAGCCCCAGTCCTCGTGCAGCTTGAGGCCGAGCGCGCCCCCGCGGATCTGCGACAGCATCGCCTCGTGGGAGACGGTGTTGCCCTTGCCGAGGAAGCCGATGTTGAGCGGGTACTGCTCCATCGCCTCCAGCATCCGGGCGAGATGCCAGGGGCCGGGGGTGACGGTCGTGGCCTTGGACCCCTCGGCGGGGCCGGTTCCGCCGCCCACCAGGGTGGTCACGCCGGACGCCAGCGCCTCCTCGGCGATCTGCGGGCAGATGAAGTGGACGTGCGCGTCGATGGCGCCCGCGGTCAGGATCCGCCCGTTGCCCGCGATGACCTCGGTCTCGGGGCCGATCACCAGGTCCGGGTGGATCCCGTCCATGGTGTCGGGGTTGCCCGCCTTGCCGATCCCGGTGATGCGGCCGTCGCGGATGCCGACGTCGGCCTTGACGACACCCCAGTGGTCGACGACGACCGCGCCGGTGATGACGGTGTCGGGGGTGCCTTCCGCGCGGGTGGCCCGCGACTGGCCCATCGACTCGCGGATGACCTTGCCGCCGCCGAACACGGCCTCGTCACCGGCGAGCCCGGGGCCGCCGGAACGATCCTCCTCGACCTCGATCAGCAGGTCGGTGTCGGCGAGCCGGATGCGGTCGCCGGTGGTGGGGCCGAACAGGTCCGCGTAGGCGGCACGAGAGATCTCAGGCATCGAGGGCACCTCCGGTCTCCCCGCGCAGCCCCGGCACCACACGGGCGCCGGCGAGCGGGACGAGTTCCACGTCGACCGGGATGCCGGGCTCGAAGCGCACGGCGGTGCCGGCGGCGACGTTCAGCCGCTTGCCGCGGGCTGCGGCCCGGTCGAACTCCAGGCCGGGGTTGGTCTCGGCGAAGTGGTAGTGGGAGCCGACCTGGACGGGCCGGTCGGCGGCGTTGAGGACGGTCAGACGGGTGACCTCACGGCCCTCGTTGTAGGCAATCGGGCCGTCGGCGAAGAGGATCTCTCCGGGGATCATCGGGGCCCCTCAGACGATCGGGTCGTGGACGGTGACGAGCTTGGTGCCGTCCGGGAAGGTGGCCTCGACCTGCACGTCGTGGATCATCTCGGGGATGCCCTCCATGACGTCGTCGCGGGTCAGCAGGGTCCGCCCGGAGGCCATGAGTTCGGCGACGGTACGGCCGTCACGTGCGCCCTCGAGGATGTGCGAGGTGATGAGCGCGACCGCCTCGGGGTGGTTCAGCTTGAGCCCGCGGGCCCGGCGCTTCTCGGCGACGTCGGCCGCCACGTGGATCAGCAGCCGTTCTTGCTCGTGCGGGGTCAGTTGCACGTCCCACCTCACAGTCCTCGCTCCGGACCGTGCGGGGTCCGGTTGCCTCAGCCCCGGGCAAAGTCCCTGGTGGCGTGGACCCGCAGGCTAGTTGGATCCGGTTTCAGGCACGTTAACCGAGCCGTGATCCATCAGCGCGGCCCTGTGCTCGCCCCGCCGGCCCGGCGGAGGGCGGGCGGGCCTGCCCCTCAGCGCGTTCCGGCGTCGTCCCCCATGCTCATCAACGCCCGTAGACCCGCCGCAAGATCGTCGGCGGGGGTCGGCCCGAACAGGGCCTGCTGCGCGATGAAGCCCATCGCGGCCGCCATCATTGTCCGGGCCACCTGCTCCGGGGGCATGTCCGCGCGCATCATCCCGGCGTCCTGGTACTCCCCGACGATCCGCGCGCGTATCAGCTCCTCCTTGCCGCTGAAATAGCGGTACACCGCCCCGGCGGACAGATCGACCTCCTTCAGCACGTCCTGCACGGACGTGGCGTGGAAGCCGTTGCGGGCGAAGCAGAGGGTGGCGCCGTCGAGGGTCTGACGGCGGCGCACCCCCGCGTACGACCCGAGGGGCGCGGCCCTGAGCTCGTCCGTGCTCCCGCTGGCGCCGGCCGGTCTGGTGGCGGGCGCGGTCGTGACCCTGCTCGGACTGCGCGGATTCCGGGCCGTCGCCGCCGCCCTGGTGGGGGTCGTCGCGGCCGCGCTCGGGCACAGCCGGCTCGGCGCCCTCACCGGCAACTGGTGGGCGGAGGCCGGCACGCTCGGTCTCGCTACGCTGGCGGTGAGCGCCGCCGTGGCGGGTCTCGCCGCCCTGGTCGGTCCGGCGGGGATCGGTGCCGTCGCCTTCCTGGTGATGTTCCTCGGCAACCCGTTCTCGGCAGCGGCGTCGGCCCCGCAACTGCTGCCCGACCCGGTGGGCACGACCGGCCAGTGGCTGCCGCCGGGCGCGAGCGCGACCCTGCTGCGCCCGGTGTCCTTCTTCGACGGGGCGGCGGCCACCGGACCCGCCCTGACGCTCGCCTGGTGGGCGGTGCTGGGGCTGGGCGCGGTCATGCTGGGGAACGCCCTGAAGCAGCGGACGAAGCCCACGGCTTCCACCTCTGCGGAGCCCGCGCCCGCGCCGGCCGGCTGAAGAATCGGCTCCACCGGACCCCGGCCCAGCGGCCGGGGTTCACGCGTTGCCGAGGCACCTCGCCACGACGGCCCTCTCTACGACGGCCCGGCGCCCCGGTGGTGGGCGGCGATGCCGAACCGCTGCTGTTCGCGAGGAGCGGACGCGACCTCCCGCACGGTCGAGACCGCGCTGATCACCTGGTCCTCGGCGGGTCCCTGGAGCCCCTCGAGCTGTTCGAGGTCGGCGGCCGAGACGAGGGCGACCAGCGGCTTTCCGTGCCGTGTGACGACGACGCGCTCGCCGCCGTACACCACCCGGTTGATCAGGTCGGCGAGCTCAGCCCTGGCTTGCGTCACCGGAATCTCGTAGGCCATACCCCCATCATAACGTCACGTACGTCCTGTACATTTTTTACAGACAGCCTGCCGTGAGGAGGGGTACGCCATGACCCGACCGACCGCCCGTCACGTCCTGCCCGAGTTCCACGAGCGCACGAGCGCCGGCCGGAAGACGATGGATCCGTACTCGAAGCTCCTGGAGGAGCGGATCGTCTTCCTCGGGACGCCGATCGACGACATCTCGGCGAACGACGTGATGGCGCAGTTCATGTACCTCGAGCACCAGGCCCCGGACCGGGACATCGCCCTGTACATCAACTCCCCCGGCGGCTCGTTCAGCGCGATGTCGGCGATCCACGACACGATGCAGTACGTCAGTTGTGACGTGGAGACGACCTGCCTCGGCCAGGCCGGCTCCTCCGCGGCGGTGCTGCTGGCGGCCGGCACGCCGGGCAAGCGCTCCATCCTCCCCGGCGCCCGGGTGGTGATCCACCAGCCCGCCCTGACCGAGCCGGTGCGGGGGCAGGCGAGCGACCTGGCCATCCAGGCGGACGAGTTGCTCCGGGTGCGGGCCCGCCTGGAGGAGCTGCTGGTGCGGCACACCGGGCGCACTCCCGAGCAGGTGAGCGCGGACATCGAGCGGGACACGATCCTGGACGCGCAGGGCGCGCTGGACCACGGCCTGGTGGACGCGATCGTCCCGAGCCGCAGGTCCTCGCTCACCACGCCGGGCGCGAGGTGAGCCGCGGATGGTCCCCGACCTGCCACCGCTGCCCGCGCTCACGCGCGCGGAGGGCGAGCTGATCGACCGTTATCTCGACGTGGTCGACCTGCTGGGCCGGATCAACCCGGCGCGGCACGAGGACACCTACGGCGGACTTCGCGCGGCCCAGGCCCTGGTGAGCAGGGCGGCCGAGCTGCGCGACGCGCTGGTCCTGATGCACGCGCGCGGTGAGCGCGAGCTGCACGCGGCGACGCTGGCCCGGGCGCTGCGGGTCCTGGACGGCGAGCGGCGCACGGCCCGGGTCACCGTACCGCCCGCCGCGGACAGTTGACGAGGCGTCCGGAGCTGAGTCGAAACGGACCAAACGACGTACCCCCTATTGGAGGAGGCGCTGCTCCTTTTTCACGCTCGTCAGGGGTGCGCACGACGTCCGACACGGGAGTGGAATGAGGAGTTTCTGTGCTGGTCCGGGGCTCCTTTGGCCCTCGACACGCCTGCGTTCGAAGGGGTGTTCACCCAAACGAGTGAGTGGTGAGTAACAACACAAATCCACGGTTCCGTTGGGTTTTTCGCACTTCCGTACGCCAAGATCCCTGTCTGACGACAAGACCCCGCCGCAGCGGCGGGGCGATCCGGGCGGACGCCGAGTCCTGCCGCCGCGCGGATGACAGGTCGACAGAAGTGGATCGGCAGGAGTGGAGGACCCAAGCACGACGGGTCGCCGGGACGGTCACGCCATGACCGGGCCGAGCAGCCCTTGGGGTGAAGCCGCGTCAGCGGCCGGGCAACTTCGCCAGCCCGAATCCGACAGGTCATCCTTCACAGGCGGCTGACGAAGGGTTGCGCATGACTGCGCTCAATCGTGTCCCGTCGCTGATGGTCCGAGCCGGTACGGTCTCGGCCTTCGCCATGGCCGCCGTGGGCGGCTCCGTCGTGGTTCCGGGCGTCGCAGCCGACGCCGCCGCCGCGACGCCGGCGACGAAGGCACTCAAGGTCGCGGCCTCCAAGAAGGGCTCGCCGTACAAGTACGGCGCCACGGGACCCCGCCGCTTCGACTGCTCAGGGCTGACGCAGTACTCGTTCAAGAAGGTGGGCAAGAAGCTCCCGCGCACGGCGGCCCAGCAGTACAACAAGACCCGCCACATCAAGGCCGGCAGCCGCAAGGCTGGTGACCTGGTGTTCTTCCACTCGGGCTCGAACGTCTACCACGTAGGCATCTACGCCGGGAAGGGAAAGATCTGGCACGCCCCCAAGACCGGTGACGTGGTGCGACTCCAGAAGATCTGGACGAAGAGCGTCTGGTACGGCCGGGTCAAGTGACGCCCCGAGGGACCGGCGGCGCCCTGACCTGCCGCCGGTCCCTCGGGACTCCCGGAACCCCTGACACACGCTCAGACGTTCCACAAAGCCGTTCAAGACGGCTGCTGAGGGCCGGCGCTGTGCGCCGTACGTATTTCGGTCGTCCACCGGACCGGCGAGGCTATAGCCGCCGCAGGCGCCATTCGGGCGCTCTGCGCGGGGTCGGCCACGCGCGGTCCCTTTGTTGTTTCTACGGCTCCTGCTGTCCCGCGGCGCTGACCGGCTGCGCCGGTACCGTCCACGGAAGTTCGATGGAGACGGTCTTGCCGCCCTCCCGGGTGGGCCTGACTCTCAGTTTGCCGCCGCTCTCCGCGGCGAGCCAGCGCACGATCACCATCCCGCGTCCGTTGTCCTGCTGCACCGCGGCCGGAAGGCGCTTGGGGAAGCGGGGATGGCTGTCGGTGACCCCGATGCGCAGATGTTCGTCACGGTCCAGCTCGATGTCCACCGTGAACGTGGGTGACTGCCCGAAGGTGTGCTGTACGGCGTTGGTGGCGAGTTCGGAGACGATGAGGCGGACGGTCTCGGCGGTGTCCGTGGCCGAGGGCAGTCCCCACTCCGCGAGGGTGCTCAGGACGTAGGTGCGGGCCGCGGAGACCGAGGCGGGTTCGCTCGGCAGAGTGACGGATGCTTCCAGGTGATCTGCCATGGCGACGTCGTCCCTTTCCCACGGGACCGAAGTCCGACACGGTGCGGATGGTTCGAGTACGGTCCCGGACTGGTGGTTCTTCGTCAGAGTGCCATTACCGAGGCGGTGACGGGTGCCGATCCACCAAGATATGCATATATCTGTCGCTCGAAGCGGTGAACTCTGCGACGCGAGACCGTATTTGGGCGGCTCGTAAGGAGTAAGGAGTAGCGCATGCAGCACGGTCCCGCGGTGCGCCGTCGAAAGCTGGGCGCCGAACTGCGTGCGCTGCGCGCGAGTGCGGGGCTCACCAGCGGTGAGGCCGCCCGGCTCGTGGGCTGGCACCAGTCGAAGGTGAGCCGGATCGAGACCGGCGCCAGCGGGGTGAAACCGGCCGATGTGCGGTTACTCCTCGACGCCTTCGGCGTGACGGACGCGGATCTGCGGGAGCTGTTGCTGGTATTGGCCGGTTCGGACGGGGGCGGGAGCGGCCGGCACCACTGGTGGCACGCCTATCGGGGCGTACTGCCGCCGACCTACCGGGACTTCATCAGTCTGGAGTCCCAGGCGAGCGAGATGCGCACCCTGGAGACCTCGGTGGTGCCCGGGCTGCTCCAGACCCCCGAGTACGCCCGCGCGGTGACCAGGGCCTCGGTGGACGGGCTCGACGACGAGCGGCTCGACGCGCTGGTCGAGGTGCGGCTGGCCCGTCAGGACGTGCTGCGCGCCGAGCGGCCGCTGGAGCTGAGCGCCGTCCTGGACGAGGCGGTGCTGCGGCGGGAGGTCGGCGGCCCGGAGGTGATGACCCGGCAGCTGCGCAGGCTCCTGGAGGCGGCCCGGCTGCCACAAGTGTGCCTACAGGTACTGCCGTTCACGGCCGGGGCGCATGTGGGTATCACCGGGCCTTTCGTTATCTTCTCATTTTCGAGCACTTCTGATCTGGACGTGGTTGTTCTCGACCACTTGACGAGTAGCCTCTACCTCGAACGGAAAGAAGACCTGGAGGCCTACACCGAGGCCTTCAACACCCTTCAGGGCCACGCCCTTTCGCCCGAGGAATCGTTGGATTACATCGCCGCGATAGGTGACGGCGCGTAAGGAGGCACCATGTCTGCACTGCCTCGGCACGTTCCTTCCAGTACCGATCTGCGTGAAGTGCGGTGGCTGCGCAGCAGTTACAGCACCGGAGCGAACAACTGCGTCGAGACGGCGAGGCCGTCGGCCGGGCCCTGGGCCGGGCTGCTCGCCGTCCGCGACTCCAAGAACCCGGACGGACCCGCGCTGCTCTTCTCCCCCGAGAGCTGGGCGGGCTTCACAGCCGCGTTCTGACCCTCAGTCCATCCGGCGCACGGCCGTGTCACGCCGACTCATGGTCGTGTCCCGCCGATCACCTGTACAGCGCGTTCGATCTGCTCCTCGGTGAGGTCGGCGCGGGCGGTCAGCCTGAGCCGTGAGATCCCGTCGGGCACGGACGGGGGCCGGAAACAGCCCACGAACAGCCCGGCCGCACGGCAGTCGGCCGCCCACCGCACGGCCTCCTCCGGGGAGGGTGCCCGCACCGAGACCACCGCGGCGTCCGGACGTACCGCTTCCAGACCCGCGGCGGTCAGGCGTGCGTGCAGTCCGGTCGCCACCTCACGCGCGCGTGCGGCCCGTTCGGGTTCACGGCCGAGCAGCCGCAGGGCCGCGAGGGCGGCTCCCGCCGCCGCGGGGGCCAGACCGGTGTCGAAGATGAACGTCCGTGCCGCGTTGACCAGGTGCTCGATCACCCGTGCGGGGCCGAGCACGGCTCCGCCCTGGCTGCCGAGCGACTTGGACAGCGTGACCGTGACGACCACGTCGTCGGCGCCCGCGAGTCCCGCCGCGTGCGGGGCCCCGCGGCCGCCGGCGCCGAGCACGCCCAGGCCGTGGGCGTCGTCGACGACCAGGCCCGCGCCGCGCTCCCGGCATGCCTCGGCGAGGCCGGCCAGGGGCGCGGCGTCGCCGTCGACGGAGAAGACGGTGTCGGAGACGGCGAGCGCGGGACCGTCGTGCGTACCGAGCGCCTTGCGGAGGGCGTCCGGGTCGGCGTGCGCGACCACCTGGGTCGTGCCGCGGGCCAGCCGGCAGCCGTCGATGAGGGAGGCGTGGTTGCCCGCGTCGGAGACGATCAGCGAGCCGTGCGGGGCGAGCGCGGTGACGGCGGCGAGGTTGGCCGCGTAGCCGGAGGAGAAGACGAGCGCGGCCTCGAAGCCGCAGAAGGCGGCCAGCTCGCGTTCGAGCGCGGTGTGCAGTTCGGTGGTGCCGGTGACGAGCCGGGACCCGGTCGCGCCGGCGCCCCAGGTCCGGGCTGCCTCCTGCGCCCCCGCCACGACCTCGGGGTGGCGGGCCAGGCCCAGGTAGTCGTTGCTCGCGAGATCGAGCAGCGGCGAGTCGGCCGGGCGGGGCCGCAGGCTCCGTACGAGTCCGGCCCGTCGGCGCGCCGCCGCCTGCTCGTCGATCCAGCCGAACGCCATGGCTCCTCCGGGGCTTTTGTAGACAACGAACAGACCCTAGTGGCAGTGAACCTCACCCACGGTGTGGCAATACCCACACGTCGATGCGGGTGTGTTGTGCGATCCCTACCTTGGCCCGGGGCGGGTCCGTAGGACAGGATCGGCTCTCATGGACCTGCTGAACACGCTGGTGGACAAGGGGCTTCGGCGCGAGCTGCCGACCCGCGAGGAGGCGCTGGCCGTACTGGCCACGTCCGACGACGAGCTGCTCGATGTGGTGACGGCGGCCGGGAAGGTGCGCCGGCACTGGTTCGGGCGGCGGGTGAAACTCAACTATCTCGTCAACCTGAAGTCCGGGCTGTGCCCCGAGGACTGCTCCTACTGCTCCCAGCGGCTCGGGTCCTCGACCGGCATCCTGAAGTACACCTGGCTCAAGCCCGAGCAGGCCTCCGAGGCCGCCGCGGCCGGGCTGGCCGGCGGCGCCAAGCGGGTCTGCCTGGTGGCGTCCGGGCGCGGCCCGACCGACCGGGACGTGGACCGGGTCGCCGGCACCATCAAGGCGATCAAGGAGCAGAACGAGGGCGTCGAGGTGTGCGCCTGTCTCGGCCTGCTGTCCGACGGCCAGGCCGAGCGGCTGCGCGAGGCGGGCGCGGACGCCTACAACCACAACCTGAACACGTCCGAGTCGACCTACGGCGACATCACGACCACCCACACCTACGCCGACCGGGTCGACACCGTGAACAAGGCGCACGCGGCCGGCCTGTCCGCCTGCTCCGGCCTGATCGCCGGCATGGGCGAGTCCGACGAGGACCTCGTGGACGTCGTCTACTCGCTGCGCGAGCTGGACCCCGACTCGGTTCCGGTCAACTTCCTGATCCCGGTCGAGGGCACCCCGCTGGCCAAGGAGTGGAACCTCACCCCGCAGCGCTGTCTGCGGATCCTCGCGATGGTCCGCTTCGTCTGCCCGGACGTGGAGGTCCGCATCGCGGGCGGCCGCGAGGTCCACCTGCGTACCATGCAGCCCCTCGCCCTGCACCTCGCCAACTCGATCTTCCTCGGCGACTACCTCACCACCGAGGGCCAGGCCGGCAAGGCCGACCTGGAGATGATCGCCGACGCCGGGTTCGAGGTGGAGGGCGCGGGTGAGGTGACGCTGCCGGAGCACCGGGTGACGGCCGGGGGCGGCTGCGGGTCGCATGAAACCGGCGGCTGCGGCTCTCACGAGGGCGGCGGCTGCGGCTCGGAGGCGGCCGAGAGCGCCGGTTGCGGGTCGCACGCGGGCGGTGGCGTCTGCGGTACGGCCGCCTCGGCCCCGGCGGTGAGCGAGCCCCGGACGGATCTGGTCGCCGTACGCCGCCGTGGTGCCGGTACGGATCTCGCGCCCAATGCCTGATCTGCCCGGCCTGCCGGTGTCGGAACTGCTCGCGCTCGACCGGCGGCACGTGTGGCATCCGTACGGTCCGATGCCCGGCCGGGTCGACCCGCTCGTCGTGAAGTCGGCGAGCGGGGTGCGGCTGCGCACCTCCTCCGGTGACCTCGTGGACGGCATGTCCTCCTGGTGGTCGGCCATCCACGGCTACAACCACCCGGTGCTGAACGAGGCCGCCCGGGAGCAGCTCGGGCGGATGAGCCATGTGATGTTCGGCGGGCTCACCCACGAGCCCGCCGTCCGGCTGGCGAAGCTCCTTGTCGACATGTCTCCCGAGGGGCTCGAGCATGTCTTCCTGGCCGACTCGGGGTCCGTGTCGGTCGAGGTCGCGGTGAAGATGTGCCTCCAGTACTGGCGCTCACTGGGCCGCAGCGGCAAGCAGCGCCTGCTGACGTGGCGCGGCGGCTACCACGGGGACACCTGGCAGCCGATGTCGGTGTGCGACCCCGAGGGCGGGATGCACGAGCTGTGGTCCGGGGTGCTGCCCCGCCAGGTGTTCGTGGACGCGCCCCCGGCCGGGTACGAGGAGGCGTACGCCGAGCAGCTGCGGGCGGCGATCGAGCGGCACGCGGACGAGCTGGCCGCGGTGATCGTGGAGCCGGTGGTGCAGGGCGCGGGCGGGATGCGGTTCCACTCCCCCGCGTATCTGCGGGTGCTGCGCGAGGCGTGCGACGCCCACGACGTGCTGCTGGTGTTCGACGAGATCGCGACCGGGTTCGGTCGCACGGGCGCGCTGTTCGCGGCGGAGCACGCGGCGGTGACGCCGGACGTGATGTGCGTGGGCAAGGCGCTGACCGGTGGCTACCTGACGATGGCGGCGACGTTGTGCACGCCCCGGGTGGCCGAGGGGATCTCGCGGGGCGAGGTTCCGGTGCTGGCGCACGGCCCGACCTTCATGGGCAACCCGCTGGCCGCCTCGGTGGCCTGCGCCTCGATCGGGCTGCTGCTCCGGCAGGACTGGCTCGCGGAGGTCAAGCGGATCGAGGCGGGGTTGCGGGAGGGGCTGGCACCGGCCCGCGAGCTCCCGGGCGTGCGGGACGTACGGGTTCTGGGCGCCATCGGGGTCGTGCAGCTGGACCACGAGGTCGACATGAGGGCCGCCACGGAGGCCGCCGTACGCGAGGGTGTGTGGCTGCGCCCGTTCCGCGACCTCGTCTACACGATGCCGCCGTACGTCACCGGCGACGAGGACGTGGCACGGATCGCGCGCGCGGTGTGCGCGGCGGCGAAGGAGGGATGACATGCCGGTCCTGGTGATCACGGGCACGGGCACGGAGGTCGGCAAGACGGTCACCACGGCCGCCGTCGCCGCGGCGGCGCTCGCGGCGGGGCGGACGGTCGCCGTCCTGAAGGCCGCGCAGACCGGCGTACGGCCGGACGAGGCCGGGGACGTCGAGGAGGTGGCCCGGCTCGCGGGATCCGTGACGAAGGCCGAACTGGCCCGTTTTCCCGAGCCGTTGGCCCCGGCGACGGCTGCGCGCAGGGCCGCTCTCGAACCGGTCCGCCCTGCCGGGATCGCCGAGGCCGCCGCCAAGCTGGCCACCGAGCACGACCTGGTACTGGTGGAGGGGGCGGGCGGGCTGCTCGTCCGCTTCGACGAGGCGGGCGGGACTCTGGCCGACGCGGCGGAGCTGCTGCGGGCGCCGGTCCTGGTCGTGGCGTCGGCGGGTCTGGGCACGCTCAACACCACCGAACTGACGGCCCGTGAACTGCGCCGCCGCCTACTGGACTTGGCGGGTGTGGTGATCGGCAGCTGGCCCGACTCCCCCGACCTCGCCTCGCGGTGCAATGTCGCGGACCTGCCGGAGGTGTCCGGGGCCCCGCTGCTCGGCGCGCTGCCGGCCGGGGCGGGGCGGCTCGCGCCCGCCGACTTCCGTGCGGCGGCGCCGAGTTGGCTGGCACCGCGGCTGGACGGGACGTGGGACGCGGAGGCGTTCGGGGTGCGCGAGGCGGGCTGATCCGTCGAGGGGCCTCACCTCTGGGTGCAGGCCGTCAGGAGACCGGCAGCCTTACCCTGAGCGCAGCCCGTCAGGCACTGCGGCCTTACCCTGAGCGCAGCCCGTCGGGAAACTGCGGCCTCACCCTGGGCGCAGGCCGTCAGGGGACCTCGCTGCCGGCGATGAGCCGTACCAGGTCGATGCGTGAGCGGATGCCCAACCGGGTGAACACGCCCCGCAGATGGTGGTCGATCGTGCGGGGGCTGAGGGCCAGGCGGGCGGCGATCTCGCGGTTGGTGGCGCCCTCGGCGACCATGCGGGCGACCAGCAGTTGCTGGGCGGTGAGGCGGGCGGCCGGATCGACGGAGTGGGTCGGGGCGGCGGGGACACCCAGGGCGCGGAGTTCGGCTCTCGCCCGGGCGGCGCAGTGCGGTGCCCCGAAGTGGTCGAAGGCTTCGAGGGCACTGTGGAGCCGGTCCCGGGCCTCCGTGCGGTGCCGCAGACGGCGCAGGGCGCTGCCGAACAGGAGCTCGGTGCGGGCGCGTTCGAAGTCCCGGGTGCCGCGGGCATGCAGGGCGAGGGCCGTGCGGTAGTGCTCGACGGCCTCCTCTCCCGGCGCCAGCAGGGCCCGGCAGCGGGCGCTCAGGGCCAGGTCGTCGGGGCTGCGCACGGCCGTCGCCCAGCGGTGGTAGTCGGCGTGGGCGGCGCGCGCGATCCGGGTGTCACCGGTGCGGACGGCGGCCTCGACGTAGTGCGGGGTGGCCAGGTGCCGGATGGCCCGGTGTCCGTGGCCGGGGCCGAACCCGGCGAGGGCCCGCAGCCGGGCCGCCGCACCGGCGAAGCGGCCGTCGGTGAGGTCGAGGAAGGCGAGCGCCCACTGGGCGAGGGCGGCAGGCAGGCCGAGGCCCCGGGCGAGGGCGTACGACCGTGCGGCGGCGGCCTGTTCACGGCAGACGTCGGCGTCACCGGTGATCGCCGCGAACATGGCGAGGGCGGCCCGGAGGTGGCAGGCGCCGTTGTCCTGGCCGGTGGCGTACGCCTGGTGCAGGGCCTCCGTCGCGGCGGCCCGGCCTGCTTGCGGGCGGCCCGTCCAGAAGTCGGCGTAGGCACGGAACTCCATGGCCTGCGCCTGGGCGCCGGTCGCGCCCCGGGCACGGGCGGAGGCTGCGGCGCGCAGGGTCGCGGTGGCGGCGCGGGTGTGGTCGCCGAGCATCAGCGAGGCGATGCCGGCGTGGACGAGGAGGGTGGGATCCCCGCCCGGCCCGCAGCGCCCGGCGGCCGCCTGGAGGAGGTCGCGGGCGTCCTCGTACCGCCCCTCGAAGGCGGCGGCGAGTCCCCCGAGGGTGCCGGGCGACGCGACCCCGAGCCGCTCGGCCATCCGGGCCGCCTCGCGGCAGCGCCGCAGGTCGCCGGTGTAGACGGCGGCTTCGGTGGCGCGGGCGAGGAGGTGGGCGGCGGGGTCGAAGGGCACGCCTTTGCCTCCTGACCTCCCCGTGTCCCCTGACCTCCCCGTGTCCCCTGACCTCCCCCGGTCGCCTGACGTCCCGTCCCCGTCCCCGTCCCCGTCCCCGTCCGGAGGATCGTTCCGTCTTCCCGGTCTCGCCCGCTGCGCCACCGCGCCCAGCAGCGCGTCGAACGCCTCCGTGGCGTTGCCCGCCCGGAGCGCGAACAGTCCCGGGAGCGCGTCGTCCGCCGTGCCGTCGGCCACCAGGCGGCGGGCCCGGTCGCCGTCGCCGGCCTGCCAGGCGTCGGCGGCGGCACGTGTCACCAGACGCGAGCGCTCCGCAGGATCCGGACAGAGCGCGGCAGCCCGCTCCAACAGAGCTCGTGCCAGGGCGGGTTGACCGGTGCGGCGAGCCTTGCCGGCCGCACCCCGCAACTCCGCCACCAGCCGTGCGCTCGGGCCCAGCGCGCCCGCGCCACGGTGCCAGGAACGCCGGGGCGACTCGCCGTCTCCGTGCAGCACCCTGGCCAGCAGGCGGTGGACGTCACGGCGGTCGGCCGGGGACCCGGACTCGTACGCGGCGATCCTCGTCCAGGTGTCCCGGAAGACCACACCCCCGGTGCCGAAGTGCGCCACGCCCGCGGTCTCCGCTCGCTCCAGCGGGCGGGTGTCGAGGCGGGCGGCGGTGGCGGCCCGGGAGAAGGCGTGGGTTGCGACCGGGTACTGGTCGGCCGCCGCGAGGAGCAGCAGCAGGCGGGTGTCGTCGGGCAGGGACCGGATCTCCGCGCGTAGTGCGCGCAGCAACTGCGGTGCGAGCGAGGCGGGTTCGGTGGGGAGCGGGTCGAGGCCGGCCGACTGGCGGTCGCTCAGCAGCGTCACGAGCTCGGCGGCGGCATGCGGATCGCCGTAAACGGAATGCAGCAGCCGTACCCTCACGCCCTCGGGAAGCGCCTGGATCACGCGTCTCGGTGGCGAAGTACGGCTCGGATGCGGAGGGTTCACCGGAGTCACCACGCAACTCACGTTACTGGCGAGTTAATTGACCCGTAAAGACCGGCGATTTCGCCGATGCCACGCGCGTGGACCCGGCCCGACACTCCTGGCAACCCCACCCGTTTCAGGAGGCATCATGCAGCGCTTCAGGCGTCGCATCGCCGTGGCCGGCACGGCCGTGGTCTCTTCGCTCCTTCTGGCCCTCTCCCTCGCCGCGGTCCCCGCGCAGGCGGCGAGCCACAACCCGATCGTGTTCGTGCACGGTCTCAGCAGCGATGCGAGCAGCTGGGACGACTGGATCGCCGACTTCAAGGCGGACGGCTACAGCGCGTCCGAGCTGGACGCCTGGTCGTACAGCTGGTCCCAGTCGAACGTCACCACCGCGCAGCAGCTGGCCAGCGAGGTCCAGCGGGTCCTGAAGGCGACCGGCGCCTCCAAGGTCGACCTGGTCACCCACTCCATGGGTGCGCTGAGCGCCCGCTACTACCTGAAGAACCTGGGCGGCACGGCGTACGTGGACGACTTCGTGTCGGCGGCCGGCGTCAACCACGGGACGACCACGGCCTCCTGGTGCGCGTGGCTGTACACCTCGTGCGCGGAGATGAACACCGGCAGCTCCTTCCTCACCGCCCTCAACTCCGGTGACGAGACGCCGGGCAGCGTCTCCTACGCCAGTTACTGGTCCAACTGCGACGACGCCCTCACCCCGGACACCACGGCGATCCTGAACGGCGCGACGAACGTCGAGGTGGGATGCATTTCGCACACCGACATGAACAACGACCACGGCGTCTACCAGCAGGTGCGCGCCTTCGTGCAGTAGCTGCCCGAGGGAGTGCGACGGGGTCCCACGGGGGACAATCGCGGTAGGACCCGTCCTCGGTGAGGGAGGCTGTCATGCCGCTACGGTCCGCCGGCACCGGCAAGGTGTCCCGGGATCCCGTCCACCATCCGCTCTTCGCCCGGTACTACGCGCGGGCCAGCGTCGCCGCCGAGACAAGGCTGGGCATGGCCGGCGTGCGTCGGCGTCTGCTCGCCGGGCTGTCGGGGCGGGTGATCGAGATCGGCGCGGGCAACGGTCTGAACTTCGCGCACTATCCGGGCACGGTCTCCGAGGTCGTGGCGATCGAACCGGAGCGCCGGCTGCGGCAGTCGGCCGTGGAGTCCGCCCTGCGCTCCGAGGTGCCGGTCGATGTGGTGCCGGGCACCGCGGAGGCGCTGCCGGTCAAGAGCGAGGCCTTCGACGCCGTGGTCGTCTCGCTGGTGCTGTGCAGTGTGCGCGACGTGCCCCGTGCGCTGAGCGAGGCACGGCGGGTGCTGCGGCCGGGCGGGACCGTGCGGTTCTTCGAGCACGGCACGGGCGGCGGGCCCGCGATGCGCTTCACCCAGCGCGCCCTCGACCGGACGGTGTGGCCGCTGTTGAGCGGCGGCTGCCATCTGGCCCGCGACCCGGTCGGGGCACTGCGCGAGGCCGGGTTCGAACTCGGCCCCTACCGGCGGGTGTTGCTGCCGGAGAAGGGTCCGAAGCTGCCCCCGTCCTTCTGCGTGCTCGGCACCGCGTGGCGTCCCTCACCGGGGGACGGCTGATCACAGGGCCGTTCTTGAGGACGGCTGATCACAAGGCCGTTCTTGAGGACGGCTGATCACAGGGCCGATTCCGCAGCTCGCAGAGCCCGCTTCCGCGGCTCACGGATCACAACGTCCACTTCCGCAGCTCACGCGCGATGTCGTGCACCGAGGCGTCGCCCTTCTTGGCCACCTTGGCGAGATCACGGACGAGCACCGGCGAGGTGACGACCCTGAGGCCGCTGGCGACGAGGTAGGCGTAGGCGACCGCACAGGCGAAGAGCGCGTTCGTGCGCTCCAACGCCGGGACGTGGATGAGGAGTTGCAGCAGGGCGGCGGCGCGCAGATGCGGGTTGTCGTAGACGGGGATGTCGAAGATCTCTGCCTCGTGCCGCGCCACGGCGGCGACGAGGGCACCCCAGTCGGTGACCTGGGGATCGCCCGGGGTCTTCTGCTCGGCGAGCATGAGCAGCCACGCGAGATCGATGTGCAGATCGCTCAACGACCCTCGTCTTCCTTGCCGTCCTTGCCGAACTCCTCCACGAAGACGGACTCGTACTGCTTCATGAAGTCGGCCGCGGCCTCGACGAAGGCCTGCCCCGCCTCTCCGGTGTCCTTCATGACCAGCTCCTCGATGTAGCGGTTGACGCTCACGCCACGGGCGAGGGCACGTTCACGGGCGGCGCGGGCGGTGCCCTCGTCCACCCGCACGTTCAACTGAGTCTTCGCCATACCTAGAAGCTAGCGCCGATCCGCTAGCACCGGCAAGGGGGGTCCAGGACAGGGCGGAAGGATGGCCCTTGCACGGGGTGTCCCTTACATCGGTGTCAGGGGCCCGACCTGGGAGGGAGGGCGCCTCGACCGCAAGGGGGATATCGGGTGTGGGGCGGATCACATTACCCTCGGCCCATGGCCACTGCTGCGGAGGACGCCCCCGAGACCGCTCCGACCGACGGGATCGCGGCCCGCGCCCGCGGTCTGACCAAGGCGTACGGCGGCGGCGAGACGGCCGTGCTCGCGCTGGACGCCGTGGACGTCGACATCGCGCGCGGTCGCTTCACCGCCGTCATGGGGCCCTCGGGCTCCGGGAAGTCCACGTTGATGCACTGCCTGGCGGGGCTCGACACCGTCTCGGGAGGGCAGGTGTGGCTCGGCGACACCGAGATCACCGGGCTGAAGGATCGCGAGCTGACCCGGCTGCGCCGGGACCGGATCGGGTTCATGTTCCAGTCGTTCAATCTGATCCCGACACTGAACGCGGCCGAGAACATCACTCTGCCCATGGACATCGCGGGCAAGAAGCCCGACGAGAAGTGGCTGGACCAGGTCATCGACACCCTGGGGCTGCGGGACCGCCTGGGGCACCGGCCCGCGCAGCTGTCCGGCGGTCAGCAGCAGCGGGTCGCGTGCGCCCGGGCGCTGGCCTCCCGGCCCGAGCTGATCTTCGCGGACGAACCGACCGGAAACCTCGACTCGCGGGCGGGCCTGGAGGTGCTCGGCTTTCTGCGCGAGGCGGTCGACCAGCTGGGCCAGACCGTCGTCATGGTCACCCACGACCCGGGCGCCGCCGCCCACTCCGACCTGGTGCTCTTCCTCGGCGACGGACGGATCGTGGACAGCATGGAGCGGCCCACGGCCGAGGCGGTGCTGGAGCGCATGAAGCGGTTCGACGTGATCCGGGGCCAGTCCTCCCCCGGGGACGGCGGCTCCTCCCCCGGGAGCGGTGGCCCGGACGACGGCACCCCCGACGACGTGAACCTCGACAAGGACTGACCCCGTGCTGAAGGCGACACTGCGCAGTTTCCTCGCCCACAAGGGGCGGCTGGTCCTCTCCGCCCTGGCCGTCGTCCTGTCCGTGGCCTTCGTCTCGGGCAGCCTGATCTTCTCCGACACCCTGAGCCGTACCTTCGACCGGCTCTTCGCCTCGTCCGCGCCCGACCTCACGGTCAGCCCGAAGGAAGACCTCAAGGAGGCCGTCCCCTCCGGGACCACGGCCACCCTGCCGGCCGCGCTCGCCGACCGGGTGGCCCGGGTCGACGGCGTCGGGGCGGCCCGCTTCGACGCCGAGTCCGACGGGATCACCGTCGTCGACTCCCGGAACGAGTCGGTGGGCTCGACCACCGGCGCTCCCACCATCGGCACCGACTGGAACCCGACCTCGCGCAGCCCGGTGAAGCTCACGTCGGGGCACGCCCCGCACGGCGCCGACGAGGCCCTGGTCGACTCGGAGACCGCCGACCGCAAGAACCTGCGGATCGGTGACCCGCTGACCGTGATCGCGGCTCCCGGCTCGTTCAAGGTGCGGATCGTGGGCATCGTCACCTTCACCACCACCAACCCCGGTGCCTCGCTGGTCTACCTGGACCCGCCGACCGCGCAGACGAAGCTGCTCGGCTCCGCCTCCGCCGCCACCAGCATCTCCGTGGACGCCGCCGACGGGGTGAGCAACGACCAGCTCAAGCAGCGGGTGGCCGCGGCGCTCGGCACGGGCACCTACGAGTACCGGACCGCCGCCGAACAGGCGAAGTCGGACATCGACCAACTCGGCGGATTTCTCGACGTCATCAAATACGTGATGCTCGGATTCGCCGGAATCGCCGTCCTGGTCGGTGTCTTCCTCATCGTCAACACCTTCTCGATGCTGATCGCCCAACGCACCCGTGAACTGGGCCTGTTGCGCGCCCTCGGCGCCGACCGGCGGCAGGTCCGGCGCTCGGTGCTCACCGAGGCGACCCTGCTCGGCCTGGTCGCCTCGACGGTCGGGCTGGCCGCGGGCATCGGGCTGGCGGTCGGGCTCATCGCCCTGATGAACGCCTTCGGCATGAACATCGACACCGGGGAGATGGCCGTCGGCTGGGGCACGCCCGTGGCGGCGTACGTCGTCGGCGTGGGCGTCACCTTCGTCGCGGCCTACCTCCCGGCCCGGCGGGCGGCCGGTGTCTCCCCCATGGCGGCCCTCGCGGACGCCGAGATCGCCGGGATCGGACGGCCGTTGAAGGTCCGCGGGATCGTGGGCGGCCTGGTGGGCGCGGCGGGCGCCGCCGCACTCGTGGGGTGCGTGCTCGCGTCGAGGACGGCGACGGCGGCCTCGCTGCTCGGCCTCGGTGTGGTCCTGACGCTCCTCGCGACCGTGATCGCGGGGCCGCTGCTGGTGCGGCCGGTGATCCGGGTGCTGGGCGGCGCATTCCCGGCGCTCTTCGGCCCGGTCGGGCGGATGAGCCAGCGCAACGCCCTGCGCAACCCCCGCCGCACCGGCGCCACCGCCGCCGCCCTCATGGTCGGACTCGCCCTGGTCGGCGGGATGTCGGTGGCCAGCGCCTCGATGTCGAAGTCCTTCGACGACCAGATCGACAAGACCCTGGGCGCCGACTTCGTCGTGCAGAACGGCAACTTCCTGCCCTTCCCGCAGGAGGTCACGGACGCGGTGCGGAAGACCGAGGGCGCCGGGCTCGTCGTACGGTCGAGGTTCGCGCCCGTCGCCGTGACGCTGCCGGACGGCAAGCGCATCGAGACGACCGCCGCGGGCTACGACCCTCGGCTCGACGAGGTCGCCCACATCACCTACGCGCGGGGCGACACCGCGGCCGCGCTCGCACCCGGGCACCTGGCCATGGACCTGGACTTCGCGCGCGACCACGACGTGAAGGTCGGCAGCGCAATCCCCGTCGAGTTCCAGGGCGGGCGCCGGACCGAGCTGACCGTCGGGGCCCTCACCGACCAGGACTCCGCGGACGGGTTCGGGACGCAGGGCGGGATCTACTTCGGCCTGGACACGCTGGAGCGGTTCGCGCCGGGCGGCCAGGAGTCCGCGCTCTACGTCAACGCCGCCTCCGGTACGAGCGCGGACCGGCTGCGCACGGCACTGGAGCGGACGCTGGACCGGTATCCGCAGGTCCAGGTGCGCGACCTGGCCGACTACAAGGACCTGGTGCACGACCAGATCGCGGTCCTGCTCTACCTCGTGTACGCGCTGCTCGGACTGGCGATCGTCATCGCGGTGCTCGGGGTGGTCAACACCCTCGCCCTGTCGGTCGTGGAGCGCACCCGGGAGATCGGGCTGCTGCGCGCGATCGGGCTGGCCCGGCGTCAGCTGCGCCGGATGATCCGACTGGAGTCGGTGGTCATCGCGGTGTTCGGCGCGGTGCTGGGGCTGGCACTGGGGCTGGTGTGGGGGGTGTGCACCCAGCAGGTGCTGGCGCTCCAGGGCATGAACGCGCTGGCGATCCCCTGGGGCACGCTCGTGGCGGTCGTCGTCGGCTCGGCGGTGGTGGGCGTCGTCGCGGCGCTGCTGCCGGCCCTGCGCGCCTCGCGCATGAACGTACTGGCGGCCATCGCGCACGAATGACGGCATCGTGGGGCAGGAAACTCAAGTCGCTTACTGCTGAGGAGAGTTCATGCCCCGCGCCGATCAGCCTCGCCTAGATGAGCCGCACCCCGATCAACCACGCCCTGATGAGCCGCGCTCCGATCAGTCCCGCCCCGATCAGTCCCGCCCCGATCGGTCCCGCCTCGATCAGTCCCACCCCGTCCGGCCGCGCCCCTTCCGCTTCGCCGTCAATCTGACCGCCGCCGCCACCGACGAAGCCTGGCGTTCCAGGTGCCGGCAGGCCGAGGAGCTCGGGTACGATGTGATCCTGGTCCCCGACCATCTCGGCAAGGTCGCGCCCTTCCCGGCGCTGGTCGCGGCGGCGGAGGTCACCGAGCGGCCACGGCTCGGCACGTTCGTCCTCAACGCGGGCTTCTGGAACCCGGCACTGCTCGCCCGCGAGGTCGCCACGGTGGACGCCCTCACCGGGGGCCGCCTCGAACTGGGCCTGGGCACCGGCTATGTGCAGTCCGAGCACGACCGGGCCGGGCTGCCCTTCGGGTCGGCGGGTGAGCGGGTGGACCATCTCCGGCACACTGTCGAGGAGTTGGAGCGGCTGCTGTCGGCCGAGGACCATGTGCCGCGGCCGGTGCAGCGGCCCCGGGTGCCCCTGCTGATCGGCGGGATCGGCAACCGGATGCTGCGGCTGTCCGCCGAGCACGCCGACATCACGGCCTTCACAGGGGCGACGCTGGTGCCGGGGAACACGACCGGCAAGCTGATCCCGACCACCGCCGAGCAACTCGACGAACGCGTCGCGCACTACCGGCGACTGGCCGAGGGCCGCAAGGAACCGGCCGAGCTGAACCTGCTCGTCCAGACGGTGGTCGTCACCGACGACCGGGAGGCCGTCGCCACCCCGTTCCTGCACCGGTTCCCGGACCTCACCCTCCAGCAGGCCCTCGACCTGCCCATCATCCTGATCGGCACGGTCGAGGAGATCGTGGCGCAGGTGCTGGCACAGCGCGAGAGGTACGGCTTCACGTATCTGACGGTGCTGGAGGCGTCCATGGAGGCGTTCGCCCCGGTGCTGGCGGAGCTGCGGGGACGGTAGTCGCCGAAGCCGGGTCCTGCGGGGACGGTAGTCGCCGAAGCCGGGTCCTGCGGGGCGGTACCGGCGGAGCCGCCGGGCGGCGGACGTCCGGATGGTGGAATTCCGGGTGCCGCGCCGTCCCGGGTGATGGGATCGCCGTATGACCGACCTGCGGATACGGGCCGCCGTGCCCGACGATCTGGACACCGTGCTGGCCTTCTGGAAGCGGGCCGCCGAAGGCACGAGCATCAGCGACGACCGGGACGGCGTGGAGCGCCTGGTGTCCCGCGACCCCGAGGCGCTGATCCTCGCGGAGCTCGACGGTGAGCTGGTGGGGACGGTGATCGCGGGCTTCGACGGCTGGCGGTGCCATCTGTACCGGCTCGCGGTGCACCCCGGGCGCAGGCGTCGGGGCATCGGGGCCGCGCTGCTCGCGGCCGCCGAGGAACGTTTCGTACGGCTGGGCGGGCGGCGCGGGGACGCGATGGTGCTGGTGCGCAACGAAACCGCACAGCACGCGTGGCGCGCCGCTGGGTATGCGCCCGAGGAGAAGTGGCGGCGCTGGGTGAAGCCCTTCGCCGGCTAGGACGGGCGATCCTGGGGACCCTGTCCGATCATGGGACGGAGGTGACCCGATGACCGAAGTGCTCCTCCTGCTGGTCGCGATTCTGCTGTCGCTCGCCTGCGGTGCCTTCGTGGCCGCGGAGTTCTCGCTGACGACGGTCGAGCGCGGACAGCTGGAGCGTGCGGTGGAGCGCGGCGAGCGGGGCGCGTCCGGCGCTCTGAAAGCCGTACGGAATCTGACGTTCCAGCTGTCCGGGGCGCAGCTCGGGATCACCGTCACCAACCTGGTCGTCGGCATGCTCGCCGAACCGTCGATCGCGGCGCTGATCGCCGGGCCGCTGGAAGCGCTCGGGATCCCGGCGTCCACGTCGAGGTCGCTGGCACTGGTGCTCGGCACCGCGCTGTCCACCGTGTTCCTGATGGTGGTGGGCGAGCTGGTGCCGAAGAACTGGGCGATCTCCTCGCCGCTGGCGGTGGCCAAGCGGGTGGGCCCCGCGCAGAGCTGGTTCAGCGCGGCCTTCCGCCCCTTCATCACGCATCTCAACAGCACCGCCAACCGGGTCGTACGGCGCTTCGGCGTGGAGCCCGCGGAGGAGCTGGCCTCGGCGCGCGGGCCGCAGGAGCTGGCGGCGCTCGCCCGGCACTCCGCGCGCGCGGGCGCGCTGGAGGCGGACACCGCCGAACTGTTCGTGCGCACGCTCAACCTCGCCGACCTGACGGCGGAGAACGTGATGACCCCGCGCGTGCAGGTGGTCGCCCTCGACGTCCAGGCGACCTGCGAGGACGTGGCGAACGTGACCCGCGCGACCGGGCTGTCCCGGTTCCCCGTCTACCGCGGCAGCCTGGACTCGGTGGTGGGCATCGCGCACATCAAGGACGTGCTCGCGGTGCCGGCCGATCGGCGGCCCCGGGCCTCCGTCGCCGAGCTGCTGCGCGAGCCGCTGCTGGTGCCGGAGTCCCTCACCGTGGACCGGCTGCTGGACCGGCTGTCCGGCAAGCGGACGATGGCGGTCGTCATCGACGAGTACGGCGGGACGGCGGGTGTGGCCACGCTGGAGGACATCGTCGAGGAAGTGGTCGGCGAGGTCCGGGACGAGCACGACCCGCACGAGACCCCCGACCTCGCCCCCGCCGGCACCGACGACGAGGGCAGGCAGCTGTTCCACGCCGACGGTTCGGCCCGGACGGACCAGCTCGCCCGGGTGGGTCTGCGGCCGCCCGAGGGGCCGTACGAGACGCTGGCCGGACTGGTGGCGACGGAGCTCGGGCGGATCCCGGCCGTCGGCGACTCGGTGGAGGTCGCCGGCTGGCGGCTGGAGGTGGTGGACGCACAGGGGCGCCGGGCCGCGCGGGTGCTGCTGCACGCGTCGCCGATCGACAGCTCCGGGGAGTCCGAAGGGGTCGTCCGGGAGTCCGGGGAGGGGGCCGAATGACCGTCGTCCAGTTGCTGATCGGTCTGGCGACCCTCGTCGTCAACGCCTTCTTCGTCGGCGCCGAGTTCGCGCTGATCTCGGTGCGGCGCAGCCAGGTCGAGACCTACGCCGAGCAGGGCGACCGGCGGGCGAAGAGCGTGCTGTGGGGCCTGGAGCACGTCTCCGCGCTGATGGCGGCCGCGCAGCTCGGGATCACGCTGTGCACGCTGGTCCTGGGTGTGGTCGCGGAGCCGGCCATCGCGCATCTGCTGGAGCCGGTGTTCCACGCGGTGGGCGTGCCGGAGGGCGCGGGGCACGCGGTGTCCTTCGTCATCGCGCTGGCCCTGGCGACCTATCTGCACATGCTGCTCGGCGAGATGGTCCCGAAGAACATCGCGCTCGCGGAACCGGTGCGCAGCGCACTGATGCTGGGACCGCCCCTGGTCACCCTGGCGCGCGGGCTGCGCCCGGTGATCTTCGCGATCAACGCCTTCGCCAACGCCCTGCTGAAACTCCTGCGAGTGGAGACGAAGAACGAGGTCACGGCCACCTTCTCGGACGCCGAACTGGCCCGGATCGTCCGGGACTCCGGCGAGGCGGGCCTGATCGACGAGCGGGCACGGGAGCGGCTGCACGATGCGCTGGAACTGGGACGCCGGCCGGTGCGGGACGTGGTGATGCCCCTGGAACGGGTCGTGTACGCGCGCGTGGGCGTCACCCCGGAGCAGTTGGAGGCGCTGTCGGCCGAGTCCGGGTTCTCGCGCTTCCCGGTGGTGGACGAGGGGCGGCGGATCGTCGGCTATCTGCACGTCAAGGATGCGCTGGACGCCTCGCCGCGGGACCTGCCGTTCCCGGTGCGCGACATGCGGCCGATCGCCCGGATCCGGGAGAGCACACCCCTGGACGACGTGCTGACGGCGATGCGGCGCAGCCGGACCCATCTGGCGGCGGTCCTGGAAGCGGACGGGCGGCTGGCGGGCCTGGTGACGATGGAGGACGTGCTGCGGGAGCTGTTCGGCCGGCAGGTGTGAACTGCGACTGTGTGCGCCCCAGGGGCGACCGACCGTCGGGTATGTGCACGGGATACCATTTCTTCCGCCATGCAGACGAATCCCACTTACTCCAGCCTGGTCGCGGTTGGCGACTCCTTCACCGAGGGCATGTCGGACCTGCTCCCGGACGGCACCTACCGGGGCTGGGCCGACCTCCTCGCCGGCCGGATGGCCGCCGTGACGCCCGGCTTCCGCTACGCGAACCTCGCGGTGCGCGGCAAGCTGATCCAGCAGATCGTCGACGAGCAGGTCGACGTGGCCGCGGCGATGAAGGCGGACGTGATCACGCTGGTGGGCGGCCTGAACGACACCCTGCGGCCCAAGGTCGACATGGTCCGGGTGCGCGACCTGCTGACGGAGGCGGTGGAGCGACTCGCCCCGTCCTGCAAACAGCTGGTGCTGATGCGCAGCCCCGGCCGCCAGGGCCCGGTCCAGGCGCGTTTCCGGCCGCGCATGGAGGAGCTGTTCACGGTCGTCGACGAGCTCGCCGACCGGCACGGCGCGCTGGTCGTCGACCTGTACGGCGCCCCCTCGCTCTCCGACCAGCGCATGTGGGACGTGGACCGGCTGCACCTGACGGCCGAGGGCCACCGCCGCGTCGCCGAGGCCGTGTGGCAGTCCCTCGGCTACGACCCCGAGGACACCGAGTGGCGCACGCCGCTGCCGGCGACCGTGCCGCCGAAGTGGCTGGCCCGCCGGATCGCCGACGTCCGCTTCACCCGGCAGCATCTCCTGCCCTGGATCGGCCGGCGCCTGACGGGCCGCTCCTCGGGGGACGGCATGCCGCCCAAGCGCCCCGACCTCCTGCCCTACGACCGGTAGGACACCGTGCACACGCGCGTGGTCAACGTCCGGGGCCGGCTCCACGAGTACGGCCCCCGGCTGGAACACGCGCCCGCCGACCTCGTCTACGTCGGCCGCCGCTGGACGATGGGCGGCTGGGACCTGCCCAGGCACCCGCTCCACAACCCCTTCGCCTACGACACCCCCACGCGCCGCAGGGACGGCACGCGGGCCGAGGTGATGGCGAAGTACCGGGCATATCTGCTGGAGCGGCCGGATCTGCTCGCCCTGGTGCCCGAGCTGCGGGGCAGGGCGCTGGCCTGCTGGTGCGCACCCGCACCGTGCCACGCCGGTGTCCTGGCGGAGCTCGCGGAAACGCTCTCGTAGGTTCCGACGAACGGGGCCCCGGCGCTGGCCTGCACGAATCGCCAGTAGAATCCGTACACGTGACTGCTCCCGCCAAGCCCCGCATCCCGAACGTTCTCGCCGGCCGCTACGCCTCCGCCGAGCTCGCCACGCTCTGGTCGCCCGAGCAGAAGGTGAAGCTGGAGCGTCAGCTCTGGCTCGCCGTGCTGCGGGCGCAGAAGGACCTCGGGATCGAGGTGCCGGAGCAGGCGCTCGCCGACTACGAGCGGGTCCTGGACACCGTCGACCTGGCCTCGATCGCCGAGCGCGAGAAGGTCACGCGGCACGACGTGAAGGCGCGGATCGAGGAGTTCAACGACCTCGCCGGGCACGAGCAGGTCCACAAGGGCATGACCTCCCGCGACCTCACGGAGAACGTCGAGCAGCTCCAGATCCGGCTCTCCCTGGAGCTGATCCGCGACCGCGCGGTGGCGGTCCTGGCGCGTCTGGGCAAGCTCGCGGGCGAGTACGGCGAGCTCGTCATGGCAGGCCGCTCGCACAACGTGGCCGCGCAGGCCACCACCCTCGGCAAGCGTTTCGCGACCGCGGCCGACGAGCTGCTCGTGGCCTACGCGCGCGTGGAGGAGCTGCTCGGCCGCTACCCGCTGCGCGGCATCAAGGGCCCGGTCGGCACCGCGCAGGACATGCTGGACCTGCTGGGCGGGGACGCCGCCAAGCTGGCCGAGCTGGAGGACCGGATCGCCGGTCACCTGGGCTTCTCGCAGGCCTTCACCTCGGTCGGCCAGGTCTACCCGCGCTCACTGGACTACGAGGTCGTCACCGCGCTGGTGCAGCTGGCGGCAGCCCCGTCCTCGCTCGCCAAGACGATCCGGCTGATGGCCGGGCACGAGCTGGTCACCGAGGGCTTCAAGCCGGGCCAGGTCGGCTCCTCCGCGATGCCGCACAAGATGAACACGCGGTCCTGCGAGCGCGTCAACGGCCTCATGGTCATCCTGCGCGGCTACGCGTCGATGACCGGCGAGCTGGCGGGCGACCAGTGGAACGAGGGCGACGTGTCCTGCTCGGTGGTGCGCCGGGTCGCGCTGCCGGACGCGTTCTTCGCGCTCGACGGCCTCCTGGAGACCTTCCTGACCGTGCTCGACGAGTTCGGCGCCTTCCCGGCCGTCGTGGCCCGTGAGCTGGACCGCTACCTGCCGTTCCTCGCCACCACCAAGGTGCTGATGGGCGCGGTGCGCGCGGGCGTCGGGCGTGAGGTCGCGCACGAGGCGATCAAGGAGAACGCCGTCGCCTCCGCGCTGGCGATGCGCGAGCAGGGTGCCGAGCGCAACGAACTCCTCGACAAGCTGGCCGCCGACGAGCGCATCCCGCTCGACCGTGCCCAGCTCGACGAGCTGATGGCCGACAAGCTGTCCTTCACGGGTGCCGCGGCCGACCAGGTCGCCGTCGTGGTCGGCCGGATCGAGGAGATCGTCAAGCAGCACCCGGCCGCCGCGGGCTACACGCCGGGGGCGATCCTCTGACCCGGCTCACCCCCGCGGATCTGGAGGCCGCCCGCGACCGGCTCGTGCCGGATGTCGTCGCGGACGGTCTCCGCGTTCTGTTCTGCGGCATCAACCCCGGTCTGATGACCGCCGCGACCGGCCATCACTTCGCCCGTCCCGGAAACCGGTTCTGGCCGGTACTGCATCTGTCCGGGTTCACCCCAAGGCTCCTGAAGCCTTCGGAGCAGGGGGAGTTGCTGTCGTACGGGCTCGGCATCACCAATGTCGTGGCCCGTGCGTCGGCGCGGGCGGACGAGCTGAGCGCCGAGGAGTACCGCGAGGGCGGGCGGCTGCTGGCGGAGAAGGTGGCACGGTTGAAGCCGCGCTGGCTGGCCGTGGTGGGGGTGACCGCCTATCGCGCCGCTTTCGACGACCGCAAGGCACAGGTCGGGCCGCAGGAACGGACCATCGGCGACACACGCGTGTGGGTGCTGCCCAACCCGAGCGGCCTCAACGCGCACTGGACCGCGGCCACGATGGCGGAGGAGTTCGCCCGGCTGCGGGTGGCGGCGGAGCAGGGCTAGGGCCTGTCCTTGTGGCGCGATGGGCCCCTCGCGCAGGTCACACCGGGTCGATGTCCGAGGCCACGGCGAGGACATGGACCTCGTCGGCCTTGTCGCGGTAGCCCACGCCGAGGGCGATCCAGCGGTCCGAGCCGGGAGGCTGCCAGAGGTCGAGGTCGTCCGTCACGATGCTCGTCGTCAACCAGGGCTCGGGTATCTCCTCGCCCCGGTCGAGCCGCACCTTGAGCGTGGCCATGCCCCAGGGCAGTTGCTGTCTGCCCCAGCGGTCGTCCAGCTCCTGGCCTATGCGGCTCTTGAGGGCGTAGAAGTCCTCCACGATCGCCATGCGCGGCCCCGCGTCGCCGTCCCGCGTCCCGTGGCTCACCTCTAACGACTCGATGCGGTAACCGGGCCCCGACAGGTACGCGCCCGACCCGCCGTCCGCCGCGGTCAGGTCGCGGGCGCACAGCGAGTCGATGGCGGCGAGGTACTTCGCGCTGTCCATGTGATCCAGTAAACCGGCCGCCACTGACATTTGGCGGTGCGTCAGGCGATCCGCGGGGTCAGGCGTCCCGGTGCCGTACGCTCCAGGCCCCCGCGGCCAGGGCGGTGGCCGCCCAGGCCGCCGTCACGGCGAGTCCCGTCCACGGCCCCAGAGGTCCGTCGTACGACTCGTACAGGACGATCTGGCCCGCCCTGTCCGGCATGAAGTCGGTGGCCCCGCCGGCCACGTCCCCGATCACGAACGAGACGATCAGGACGAACGGGATCAGGAGCAAGAGCGCCCCCACCCCACTGCGCAGCACCGCCGCGAGACCGGCCGCCAGCAGCGCCATGAGGGTGAGGTAGATCCCGCAGCCGACGACACCGCGCACCTGTTCACCGGTGCTGAGACCGTGCGCCGCCTCGCCGAGACCGGCTCGGGCCACGACGAGCGCGGCGACGGCGGTGACCAGGCCGACCACGAGCGTGGGTACGGCGATGGCCGTGGCCTTCGCCGCGAACCAGCGCCCGCGCCGGGGCACCGCGGCCAGTGTCGTCCGGAGCCCACCCCCGTGGAACTCCGAGGACACCGCCATGGCGCCGAAGCACATGGCCGCGATCTGGCCCGGCGCGACCCCGGACAGTGCCATGAACAGCGCGTCGAAGTCGGGGTCGGAGGTCTCGGAGGCACCGGCGAGCGCGGAGAACGCGGTGGTCGCGGCGAACAGGGCGAGCAGGGCGCCGAGGAGCGAGCGGAGGGTACGTATCTTCAGCCACTCGGAGTGGAGGACGGGGGTGAAGGGCATGTCAGGTCTCCTGGGGGTGTGCGGTGAACTCGGTCTCGGCCGCCGTGAGATCCAGGTAGGCGTCTTCCAAGGTGCCCTCCTGGGAGGCCAGTTCGAGGATGGGGACACCCGCCGCCGAGACGAGGGCACCGATCTCGTCCACGCGTGCGTGCTGCACGCTCCAGTGCCCGTCCTCGTGTTCCACGGCGTCATGGCCGTGCCCGACCAGGGCCGCCTTGAGGGCGACGGGGTCGGGCGTGCGGATCAGCACGCTCGGCTGCACGCGTGCGTGGATGAACTCCCGCATGGGTGTGTCGGCGAGCAGACGTCCCCGGCCCAGGACGACGAGATGGTCGGCGAAGGACGCGGTCTCGTTCATGAGGTGGCTGGAGACCAGGACCGTGCGTCCCTCGCCGGCCAGGCGGCGCAGCAACCCACGGATCCAGATGATGCCTTCGGGGTCGAGTCCGTTCGAGGGCTCGTCGAGCAGGACCACCGGGGGGTCGCCGAGCAGGGCGGCCGCGATGCCGAGCCGCTGCCGCATGCCCAGGGAGTACGTCCGCACCCGGCGCCGGGCCACCGATGCCAGCCCCGTCGCCTCCAGCACCTCGTCGACCCGGCGGCCGGGGATGCGGTTGCTCGCGGCCAGCGTGCGCAGGTGGTCGCGGCCGGTGCGGGAGCCGTGCGCGGCCTGCGCGTCGAGCAGGGCGCCCACATGGCGCAGGGGTTCGGCGAGAGCGGTGTAGGGACGTCCGCCGATCGTCGCCGTGCCGGAGGTGGGCCGGTCGAGGCCGAGGACGAGCCGCATGGTGGTGGACTTTCCGGCGCCGTTGGGGCCGAGGAAGCCGGTCACACGGCCCGGCAGCACCCGGAAGGTGAGGTCGTCCACGGCGCGTCGGGTGCCGAACTCCTTGGTGAGGGACTGGACTTCGATGCAGGTCATGGCAGCAGCCTCGCCGGTGCCGCAGTGCCGGGGCCTCCCCCGCGCGTGGAGATCGTCTCCCCCGTGCGGGGGAGGGCCGTTGTCGGTGGCGGCTGGCACGATGACCGCATGGTCCGTTTGCTGCGCCCGTTCGGCCGGGCGGTGACGTACACACGGTGGCTGCATCTGTTCATCGCCACCGTGTGGCCGGCCATGTGGATGTTCGTCGAGGAGGCGTGGTGGACCTGGCCGGTGGCGGCGGCGACGCTCGCCCCGGCCGCCCTGGTTCCGGCGATGCGCACGGTGGAGGGATTGCAGGCCAGGCTGCTGCTGACGGGGCATCGGCACGACAACGAGAGCAGTGCCGTCGTGGTCGCGCCGTCCGGGTCCTGGCGCGACCGGGGCCGGCTCGCGCTGTGGCTGGAGGCGCGGCTGCTGCTCGGCTTCTCGACGGCGTGGCTCTCCGTCCAGTTGCTGATCAGCACGGTGGACCTGGTGGCGTCGGCGTTCGGGCGGGACGTGGACGAAGGCGTGCTCGTCCTGCTCGACGGCCACCGGTGGTGGCACATCCTGCTCGCACCGCTCTCCCTGGCCGCGCTGGCGGCGACCGTGTTCGGCGCGGGCCGTCTCGTCACCGCGCTCGCGCTGCGGCTGCTGGGCCCCTCCCCCGCCGACCGCTTCGCCGCTCTGGAGGAGCGCACCGAGCAACTCCTGGAGCGCACCCGCATCGCCCGCGAGCTGCACGATTCCATCGGGCACGCGCTGACCGTCGCCGTGGTCCAGGCGGGAGCGGCCCGCGCGGCGGGCGACCCCGACTTCACCGACCGCGCCCTGGACGCCATCGAGGAGACCGGGCGGGCCGCGCTGGAGGACCTGGAGCGGGTGCTGGGCGTCCTGCGCGAGTCCGGGGGGCCGGTGAGCGGCCGTCCGACACTGGCCGAGTCGGACCGGCTCCTGGAGTCCGCCCGCGCGTCGGGGGCGAAGGTGGACGCCGAGTTCAGCGGGCCGCTGGACACCGTGCCTGGCCCGGTCTCGCGCGAGGGCTACCGCATCCTCCAGGAGTCGCTGACCAACGTGCTGCGGCACGCGGGTGCCGTCCCGGTCCGGGTCCGGGTCGAGGTCTCGCGGGAGACCCTCGCCCTCGAGGTCCGCAATCCCGCACCGGCGGGCGTTCCCGGCCCGGGCCGGGGCAGCGGTCTGCGGGGCATACGCGAGCGCGCGGCCCTGCTCGGTGGCCGCGCGCACACCGGCCCCGACCAGGGCGACTGGCAGGTGCACGCCGAGCTGCCGCTGCGCTGATCTAGGCTGACCCGATGCCGGTCACCGTTCTCCTCGTCGACGACGAACCCCTCGTACGCGCCGGTCTGCGGGCCGTGCTGGAGGCCCAGCCCGACATCGAGGTGGTCGGTGAGGCGGCGGACGGGGCGGCGGTGATCCCCCTCGTACGGCAGCTGCGGCCCGACGTGGTCGCCATGGACGTACGGATGCCGCTGCTGGACGGGATCGAGGCCACGCGCGCGGTGCTGCGGACGGTGGATCGGCCGCCGAAGATCCTCGTGGTGACGACGTTCGAGAACGACGAGTACGTGTACGAGGCGCTGCGGGCCGGTGCCGACGGGTTCCTGCTGAAGCGGGCCCGGCCGGCCGAGATCGTGCACGCGGTGCGACTGGTCGCCGAGGGCGAGTCCCTGCTGTTCCCGGCGTCCGTACGGCAGCTCGCCGCCCGGTACGGCGAGGGCGGCGGCAACCTGGCGGCCCGCGCGGCGATGGAGCGGGCCCGGCTGACCGACCGGGAGGCGGAGGTGCTGCGGCTGATGGCGCGCGGACTGTCGAACGCGGAGATCGCCGAGCGGCTGGTCGTCGGCACGGAGACCGTGAAGTCGCATGTGAGCGGGGTGCTGGCGAAGCTGGGGGCGCGGGACCGCACGCAGGCCGTGATCGCGGCGTACGAGTCGGGGTTCGTCGCGCCGGGGTGACCAAGGATCGAGAGGGCGTTCCGCGGGGGTGGCCGCAGATCGAGAGGGCGTTCCACCGGGGTGTGCGACCCGGCCACCACGGCGTGGCGGACGAAAAAGGGGCCGAGCGCCCGGCGCAACCTGCCCCAGCGACCTGTACGATCCGCCCCAACACGCGCACGAGCTGGGAGGACGGACGTTGGGGCGGCTGACCGGCGGGGATCCCTCGCTGCTGCGGAGGATCAACTCCGCGGTGGTGCTGCACGCGCTGCGTGCCACGGACTGTGCCACGCTCACGGAGATCACCCGGGTGACGGGCCTGTCCCGGCCGACGGTCGAGGGGGTCGTCGAAGGGCTCATCGAGGGGGGTCTGGTGGTCGAGAAGGCCGCCGACGAGAGCGTCGCCCGGCGCCAGGGGCGGCCCGCGCGACGGTTCCGGTTCCGGGCCGAGGCGGGCCATCTGCTGGGTCTGGACATCGGACCGCACCGGGTGGCCGCGCTCCTGTCCGACCTGGACGGCCGGGTGCTGGGCGCCGTGGCCAAGGACGTCGACGAGACGGCGTCCGCCGACGAACGCCTGGAGCGGCTGCGCACCGCGGTCGCCGAACTGCTGCGCAGGGCCGGGGTGGCGCGGGACTCGCTGTGGGCCGTGGGAGTCGCCTCCCCGGGCATCGTGGAGGCGGACGGCACGATACGGCTGTGCGCCGCGCTGCCGGAGTGGACGGGCCTGCGCCTCGGCGAACGGCTCAGCCGCTCCTTCAAGTGCCCGGTGCTGGTGGAGAACGACGCCAACGCGGCCGCCGTCGCCGAGCACTGGAAGGGCGCCGCCACCGAGTCCGACGACGTGGTGTTCGTGCTGGCCGGGCTGAGCCCGGGTGCGGGCTCGCTGATCGGCGGCCGGCTGCACCGGGGGTACGGCGGGGCGGCCGGCGAGATCGGCGCGCTGCACCTGCTGGGCCGTGAGGTCACCCCGGAGACCCTGCTGTCCACCACGGACGAACCCCTGCACCCGCTCGACGAGCAGGCGGTCGCCGAGGTCTTCGCGCAGGCCCGGAAGGGCGACCAGCGGGCCCGGGCGGCCGTGGACCGCTTCATCCAGCGGCTCGTGCACGACGTGGCCGCGCTCGTCCTGGCGGTCGATCCGGAACTGGTCGTGGTCGGCGGCTGGGCGACCGGGCTCGACGACGTACTGGAGCCGCTGCGGGGCGAGTTGGCCCGCTACTGTCTGCGCCCGCCGAAGGTGACCCTGTCGCTCCTCGGCGAGGCCGCCGTCGCGACCGGGGCGCTGCGCCTCGCCCTCGACCATGTGGAGGCGCAACTGTTCGCGGTGGAGGGCACGGTGACGGCCCGGCGGTGAGCGGTCCGACACCGGCTACGGATGACCTGCGGCGGTGCCCCGGACCCGGGTCCGATCCAAGTCCGGTGCACCGCTGTGCCGTTCAGGAACCTGGCGTTCAGGACGCCTGGCGTTCCGGTCCCTCGTGGATCTCGACCGTGCCGGAGTCGCCGAAGGTCAGCCGGCAGGTGTCGGCACGGTAGGTGGCCACCGAGAGGGCGGCGGTGCGGCCTCCCGCCAGATAGCGGGTGGTGACGACGAGGACCGGGGCCCCGGGCAGGCGGTCGAGTTCCTTGGCGTCGTCGGCGCGGGCCGAGCCGAGTTCGACGGCGTTCTCCCGGCTGTCCAGCTCCAGGCGCTGGAGTTCGCGCAGCACGGCACGCGCGCGGGCCGCGCCCGAGGGCGTGTCGATGGCGGAGAGCTCCGGCACCGAGGCCTCGGGGACGTAGAGCAGTTCGGCGGCGACGGGCTGACCGTGGGTCACCCGGGAGCGGCGGACGATGTGCACCTGCTGCTCGCGGCTAGTCTCCAGGGCGTCGGCGACGGCGGCGGGCGGCACCGCCACGGCGCAGTCGACGGTCTGCCAGTCGTCACCGGCCGACCCGGGCCACGCCTGCTGCTCGGTGCCGACGGCCACGCCCACGCGGGGCGGCGCGACGGTCGTGCCGACACCCCGGCGGCGCTGGAGCCTGCCCTCCAGCTCCAGTTGCTCCAGGGCCTGACGGAGCGTGGCGCGGGCGACGCCGAAGCGGGCGGCGAGGTCGCGCTCGTTGGGCAGGATCTCGCCCACGGAGAATTCGGAGTCCAGTGCCTCACTGAGCACGGTCTTGAGGTGCCAGTACTTCGGTTCCGGCACCGTTTCGAGCTGCGTGGTCCCCACCCTTGCCTCCGCAATCGCCGTTGGTCCGGCGGCGTTTTAGCGCCCTTGTTTATTAAAGGTTGTTGCACTTCTCTGCGACCATAGGGCGGCCCCCACCCTTGGTCAAGACCAATCCTCGATCCTCGGAGCAACTCCCGGGCACGTTGCCGTGAACGTTCACGCCGCGTTCGTGCTCGCCCGGGTGTGCAACACGACGGCAAGGCCCCCGTCATGAACGGGGGCCTCGTCGTATGCGGAATGTCAGAGGTTCAGCAGGGAGCGCAGCTTGTCGGGGTTGCGAATGATGTAAACGGACTGGATGCGACCGTCGACGATGTCGAGCTGGAACACCGAGTCGGGCTTGCCGCCGGACAGCGCGAGCGCGGCCGGTCCGCCGTTGAGCTCCAGGAAGCGCCAGGTGAGGTCCTGGGCGCCCTTCTCGGCGACGCCGACGATGAAGCGGCCCACGTGGTCCGCGGACTCCAGCACCCGCAGCGGCGCCTTGGTCTTGCCTCCGCTGTCCCCGACGAGCCGCACGTCCGGCGCCAGCAGCGACATCAGGGCCTCCAGGTCGCCGCCGCCCGCGGCGACGAGGAAACGCTCCGTCAGATCCCGGCGCCGGGCCGGGTCGACCTCGTAGCGCGGCCGTCGCTCGTCGACGTGCTTGCGGGCCCGCCCGGCGAGCTGACGCACGGCCGGCTCACCGCGGTCGAGCATGGCGGCGATCTCGGCGTAGGGATAGCCGAAGGCCTCGCGCAGCACGAACACCGCCCGCTCCAGCGGTGACAGCGACTCCAGCACGACCATGACGGCGAGGGAGACCGAGTCCGCGAGGACGGCCTGCTCGGCGGTGTCGGGCACGGTGTCCCCGAAGTCGGTGACATACGGCTCGGGCAGCCACGGACCGACGTACGTCTCCCCCCGCGCCTTGACCTGCCGCAGCCGGTCGATCGCGAGGCGTGTGGTGACGCGGACCAGATAGGCGCGCGGCTCGCGCACCTCGCTGCGGTCCGCGGCCGACCAGCGCAGCCAGGCGTCCTGCACCACGTCCTCGGCGTCGCTGACGCGTCCGAGCATGCGGTAGGCGACGCCCTGGAGCACGGGACGGTGTTCTTCGAATACGTCGGTCTCGGTGTCGGTGGCCACCGGTTCATCCCAACCCACCCGCCGGTTCGTGTCCAGGCGATATCGAAGCGGCGCTCCGGCGGGTCTACCCGCGAGTAGCAATTGCTGACAAGCTGTCTACGGCCAGCACGCCCAGCGCCTCGGTAGAGCCCCTGAGTCACCGTCAAGGAGCCTTCATGTCCACCACCGTCTCCTTCAAGGTCCCCTCCCCCGCGGGGCCGCAGCCCGTGACCGTCTCGTACGCGCGCGTGGGCCGCGGTGAGCCGCTGCTCCTGCTGCACGGCATCGGTCACCACCGGCAGGCCTGGGACCCGGTGGTGGACATCCTGGCCACGGAGCGGGACGTGATCGCCGTGGACCTGCCCGGCTTCGGCGCCTCGCCGGGACTCCCCGAGGGGCTCGCCTACGACCTGGCCACGACGACCTCCGTGTTCGGGGCGTTCTGCGAGGCGCTGGAACTGGACCGGCCGCATGTGGCGGGCAACTCCCTGGGCGGTCTGCTGGCCCTGGAACTGGGCCGCGAGAAGCTCGTACGGTCCGTCACCGCGCTGTCCCCCGCGGGGTTCTGGTCGCAGGCCGAGCGGCGGTACGCGTTCGGCGTGCTGCTCACGATGCGGCACATCGCCCGCCGGATGCCGCTGCCGCTGGTCGAACGGCTGTCGCGCAGCGCGGCCGGTCGCACGATGCTGACGAGCACGATCTACGCACGCCCGGGTCTGCGCGCTCCCGAGGCCGTGGTCGCCGAGACACTCGCCCTCGTGCGGGCCACGGGCTTCGACGAGACGCTCAGGTCCGGTACCGCGGTCCAGTTCACCGAGGACGTGCCCGGGCTGCCGGTGACCGTGGCCTGGGGCACCAGGGACATGCTGCTCGTGCGCCGCCAGGGCGTGCGGGCCAAGCGGATCATCCCCAAGGCCCGGCTCGTCCGGCTGCCCGGCTGCGGCCACTGCCCGATGAACGACGACCCGGCCCTGGTCGCGCGCGTGATCCTGGACGGCAGCCGCTGAGGGCTCTCCGCAACGCCGGGCCGGCCATGGGCAAAGACGGCATTTCACACACGGGGTCATCTGTTCCCAGGGCCAGTTGTTCACTTGCGGTTTCCGTGTGCGCTGCGGCGCCCCAGTAGTTGTGGCAGCGCACACTGGCCGGATCCCGTCCCTGGAGGCGTCTCCATGTCACACCGTCCGCTCCCCGGACGCCGCAGCGTTCTGCGCGGCTCCCTCGCCGCGTCGGCGGCCCTCACCCTGCCCTCGGCGGCCGGCGCCGCCCCGGCCTTCGCGCTCTCCGGGCGCCCCGGAGCGGGCTGGGGCGTGCAGACGGGAGACGTGACCTCCGACTCCGGTCTGGTGTGGGTGCGTTCCGACCGCCCGGCCCGGATGATCGTGGAGACGTCCGCGACCGAGTCGTTCCGCAATCCGCGCCGCTGGCACGGCCCGCTCCTCGGCGCGGACACCGACTTCACCGGTACCACCCGGCTGCATGGGCTGCCGTCGGGCGAGCAGATCCACTACCGGGTGCTGCTGGCCGACCCGGACGACCCCCGCCGCACCGGAGAGCCGGTCGCGGGCACCTTCCGTACGGTGTCCGGCAAGCGCAAGGACGGGGTGCGGTTCCTGTGGTCCGGTGACCTCGCGGGACAGGGCTGGGGCATCAACCCCGACTTCGGCGGCTACACCATCTACCGGGCGATGGCGAAGCTCGACCCCGACTTCTTCCTGTGCAGCGGCGACAACATCTACGCCGACGGCCCGATCCCGTCGACCGCCACCCTGCCCGACGGCAGCACCTGGCGGAACATCACCACCGAGGAGAAGTCCAAGGTCGCCGAGACCCTGGCCGAGTTCCGCGGGAACTTCCGCTACAACCTGCTCGACCACAACCTCCGGGCGTTCAACGCCCAGGTCCCGTCCATCATCCAGTGGGACGACCACGAGGTCCGCAACAACTGGTACCCGGGCCAGACGATCCTGGACTCCGACACCCGCTACACCGAGAAGCGGGTCGACGTACTGGCGGGCCGGGCCCGGCGCGCGTTCAGCGAGTACTTCCCGATCTCCACGCTCCGCCCGGGCGCCCGGGACGGCCGGGTCCACCGGGTGCTGCACCAGGGCCCGTTGCTCGACGTGTTCGTGCTGGACATGCGGACGTACCGCAACGCCAACTCGCCCGACGACCAGACCGTGGACCCGCAGGGCATCCTCGGCCGGGAGCAGCTGGAGTGGCTCAAGCGTGAGCTGTCGTGCTCGCGGGCGGTGTGGAAGGTGATCGCCTCCGACATGCCGCTCGGCCTGGTCGTGCCCGACGCCACGGAGGGCAAGCCCAACATCGAGGCGGTGGCGCAGGGCGACCCGGGTGCGCCGCTCGGGCGCGAGCTCCAGATCGCGGAGTTGCTGCGGTACATCAAGCACCGCCGGATCACGGGCACGGTATGGCTGACCGCGGACGTGCACCACACCTCGGCCCAGCACTACCAGCCCTCGCGGGCCGCGTTCACGGACTTCGAGCCGTTCTGGGAGTTCGTCTCGGGTCCGCTGAACGCGGGCGCCTTCCCGGCCAGCGCGCTCGACGGCACCTTCGGCCCGGAGCGGGTGTTCGTGAAGGCGCCGACCGCCTCCAACGTCTCCCCCGCCGGCGGCTACCAGTTCTTCGGAGAGGTCGACATCGACGGCCACAGCGGCGAACTGACGGTACGGCTGCGCGAGGCGGACGGCACGGTGCTGTTCACCCAGGTGCTCCAGCCGGGCCGGGTGGGCCAGTAACTCCCGTACCCTCGACGGCGGGTCGCGCACCGGCGTCATCCCCCGGTGCGCGGCCCACGAACGGTTGAAAAAGGTACAAAGCGTACGGACCCACACTTTACCGCCCAGTCACAATGCGTTCGTGATCACGCAACACCACTCCTTCACAGTGGCTGCATGACTCGAGACATGTCTGATGTGACCCGTGCGCAACGCGGTCGCCCCGTGCACCACTGGCGGCGTGACCTGATCGAACTCGCGGCCCTGTTCACGGCCGTCGCGGTGGCGGACACCGTGGCGAACCTGATCGGGCACGGCCCCGACGGTACGGCGTTGCTGGTGATCTCGGCGGTCGCCCTGGCGGCCACGGCGGGCTTCCACACCTGGTGGGCACGCCGCCACGGCCACGCTCCGCCGACGAGCGATACCGGCGCCCGGCCACTGGAGGGGGAGCCCGCGGGGCTGTCCGACCAGTCGGCGCAGGGCGCGGACCCCGTGGCCGGGGAGAGCACGCTGTGGCGGATGCGGACCACGGTGAAGGACGAGCCGGGCTCGCTGGCCGCCCTCTGCGCGGCCCTCGCCGGGCACCGGGTGGACATCCTGAGCCTCCAGACCCATCCGCTGGCGCAGGGCACCGTCGACGAGTTCCTGCTGCGCGCCCCCGGGGCACTGGAGGGCTCCGAGCTCACCCGGGCCGTCTCGGGAGCCGGCGGTGCGGACACCTGGATCGAGCGGGCCGACGCCCACGATCTGGTGGACGCGCCGACCCGGGTGCTGGGCCTGGCCACCCGTACCGCGCTGGACGCTGCGGAACTGCCTCTGGCGCTGCGGCAGTTGCTCGGCCGGTGCACGATCCGCTCCCTGCCGGCCATGCCGGTGGGCGGTGGCCGCGGGCCGGAGGGCGTGCCGGTCGAGGGCGTTCTCGAGGAGACGGTGATGCGGTTGCGGGCCCCCGAAGGCGGAGTGATCACTGTGGAGCGGCCGTATCTGCCGTTCACACCGACCGAGTTCGCCCGGGCCCGCGCCCTGGTCGAGCTGGATGCCCGGCTCGGGCCGCGGATCCCGCACGGCCAGGACGTGCTGACGCTGCCCGAGGGCCATGACATCACCGTACGGCGGGCCGACACCGGTGATCTGGAGGCCGCGCGGGAGATGCACGAGCGGTGCTCCCCGCGGACGTTGAGCACGCGGTACCACGGGCCCGTCGGTGACGCCGACCGGTATCTCAACCACCTGCTCAGTCCCCGCTACGGCCGTACCCTCGCCGTACAGACCGCGTCGGGGCGGATCGTGGGGCTCGGACATCTGCTGTGGGACGGGGACGAGACGGAGGTCGCGCTGCTCGTCGAGGACGCGTGGCAGCGTCGGGGCATCGGGGGCGAGTTGCTGGAGCGGCTGGTCGCCATGGCGGCGGAAGCCGGGTGCGAGAGCGTCTACGCGGTGACGCAGTCGTCCAACACCGGGATGGTCGCGGCCATGCGCGGGCTGGGGCTCCCCCTCGACTACCAGATCGAGGAGGGCACCCTGGTGATCACGGCCCGCCTGGACGCCCCGGTGGACGCCGAGCCCGCCCACGCGGCGGAACCGCAGGTCAATACAGCTCCGCGCCCCTGACGGAGCAGTCCAGCGCCGCGTCCAGATCTCTCCAGAGATCCTCGGCGTCCTCCAGGCCCACCGAAAGACGCAGCAGGCGGTCGCTGACCCCGGCGTTCCTCCGGTCGTCCGCGTCCACGATGCGGTGGCTGATCGACGCCGGGTGCTGGATGAGGGTGTCGACGCTCCCGAGGCTCACCGCCGGGGTGATCAGCCGGACGCCCGCGATCACCTCGTGCGGGTCTCCGGCCACCTCGAAGCCGATCATGGCCCCGCCGACGCGCGGGTAGTGGACCCGGGTGACGCGGGGGTCGGCCGCGAGGCGCCGGACCAGTGCGGCCGCGTTCGCGGAGGCCGCCCGCACCCGGACGGGGAGGGTGGCGAGGCCGCGCAGCAGCAGGTAGCCGGCCAGCGGGTGCAGCACACCGCCCGTGGCGAAGCGGATCTGCCGGAGCCGGCCCGCGAACTCCTCGTCGCAGGCCACCACGCCCGCCATCACGTCCCCGTGTCCTCCGAGGTACTTGGTGGCGCTGTGCAGGACCAGACGGGCGCCGAGTTCCGCGGGGCGCTGGAGCACCGGGGTGGCGAATGTGTTGTCGGCGAGGAGGGGCACGGAACCGCAGGAGTGCGCCAGGGCCCGCAGGTCGATCTCCGCCAGGGTCGGGTTGGCCGGGGACTCCACCAGGACCAGTCCGGTGTCCGGGCGCAGCGCGTCGGCGACCCCCGCCGGGTCGGTCCAGGTGACCTCCGTGCCGAGGAGCCCGGTGTCGAGGAGATGGTCGCTGCAACCGTAGAGGGGACGTACGGCGACGACGTGGCGCAGGCCCAGGGAAGCCCGTACGAGAAGGACCGCCGTGAGCGCGGCCATGCCGCTGGCGAAGGCGACGGCGGCCTCGGTGCCCTCCAGGCGGGCCAGGGCGGTCTCGAAGCGGGCGACGGTCGGGTTGCCGAGGCGGCCGTACACGGGCGGCCCGTCCGGTTCGGCGCCGGTGGCGGCGAAGGCGTCGATGCGGGCGGCCTCGTCGCGGCTGTCGTAGGACGGGTAGGTCGTCGACAGGTCGATGGGCGGGGCGTGCAGTCCCTGCCGGGCGAGGTCGTCGCGGCCGGCGTGGACGGCCTCGGTGGCCAGTGCTCTGAGCGGGGTACGGGACGCGGTGGGTGTGCGCGCTGAGTCCATGCCCGCCAGGGTGAACACCTACCGGAGTATTGCGGCAGAACTCCGTGCTACGTTCGCCCGATGGCCGAATCCGTCGTACTGGATCCGGTGGACCTGCATCTGTTGCGGTTGCTTCAGAACGACGCACGGACCACCTACCGCGATCTCGCCGCGCAGGTCGGCGTCGCCCCGTCGACCTGTCTGGACCGGGTGGCCCGGCTGCGCCGCTGCGGGGTGATCCTGGGCCACCAGCTGCGGCTGGATCCGGCGAAGCTCGGCCGGGGGCTCGAGGCGCTGCTGTCGGTGCAGGTCAGGCCGCATCGGCGGGAACTCGTGGGGCCGTTCGTGGAGCGGATCCGGGCGCTGCCGGAATCGCGGACCGTGTTCCATCTGACCGGCCCCGACGACTACCTCGTCCATGTGGCCGTCGCGGACATGACGGATCTCCAGCGGCTGGTCCTCGACGAGTTCACGGCCCATCGTGAAGTGGCCCGGGTGGAGACGCGGTTGATCTTCCAGCAGTGGGACTGCGGGCCGCTGCTGCCGCCTGCCACGCCGACAGCGGAATCGGGGTGACTCCCGCGCGGTCCACGTATGAGGATGGACCGCATGTCTGAGACCCAGATCCCGCTGCCCCGTCAGGTCGCCGACGCCTACGTCGACGAGCTCATCGCCCTCGATCCGGTCACCGGTACCTATCTCGGAGTGAAGGAGAGTTCGAGCAAGCTGCCCGACACCTCGCCGGCCGGCCAGGAGGCGCTCGCCCAGCTGCTGCGGGCCACCCTCGCCAAGCTCGACGAGGCCGAGCGGCAGCCCGGCGCGGAGAGTGACATCGAACGCCGATGCGGCAGACTGCTGAGGGAACGGCTCACGGCCGAACTCGCGGTGCACGAGGCCGACGAGGGCCTGCGCGCGGTGGGCAACATGGCCACGCCGCCGCACTCGGTCCGTGAGGTCTTCACCCTCACCCCGACCCAGACCGACGAGGACTGGGCCGCGATCGCCGAGCGGCTGCGGGCCGTGCCGGCGGCGTTCGCCGGCTACCGCGAGTCCCTCGCGCTCGGTCTGGAGCGCAAGCTGTACGCGGCGCCGCGTCCGACCGCCACCTTCGTCGGGCAGCTCACCGAGTGGGCGGACACCGACGGCAACGGCCGGGGCTGGTTCGAGGACTTCGCCGCGGCCGGCCCCGAGTCGCTGCGTGCGGAGCTGGACGAGGCCGCCCGCATCGCGACCGGCGCGGTGGTCGAGCTGCGCGACTGGATGCGGGACGTGTACGCACCGACGATCGAGGGCGCCCCGAACACCGTGGGCCGGGAGCGGTACGCCCGCTGGGCGCGCTACTTCAACGGCACCGACCTCGACCTCGACGAGGCGTACGCGTACGGCTGGTCCGAGTACCACCGGCTGCTCGGCGAGATGAAGCAGGAGGCCGAGAAGATCCTGCCCGGGGCCGAGACGCCGTGGGTGGCGCTCGCCCACCTCGACGAGCACGGCAAGCACATCGACGGCGTCGACGAGGTCCGCGACTGGCTCCAGGGCCTGATGGACCAGGCGATCGACTCGCTGGACGGCACCCACTTCGAACTCGCCGAGCGGGTGCGGAAGGTGGAGTCGTGCATCGCCCCGCCCGGTGGCGCGGCGGCTCCGTACTACACGGCCCCGTCGCCGGACTTCTCCCGCCCCGGCCGCACCTGGCTGCCGACAATGGGGCAGACCCGGTTCCCGGTCTACGACCTGGTCTCGACCTGGTACCACGAGGGCGTGCCGGGCCACCACCTCCAACTCGCGCAGTGGACGCACGTCGCCGAGAACCTCTCCCGCTACCAGGCCTCCGTCGGCGGGGTGAGCGCCAACGCCGAGGGGTGGGCGCTGTACGCGGAGCGGCTGATGGACGAGCTCGGCTTCCTGACCGACCCCGAGCAGCGGCTGGGCTATCTCGACGCGCAGATGATGCGGGCCGCCCGGGTCATCGTCGACATCGGCATGCACCTGGAGCTGGAGATCCCGGCGGACTCCCCCTTCCACCCCGGCGAGCGCTGGACCCCCGAGCTGGCGCAGGAGTTCTTCGGCGCGCACAGCAGCCGTCCGGCGGACTTCGTGGAGAGCGAGCTGACCCGCTACCTCACGATCCCCGGCCAGGCGATCGGCTACAAGCTCGGCGAACGGGCCTGGCTGCTCGGCCGGGAGAAGGCACGGGAGCGGCACGGCGACGCGTTCGACCTCAAGGCCTGGCACATGGCGGCGCTGTCGCAGGGCTCCCTCGGCCTGGACGACCTGGTGGACGAGCTGGCCCGGCTCTGACGCACCTGGCGAGGCGCATCCCGGGCAGTGGGGGGTGCGCCTCGCGCGGGAAGGGTCATCAGTCGGGCAGTCGCCTCAACTGGACGAGCCCGAGCCAGGTCTCGGGACCGGGGCGCACGTTGGCCGCGCGGACCGTGTACCTGCCGGGGGCGAGCGAGATCTTGAGGTGGTCGGTGGTGACCGAGTCATTGCCGGGCCAGGCCGCGTCGAAGAGAACGACCGGGCCGGACACCGTCCAGCTCACCTCCTGCTCCCAGACGGCCGCGGCCAGGGCGGCGGGGACCTCGGCGAGGAGTTCGTCCTCGGAGTCGGCGGCGCACCACCGTACGAACGTGTCGTGGTCGGGGAGGTAGGAGGTCGAGGCGGGTTCGTCGCCGAGGACCAGGGCGGCGGCGTCCCCCACCGGCAACAGGCCCACGCAGCCGTCGACTTCACAGGCCCGGTCGTAGTCGGAGGCCGTCTCGTCACCATCGGCGCCCGCCCAGAACGGCAGCACCGTCTCCGGCACCGCTATGAGCGGACCGCCGCCCGACTCCACCCACTCCACCGCGCCCGGCTCCGCGTATCGCACCATGGGCCAGAACCTACACGCAGCGCAATCCCAGGGTTGCACCTGCACAGGAACCCCACTGAATTCCGCGAGGCTCAGCAGCCGCAGCGCAGGGTTCAGCAGCCGCTGCGCAGGGTTCAGCAGCCGCAGCGCACGGTTCAGCAGCCGCAGTCACCGGCGTCGGAGGGCGCGGTCAACGGGTCGGCGGGGCGCCGTTCGCGGCCCTCCCAGGTCTCGAACTCGAAGCCCTCGCGCACCCAGTACTCGAAGCCGCCGAGCATCTCCTTGACCTGGTAGCCGAGTTCGGCGAGGGCGAGCGCCGCGCGGGTGGCGCCGTTGCAGCCCGGGCCCCAGCAGTACGTCACCACCGGCACCGCCTTGTCGAGGAGTTGGCCGGCCTGCTCGGGGATGAGGGCGGTGGGCAGGTGGACCGCGCCGGGGACATGGCCCTGGTCCCAGGCGGCGGTGGAGCGGGAGTCGAGGACGACGAAGCCCGGGTCCCCGCCGGCCTCGAGCGCGGCGGCGACGTCGGAGACGTCCGCTTGGAAGGCGAGGCTCGCGCGGAAGTGGGCGGCGGCCTCGGCCGGCGGGGCGGGGGCGACGCGCAGGACGGGGTTCGCGGTGAGGGTCTCGGTGGTCGTCATGGCAGGAAATCTACGGTCCATGATCGCGGCCGGGAAGTGGGATTCCCCGGCGTGAACCTTGCCCCGCCGGGGAATCCCCTGCTATCTGTCGGGCATGAGCACGTATTCCCCGGACGCCACCGACTGGCGGATCCTCGATGTCCTCCAGCGGGAGGGCCGGGCCAGTTTCGCCGAGCTCGCCCGGGCCGTGTCGATGTCCGCGAGCGCGGTCACCGAGCGGGTGCGGCGGCTGGAGGAGGCGGGCGTCATCCAGGGGTACGCCGCCGTCGTGGACCCCGAACGGCTCGGCCTGCCGATCCTGGCGTTCGTCCGGCTGCGCTACCCGACCGGCAACTACAAGCCCTTCCACGACCTGGTCGCCGTGACGCCCGAGATCCTGGAGGCCCATCACGTCACCGGCGACGACTGTTTCGTCATCAAGGTCGCCGCCCGCTCGATGCGCCATCTGGAGGAGGTGTCCGGCCGGCTCGGCACGCTGGGCTCGGTGACCACGAGCGTGGTGTACTCCTCGCCGCTTCCGCGACGGCCCTTGGGCCACTGAGCCTTTGAGTCCCCTCGGCCTCTGACCTGCTGAGCCGCTGAGCCGCTGAGCAGCGGAGTCGTTGAGCAGCGGAGCCGCTGACCTGCTGAGCCGCGGAGCCGCTGAGCTGCGGAGCCCCTGAGCTGCGGAGCCGCTGAGCCGCTGAGCCCGGCCTCGCCCCTCCCGCGCCGCCCTCAGCCCCCGCCCCGCTGTCTCAGCACCGACCCCGACCGCCCCTTCACGACCTCCAGCTGCGCGTGGATGCGCCGCCGCAGATCCGCCACGTGGCTCACGATGCCGACGCTGCGATCGCGTTCCCGCAGTGCGTCCAGGACGTCGAGGACCTCGTCCAGCGTCTGGTCGTCGAGGCTGCCGAAGCCCTCGTCGATGAAGAGGGTGTCGAGCCGGACCCCGCCCGCCTCGTCGGTGACGACGTCCGCGAGACCTAGGGCCAGGGCGAGCGAGGCGAAGAACGTCTCGCCGCCCGACAGCGTGGACGTGTCCCGCTCCCGCCCGGTCCAGGCGTCGACCACGTGCAGCCCCAGACCGCTGCGCCCGCGCCCGCTGCGGTCGTCGGAGTGGACGAGGGTGTAGCGGCCGGACGACATGCGCTGGAGGCGTACGGTCGCGGCGGCGGCCACCTGCTCGAGCCGGGCCGCGAGCACGTACGACTCCAGACGCATCTTGCGTTCGTTGTCCGCGGAGGTACCGGCGGCGAGCGCGGAGAGCCGGGCCACCCGGTCGTACTCCTCCCGCAGGGGAGCCAGCCGCCTGAGGCCGCCGGCGGCGCGGGCGGAGAGCCGGTCGAGCTCGGCGCAGCGCCGGGCGGCGGCGTCCCGCGCGGAGGCAGCCTCCCGGACCCGGCCGGCCGCGTGGGCCGCGACCCGCTCGGCCCCGGTCACGTCGGCGTCCGGCCGGCGGGCCGCGTCGGCGGTGTCGGTCTCGGCGAGTACGGCCCGGACGGCGGCCTCCTCGGCCTGCCAGGCGTCCAGCCGGTGCTGGAGGTCGCGGTGGGCCGCGTCGTCGAGGAGGGCGGCGGCCGCGGCCCCCGGGGTGTCGAAACCGGCCCGGAAGGCGGCGTCGGCGAGCCGGGCGTCGGCGTCCTTGAGCCGCTGGGCGGTGTCCTCGGCGACGCGCGCGGTGTCGGCGGCGTCGGTGAGCAGCGCGGCCCGCCGCTCCAGCTGCGCGGCACGCACGGCCACGCTGGCGGCGTCGCCGCGCGCCTCGGCCAACTCCGCTTCCAGGGCAGTCCGTTCCCGGTCCAGCGCGTCCCGGCGGGCGCCGCGCGAGGCGGTGCGCACGGCGGCCTCGCGCTGGGCGGTCAGGCGTCGCTCGCGTTCCCGCTCGGCCTGGCGCAGCTGTTCCATCGCGGTGTGCAGCGCCGAGGCGAGGCCGCGCGCCCGGGTGTACTCGCGCTCCAACTCCTCCACCTGGACGGCGAGTTCCTCGGTGGAGGTGTCACCGGCCTCGCCCTGGGCGGCGGCCAGGGCCCGCTGCACGAAGGCGAGGCGCCGCTCGGCCTCGGCGCGCTGTTCGTCGGCGCGCTGGGAAGCGGCCAGGGCGCTCTCCTCGGTCTCCCGGTCGACGTGCCCGGCGTCCTTGCGGGCGGGCGCGGGATGCTCGGTGGCCCCGCAGACCCCGCACGGTGCGCCCTCGGTGAGCTGTGCGGCCAGTTCGGCGGCGATGCCGTTCAGCCGCTGTTCCTTCACCTCCAGCCACTCGGCGCGGGCTTTCAGGGCGCGCTCGGTGGCCTCGATCACCTGCCGCTGGGCGTCGTCGGTGTCCCGGGCGAACTCGTCGCGCTGCCGGGCGGCGGCGAGCCGCTTGCGGGCGGGTTCCCGCTGCACGGCGAGCTGTTCGGCGCGGGTGGCCGCCTCCTGGGCCGATTCCACGCCCTGTTGGAGTCCGGCGCGGGACTCCTCCCAGCCGGAGAGCCAGGTCTCGGCCTCCTGAAGGACGTCCTCGTCGGACCGCTCCTCGTGCTCCAGATCGGCGCGCTCCGCGACCAGTTGACCGAGCCGCTGCTCGGCGCGCCGGGCGGAGTCCAGCCCGCCCAGCTCCTCGGCGGACCGGCGTGCGGCGCTCGCGAGTCCGGCGGCACCGGCTTCCGCGAAGGTCTCCGGCAGCAGCCCCCGCGCGCGTGCCTCGGCCGCGGCGGCCCGTCGGTGCTCGGCCTCGGCGGCCTCCCGCAGCTCCAGCGCGGGCGCCACCGCCTCCGCCTTGCGTGCCCGCTCCATCCGGGCCTGCGCCTGGTGGTAGCCGTCGGCGCGCTCCTCCAGAAGAGCGGCACGCTCGCGTGCCTGGGCGAAACGCCTCTGCAACCGGTCGAGTTCGCGTACGTCGGCCAGGTCGCGCTCGGCGGCGGCCTGACGTGACTCGGCGGCGGCGAGCCCGCAGTGGGCGATCGTCAGCTGTTCACGGGCGGTGGCACGGGCGACGGCGGCAGCGCTCAGAACGGCCTCGGCCAGCCCCGGCTCCCCGGGGGCGATCTCGGGCAGCTCCATGGCGTCACCGGCGGCCTGCTGCATGCGGTGCGCGTCGGCCAGCAGGGCGGCGTCGCCCTCCCGGACCTGTGCCTCGGCCGTGCGGCGGCGCTCCGCCAGCCGCTTCTCGACCTCGGCGAAGCGGTGGGTGTCGAAGAGCCGGCCCAGCAGCTTGCCACGCGCTTCCGCGTCGGCCCGCAGGAAGCGCGCGAAGTCCCCCTGGGGCAACAGCACGACCTGGCAGAACTGCTCGCGGCTCATGCCGAGCAGCTGGGTGATCTCCTCGCCGATCTCCTGGTGGGACCGGCTCAGGTCCTTCCAGCTCCCGGCCGTGCCGTCGTACTCGCGCAGCCAGCTCTGCGCCTTGTCGAGCGTCGAGCCGGAGCCGCGCTTCTTGGGGCGCTCCCAGGGCGGCTGCCGGGTGATCTCCAACCGCCGTCCGGCCACGGTGAGTTCGAGTGTCACGGAGGTACGGGTGCCGGCGGCGGCGTGGTCGCTGCGCAGTGTCAGTCCCTGGCCGCTCTGCCGGGCGCCCGGTACCGCGCCGTAGAGCGCGTAGCAGACCCCGTCGAGCACGGAGGTCTTGCCCGCGCCCGTCGGGCCGTGCAGCAGGAACAGCCCAGCCGCCGAGAGCTCGTCGAAGTCGACCGTCTGGGAGCCGCCGAAGGGTCCGAAGGCGGTGATGTCGAGCCGGTGCAGCCTCACCGCGCCACCTCCCGGACGGCCTCGTCGGCGCGCACGGTGTCGAACGCGTCCCGCAGCACGGCCTGTTCCCGCTCGTCGGGTCCGGCACCGCGCACATGGGCCACGAAGTCCTCCGCGATCTCCTGGTCGCTGCGGCCGGCCAGCCGCCGGGCGTACGACACGTCGGGGTCGTCGGGCGCCCGCTCGGGGGCGAAGACGAGGCTGAGGGTGTGCGGGAACCGCTCGCTGAGCCGGGCCATGGGTTCGGCCGGGCGGACCGGGTCGGTGAGGGTGGCCTCGACCCAGGCCTCCTCCTGGTGCACGAGCCGGGGATCGGCGAGCAGTTCCTCCAGCGTCCCGCGGATGCGGGCCAGCGCGCGCGGTACGGGGCAGTCGACGCGCTCGGCGCTGATCGCGCCCTCGGCGTCCAGGTCGATCAGCCACATGCTCTTGCGGTGGTCGGCCTCCGAGAAGGAGTACGGCAGCGGGGAGCCGGAGTAGCGCACGCGCTCGGTGATGGTCTGGCTGCCGTGCAGGTGGCCGAGGGCGGTGTAGTCGACCCCGTCGAAGACGCCGGAGGGGACGGCGGCCACTCCCCCGACGGTGATGTCCCGCTCGCTGTCGCTGGCCTCGCCCCCGGTGACGAAGGCGTGGGCCAGGACGACGGACCGGGTGCCCGGAGCGCGGGTGGCGAGGTCGGCGCGGACGCGGTCCATGGCGGCGGCGAGCACGGTCTCGTGCCCGGCCTTCGCCACGCCGAACTCGTCTTTCACCAGGGCGGGTTCGAGATAGGGAAGCCCGTAGAACGCCACGTCTCCGTAGGCATCGGCGAGCACCACCGGTGTGCCGCACGCGGCGGGCTCGGTCCGCAGGTGGATGCCGGCGCGCCCGATCAGTCCCGCGCCGACTCCCAGGCGGCGGGCCGAGTCGTGGTTCCCGGAGATCATCACGGTGGGCACGCCGAGGTCGGCGAGGCGGTGCAGCGCGTCGTCGAACAGCTCGACCGCGGCGAGCGGCGGCACCGCGCGGTCGTACACGTCTCCCGACACGACCACCGCGTCCACCGCGCGCTCCCGCACGGTCGCCACGAGGTGACCGATGAACTCGGCCTGGGCCCCCAGCATGGAGACCCGGTGGAAGGCCCGGCCGAGATGCCAGTCGGAAGTGTGCAACAGCCTCATGATCCCCGACCCTAACGGCCGGGTCTGACATCACGTGCGGTTACTCCCGTATCGACCCGTCATGACCACACTCCGACCGGCCCGTTATGCCCGAAAAGCACAACTAGGCGTCCCCGTACGCCTCTCCCCCGAGCTCCAGCGCCGCCGTCCCCGCGGTCGCGTCCGCGAGCCACCCCCGGAACGCCTCCACGTCGGCGTCCGGCAGTCCGATCTCGATGGTGACCGCCTCGCCGTAGCGGACGTCGCGGACGGTGCGGCCGGTCGAGCGCAGGTCGTTCTCCACCTTGCCGGCGCGCTGGTGGTCGACGGTGACGGTCGCGAGGCGGAAGCGGCGACGGGTGAGGGTGCCGAGGGTGTCCAGGGCCTCGCCGACGGCGCCGCCGTACGCCCTGATGAGGCCACCCGCGCCGAGCTTGACGCCGCCGTAGTAGCGGGTGACGACGGCGACGACGTAACGCATGTCGCGGCGGAGCAGCATCTGGAGCATGGGGACACCGGCGGTGCCGCCGGGTTCGCCGTCGTCGCTCGCCTTCTGGATCGCGGCGTCGGCGCCGATGACGTACGCGAAGCAGTGGTGACTGGCGTCGGCGTGCTCCTTGCGGACCCCGGCGATGAAGTCCTGCGCCTCCTGCTCGGTGGCCACGGGGGCGAGCGCACACAGAAAACGCGACCGATTGACCTCGACCTCATGCACACCCACGCGGGCCACTGTGCGGTACTCGTCCTGCATCCGGCCAGCCTAGTCCGTGGTCGAAGACGGCCCGGCGCTCGCCGGGAGGTGGTGGCCGGCATCTCAGGGCCGGGTCACTTCCGGCCCCGCGCCACCATCACGGACGTGAGCAGCGCCGCCCCCGGGTCCAGGGACCGCCAGGTCGCCCCGTGCCAGGCCAGTACCGCGATCGCCGCGGTCGGGAACTTCAGGCGTACCTCCTCCAGCGAGTCGTCGAGGCCGTCGCCGGCCAGGGTCAGGACCAGCTCTTCCAGGCCGGGGTTGTGCCCGACGAGCAGCAACGTCACCACCTCGGGCGGTGTGCTGCGGACGGCTGCCAGCAGTTCGGGTACCTCGGCGCCGTACAGCTCCGGGTCGAAACGGACCGGCGGCGGGCTTCCCCACTGCGCGGACGCCAGTTCCCAGGTGTGCCGGGCGCGGACCGCCGTGGAGCACAGGGCGAGGTCGGGGAGCAGGTCGGACGCGGCGAGGACACGGCCCGCCTCCGGCGCGTCCCGGTATCCGCGCGGCCCGAGCGGTCGCTCGTGGTCGGCGACCCCCTCGGGCCAGGCGGACTTGGCGTGTCTGAGGACCACCAGTCGGCGCAGCGGACCCGCTCCGGCACGCTCGATCATGACGGGCACCCCAGGTCACGGGCGAGTTCGAGGCCGAGCAGCCGGTCCGCGTAGACGTACGTCTCGAAGCGGGCGCCCTCCGGCAGCTCCGACTCCTCGACCCACGTCAGCACGCGCAGCACTTCAGGTACGTCCAAGTCGTCCTCCCAGGCGGTGCGGAGCCGTCCGCGCACCTCGTCGGGGACGGGCCGGGACGGCTGCCGCGCCCACGCGGCGACGGCCCGACGCCAGCGTACGAGGGTCTCCTGGGCCCGGCCCAGGGCGTTCTCGTCGAGCCGCACGGGCGTGTTCCGGGGCGGGGTGAGCAGCGCGAGCCGGACGACGGAGGGGTCGGTGCCCGCCACCTCGCTCAGGGTCTCGACGGGCGCGACGCCGACCCGTACGCCGTCCGGCGTCGCACCGCCCTCCTCCACCACATGGATGACCTGCGACTCCCCCCACGCGGGGCCGACGTCCTCCACGTCCTCGAAGGGCCGGACGCCGAGGTCGGCGGCTCCGGCGTGCAGTTCGGCCCGGTCGCGGTCCGCGGTGAGCAGCGCCCACACGGGGGTGCCGCCGAGTTCCAGGGCCCGCAGGAGGACGTCGGCGACGAGCAGGACGCGGAGCCCGGAGCCGTCGTAGCCCGGTACATGGGCCTCCACTCGGGTCAGGCCCCTGCGGGCGGGGACGGCGTCGACGGGCTCGCCGGTTCGGGCGTCGATGATGCGCAGCACGGGGCGAGCGTAGGCGGACGGCGGGCTCGGTGCGGGCGACTGGCGCGGATTGTGTGAACAGGACGCCGTTCGGCCGGGCCGGGATCGACCGAGGGACCGGGCCGGGATCGAGCGAGGGACCGGGCCGAGAACGGCCGAGGAATCACCGCGCCCCGCGCACTGTTGTGCGCCACAGCGACCGCACCGACCCAAGGAGACCGAGCGTGTACGGCGACCCGGCAACGATCCGCAAGATCCTCACCGAGCTCGGTGACACCTGGGCCATCGTGGGCCTGTCCTCGAACCAGCGGCGCGCGGCGTACGGAGTGGCCGGCGTCCTCCAGCGCTACGGCAAGCGCATCGTGCCGGTGCATCCGAAGGCGGAGACGGTGCACGGCGAGCAGGGCTACCCCTCCCTGGCGGCGATCCCGTTCGACGTCGACGTGGTCGACGTGTTCGTCAACAGCGACCTCGCAGGATCGGTCGCCGACGAGGCGGTCGCCAAGGGCGCCACGGCCGTGTGGTTCCAACTGGACGTCATCGACGAGTCCGCGTACGCCCGCACCCGCGCCGCCGGTCTGGACATGGTCATGGACAAGTGCCCGGCCATAGAGATCCCCCGCCTGGGCTGATTCCGATTCCCCTCCCTTCCCTTCTCGAATTCCTGAAACGCTCGCAATAAACTCCCCGCAAGGAAGTCAAATAGACGACAACCTCCTTTAATTCAAAGGCTGTTGATTCGTAACCTGAGGCCCCTCACACAGCAAATGTGTGTATTTCGTGAGAGGCCCCCTAAATTATGGTAAGCGTCGATTCAGTACCTGGAATAAAGGGGACGCCGGGCAGCAGCCTGCGGCGGGACATCGGGCTGATCGGGCTCATGTGGGCCTCGGTCGGTTCCATCATCGGCTCGGGCTGGCTGTACGGCGCACAGGAGGCGGTCGTCGTGGCCGGCCCCGCCGCCGTGATCTCGTGGGTCATCGGCGCGGTGGCCATCGTGCTGCTCGCCCTCGTCCACGCGGAACTCGGTGGAATGTTCCCGGTGGCGGGCGGCACCGCCCGATATCCCCACTATGCCTTCGGCGGTCTCGCCGGAATGTCGTTCGGCTGGTTCTCCTGGCTCCAGGCGGCGACCGTCGCGCCGATCGAGGTCGAGGCGATGATCGGTTATGCCGGTCACTGGTCGTGGGCGCAGGGATTCCAGCACGCCGACAAGACGCTCACCACGAGCGGGTTCCTCGTCGCCATCGTCCTCATGGCCGTCTTCGTGGTCGTCAATTTCCTCGGCGTGAGGGTGCTCGCGCACACCAACAGCGCCGCCACCTGGTGGAAGATCGCCGTGCCCCTGGCGACCATCTTCATCATCGCGGTCGGCAACTTCCACCCGGGCAACTTCCACTCCGAGGGCTTCGCCCCGTTCGGCGCCAAGGGCGTACTGAGCGCCATCAGCACCAGCGGCATCATCTTCGCGCTGCTGGGCTTCGAGCAGGCGATCCAGCTGGCGGGCGAGAGCCGCAACCCGCAGCGCGACCTGCCGCGCGCGACCATCGGCTCGGTCGCCATCGGCGCCGTCATCTACGTGCTGCTCCAGGTCGTGTTCATCGGCGCGCTGCCGCACAGCTCCTTCGCCCACGGCTGGGCGAAGCTCGACTACGCCGGCATCAGCGGCCCCTGGGCCGGTCTCGCCACCCTCGTGGGCCTCGGCTGGCTGGGCTGGATCCTCTACCTGGACGCCGTGATCTCACCGGGCGGCACCGGTCTCATCTACACGACCGCCACCTCCCGGGTCTCCTACGGCCTGTCCAAAAACGGTTACGCGCCCAAGCTGTTCGAGCGCACCGACGACCGCGGCGTGCCGTGGTTCGGCCTCGTCATCTCCTTCGTGACCGGAGTGGTCTGCTTCCTGCCCTTCCCGAGCTGGCAGCAGCTGGTCAGCTTCATCACCTCGGCGAGCGTTCTGATGTACGCGGGCGCCCCGCTGGCGTACGGCGTCTTCAGCGACCGGCTGCCCCGGTACGAGCGGCCCTACCGGCTGCCCGCGGGCTCGATCCTGTCCCCCGCGTCCTTCGTGGTCGCCAACCTCATCATCTACTGGGCGGGTTGGAACACCCTCTGGCGGCTCGGTATCGCGATCGTGCTCGGCTATGTGCTGCTCGGTGGCTATGCCCTCCACGCGGTCGCCAAGCGGCTGCCGGACGCGCCCCGCATGGACTGGAAGGCCGCCCAGTGGCTGCCGGTCTACCTGGTGGGCATGGGTCTGATCTCCTGGCAGGGCGGTTTCGGCGGCTCGGGCCGGATCGCGCTGTGGTGGGACATCCTGCTGATCGCGGCGTTCTCCCTGGTGATCTACTACTGGGCCCGCGCCACCGCGTCCCCCGCGGCGCAGATCGAACGCAGCATCCAGGAGGTCGTCGTCACGGACGCGCCCGCGCACTGAGATACGGGGGGGAAAGAGGGAGCGGGCCGGATGCCTCCGTGTGCGGAGCCATCCGGCCCGCATACCCGTCCGACCTGGGCACCGACATAATGGCCGGGTGATCTCCCACCCCAACTCCGTTACGCCCCAACGCTTTCCGGTCGTCATCGTCGGTGCCGGGCCCGCCGGACTGACGGTCGGCAACATCCTGCGGGCCGCGGACGTGGACTGCCTCGTCCTGGAGGCGGAGACCCGCGCGTTCATCGAGCAGCGGCCACGGGCAGGGGTCATCGAGGAGTGGGCCGTCCGCGGTCTGGAGCGGCGCGGGCTCGCCCACACCCTGCTGGAGCGAGCCCAGTTGCACACCGAGTGCGAGTTCCGCTTCGCCGGCGACCGCTTCCGCTTCTCCTACGGCGAACTGACGGGACAGCACCACTTCATCTATCCGCAACCGCTGCTGGTGACGGACCTGGTGCGCGAGTACGCCGACGCACGGGGCGGCGAGATCCGCTTCGGCGTCCAGGACATCGAGCTCCACGACCTGGAATCGTCCCGGCCCTCCGTGTCGTACACCGATGCGGAATCCGGTCAACAACACGTGGTGGAGTGCGAGTTCGTGGCAGGCTGCGACGGGGCGCGCGGGGTGACCCGTACGGTCCTGCCGCCGACCACCACCGTCTCACGGCACGACTACGGCGTCGGCTGGCTGGCGTTGCTCGCCGAGGCGCCACCGTCCTCCGACTGCGTCCTGTTCGGCATCCATCCGAACGGCTTCGCCGGGCACATGGCCCGCAGCCCCGAGGTCACCCGCTACTACCTGGAGTGCCCACCCGGCGACGACCCGGAGAACTGGCCCCACGAACGCGTGTGGAGCGAGCTCCAGTCGCGCCTCCGCGCGGACGGCTCCCCGCCGCTCACCGAGGGACGGCTGATCGAGAAGCGCGTCCTCGACATGCACAACCACGTCGTGGAACCCATGACGTTCGGCCGGCTCTTCCTCGCCGGCGACGCCGCCCACCTGACCGCGCCGATCGCGGCGAAGGGCATGAACCTCGCCCTGCACGACGCCTTCCTGCTCGGCGACGCGCTCGTCGCCTACCTCGGCAAGGACGACGGCAGCGGCCTCGACGGCTACTCGGAGACCTGCCTGCGGCGCGTGTGGGACTACCAGGAGTTCTCCCAGTGGCTCTCGGAGGTGTACCACGGCACCTCCTCGGGCGACGAGTACCGCGCGGGCACCACCTTCGCCCGCCTCCGCCGTCTGTTCACCTCCCCCGCGGCCGCCGCCGCGTTCGCGGAGCAGTACCTCGGTACGGCGTCCGCGTACTGAACCGCCGGCCCCGGCCCCGGCCGGGCCGTCAGTCGTGCACCGGCCGGTCGTTGAGCCGGTGGTCGGCCACGTTCAGCGCCTCGTCCAGCAGTCGGCGCAGATGGCCGTCGCGCAGGGCGTAGATCACCCGGCGCCCTTCCTTCCGTGTGCTCACCAGTCCGGCGAGCCGGAGCCGCGCGAGGTGCTGGCTCACGGCCGGCCGGGCCGCCCCGCACGCCTCCGTGAGTGTCGTGACATCGGCCTCCGACCTGGTCAGCGCGTGCAGCAGGGTGAGGCGGGTGCGGTCGCCCAGCAGGGCGAGGATCTCGGCGGCGAGGGCGAACTGTTCCTCGCCCGGGGTACGCGGATGCGCATCGTGCGCAGGTGATAGGTGCATGCGTGCGCTCATACGCACATAATGGTCCCGTGGGCTCGTCACGTCCACCGCCGCGCGCATCGGAAGGGGCATCACGTGAGCCATCACGACCACCGTCACGGGCATCCGCACGAGCACACGCGCCCCGGCGTCCACCACGGGCATCCGCACGAGCACGCCCGCCCCGGCATCCGCCACGGGCATTGGCACGAGCACGCGCGCCCCGGCATCCGCCACCGGCTCGCCCACCTCCTCACCCCGCACTCCCACGAGACCGCCGACAAGCTCGACTCCGCACTGGAGTCCTCGGCGCGCGGCATGCGTGCCCTGTGGGTCTCGCTGGCGGTGCTCGGCGTGACGGCCCTGGCACAGGCGGTCGTGGTGATCGTGTCCGGGTCCGTCGCCCTCCTCGGTGACACCGTGCACAACGCGGCGGACGCGCTGACCGCCGTCCCGCTGGGCATCGCCTTCGTGCTGGGCCGGCGCGCGGCCACGCGCCGGTTCACCTACGGCTACGGCCGCGCCGAGGACCTCGCGGGCATCGCGATCGTGCTGACCATCGCGGCGAGCGCGGCCTTCGCGGGCTGGGCGGCGGTCGACCGGCTGCTGGACCCGCGTCCGGTCGCCCATGTCCCGGCGGTCGCGGTGGCCGCGCTGCTGGGCTTCGCGGGCAACGAGTGGGTGGCCCGGTACCGCATCCGGGTGGGCCGGGACATCGGCTCGGCGGCGCTGGTCGCGGACGGACTGCACGCCCGCACCGACGGGTTCACCTCACTCGCCGTGCTCGTCGGTGCCGGCGGCTCCGCCCTCGGCTGGCAACTCGCCGACCCGATCGTGGGGTTGGCGATCACGGCCGCGATCGCCCTCGTCCTGCGGGACGCGGCACGCGAGGTGTTCCGGCGGGTGATGGACGCCGTCGACCCGGCCCTGGTCGACCGCGCCGAGAGCGCGCTGCGGACGGTCGAAGGCGTGCGCGAAGTGGGCGAGTTGAGGCTGCGCTGGATCGGGCACCGGCTGCGCGCGGAGGTGGCGGTCGTGGTGGACGGCGAGATGACGGTACGTCAGTCGCACGCCGTCGCCGTCGAGGCCGAGCACGCCCTGCTGCACGCCGTGCCCCGCCTCACCGCAGCGCTGGTGCACGCGGATCCGGCCCCGGTACCGGGCGACACGGACCCGCACCACGCCCTCGCCCACCACGCGCCGGCCCGGTGACGGGGCAGGCCCACACTCCGGCCCGGTCGACGGGGCAGGCTAACGCTCCGGCCAGGTGGACGGGGCAGGCCCACACTCCGGCCAGGTGGACGGCAGAGGCCCACACTCCGGCCAGGTGGACGGGGCAGGGTCGGCGTCGGTCATGCCCGGTGAGGCCTCAGGCCACGCCCAGCCCCTCCAGCACCACCGCGCCCGGCAGTTCGGCGAACGCCTTCCCCGGCACCAGCAGCTTCCCGCGCCGGCGCCCGCTGCCGACGAGGACATAGGGCAGGTCCACGACGGCCGGGTCGACCAACAGCGGCCAGTCGGCCGGGAGTCCGAGCGGGGTGATGCCGCCGTACTCCATGCCGGTCTCCCCGGTCGCCGTGTCCATCGAGGCGAACGAGGCCTTGCGGGCGCCCAGTTGGCGGCGGACGACACCGTTGACGTCGACCCGTGCGGTGGACAGCACCACGCACGCCGCGAGCATGGTCTCGCCGCCGCGCCTGCCCGCGACGACCACGCAGTTCGCCGACCGCTCCAGGAGCTCGCGGCCGTAGTGCTCCACGAAGACGGCCGTGTCCGCCCAGCGGGGGTCGGTGTCGACGTACACGATCTGCTCGGCGGGGACGCTGCCGCTCCAGTGGCGTACGGCGTCGGCGACCGGGCGGGTCAGTTCGTCGAGGGCGTCGGGAGCGGGGGTGGCGTGGTCGAAGTGTCCGAGGGGCGCGTCCATGGCGGCACGCTAACAGGCGCTCAGGACACGGCCGGTACCGAGACCGCCAGCATCCAGCGGGCCGGGACGTCGCCCTGATTGGCGTACACGTGCTCGGCATTGGCCTCGAAGGTGACGCTCGCCCCGGCGGGCACCCGGTGCTCGACACCGTCGACGGTCAGGGTCATCTCGCCCTCCGTGACGTGCAGGATCTCCACGGTGCCGACGGGGTGCGGGTCCGACCGGCTGCTCTCGCCCGGCATCATCAGCCACTCCCACATCTCCAGCGGCCCCGGGGCCTCCGCGCCCGCGAGGAGCCGGCTCCAGCTGCCCGCCTCCGTGCTCCACAGCCGGACCACCTGCTCGGGCGGGACGACCCGCACCCTGGGGCCCTGCTCGTAGTCGAGCAGGGTGGTGATGCTGATGCCGAGCGCGTCGCCGATCTTCACGACGGTGCCGAGGCTGGGGTTGGTGCGGGCCTGCTCGATCTGGATCAGCATGCCGCGGCTGACTCCGGCCCGGGCGGCGAGCGTGTCCAGGGTGAAGCCGCGGTCGGTCCGCCAGCGCTTGACGTTGCGCGCGAGGGACTGGGTCAGCAGGTCGAGGTCCGACACGTCACGTCCAATATTCTGTATGACACGGTACAACTGAATGAACTACGGTGGGGTGCACCCGATCGTTCACCGAACTGTACTGCGAGGCACCCCGTGACGGCATTCTTCGCCCTGGCCGCCAGCCTGCTGTGGGGCCTGGCCGACTTCGGCGGCGGAGTGCTGACCCGACGGCTCCCGGCGCTCACGGTGGTGGTCGTCTCGCAGGCGGTCGCGGCAGCCGTGCTCGGCGCGATCGTGGTGGCCACGGGCGGCTGGAGCGAGATTGGACCACGCCTCTGGTTCGCCTTCGCCGCGGGCCTGGTGGGACCCGTTGCCCTGATCAGCTTCTACAAGGCGCTCGCGCTGGGTCCGATGGGGGTCGTCTCACCGCTGGGCACGCTGGGCGTGGCGGTCCCGGTCGGCGTCGGCCTCTTCCTCGGCGAACGGCCCGGACCGGTGCAGGCCGCGGGGATCGCCGTAGCCGTCACCGGGGTCGTCCTGGCCGGCGGCCCCCAGTTGCGGGGCGCTCCTGTACAGCGCCGGGCGATCGTCCTGTCCCTGATCGCTGCACTGGGCTTCGGCACGGTGTTCGCCCTGATCGCGGAGGCGTCCGCCACCGTCACCGGCCTGTTCCTGGCCCTGTTCGTGCAGCGCGTGGTCAATGTGGCGGTGGGCGGCGCCGCGCTGTACGTCTCGGTCCGCCGGGGCGCCCCCGCCCTCCCGGACACCGGCTTCCCCTGGCGGTCCCTCCCCGCACTGGCCTTTGTCGGCCTTGCGGACGTGGCGGCCAACGGCACGTACGCGGTCGCCGCCCAGCACGGCCCGGTGACCGTGGCCGCGGTACTGGCCTCCCTCTACCCGGTGGTGACGGCCCTGGCCGCCCGGGGCTTCCTGAGCGAACGCCTACGAACCCTCCAGGCGACGGGGGCGGGTCTGGCGTTGGTGGGCACCCTGCTCCTGGCAACGGGGTAGGAGCAGGGACGCGATTTCGGCCCTGCTGGGCAACGGTGCTCCTGCCAACGGGTAACGCTGCAACACGCCTTTCGGGGGCGCGGGGAACTGCGCGACAAGCCCCCCACTCACCCGCAGCCGCCGGACACGCGAACCCGGCACCCCCTTGGGCACTCAGTCCAGCTCTGCCAGCCTCGCCACAGCCGCCTCGTCCAACCCCGCCAACGCACTCAACCCCTCCGCCGTGGCCCCCGGAGGGATCGGTACCGGCGCAGGCGTCCGAAGCGGCGGCTGCCAGCCCTCCTCCGCCGTCCATCGCCGTACGACCCGTGCGGGGGCCCCCGCCACCACGGCATGGTCCGGCACCTCGCCCCGGACCACCGCCCCGGCGGCGACCACGACGTTCCGTCCGATCCGCGCGCCGGGCAGGATCACCGCCCCGGTCCCGATCCAGCACCCCGGCCCGATCTCGACCGGCTCCATCCGCGGCCACTGCTTGCCGATGGGCTCGTGGGGATCGTCGTACGAGTGATTCGTCGAGGTCACGTAGACGTAGGGCCCGAAGTAGCAGTCGCTGCCGATGGTCACCGTGGTGTCGGCGATGACATGGCTGCCGCGCCCCAGCACGACTCCGTCGCCGATGCGCAGGATCGGTTCCGGGCCGAGGTCGAGGTCGGGCATGAGGCCCGCGGTCAGGGTGACCTGCTCGCCGACGATGCAGTGGGAGCCGACATGGATCCACGGCTCGCCGAAGACCGTGCCGAGCGGAAAGGCCAGTCGGCTGTGCGCCCCCAGCGCGCCGAAGCGGAGGCGTCCCGGGCGCTCGGCGGTGACGGAGCCGGCGCGCTGCACCCAGGCCCAGCCCGCGTGGACAGCGCGCTGTGCGAGGCGGCCCCGCCAGGATGAGAACGTGTTCTTGCTTTTCGGCACGAGGTCACCGTACTGAGCGCACGGCGCCCGGTTGAGAGGCGGGGCTTGTGATCTTCGCCCCACCGGGTGGCGTACGGTTCGGGATATCCCGAACCAGGAGGCGACATGGCGCACAAGGCTTTGATCACGGGCATCGGCGGAAAGGAACCGGCGATCGACGAGGCTGCCTTCGTGGCGCCCACGGCGTCCGTGATCGGGGACGTGACGCTACGGGCCGGGGCCAGCCTCTGGTACGGCGCGGTGGCCCGCGGTGACGTAGAACGCATCTCAGTCGGCGCCCGGAGCAACATCCAGGACAACTGCACGCTCCACGCCGACCCCGGCTTCCCGGTCACGATCGGCGAGCGCGTGTCCGTCGGCCACAACGCCGTCGTGCACGGTGCGACGGTCGAGGACGACTGCCTGATCGGCATGGGCGCCACGGTCCTCAACGGCGCGGTGATCGGCGCGGGTTCCCTGGTGGCTGCTCAGGCCCTGGTACCTCAGGGCATGCAGGTGCCGCCAGGCTCACTGGTGGCCGGCGTGCCGGCGAAGGTCCGGCGGGAGCTGACGGAGGAGGAGCGTCAGGGGGTCACCCTGAACGGGACGCTGTACGCCGACCTGGCCAAGGCCCACGACGAGGTGCACGGGACGCCGTGAGGACCGGGCGGGGCAGGTGCGGCGGAAGGCGTCAGTGCGGCGGCAACCATCGGTGCGGCGGTGGATGTCGGTGCGGCGGCAACCATCGGGGCGGCGGTGGGCGTCGGTGCGGCGGTCGGGTCAGTCCGCCGCCGGGACGGTCTCCGGCTCGGCCGCCTGCTTCTGGGCCGCCGCCGCAGCCGTTGCCTTGGCCGCCTTGCGCCTGAGCACCAGCATCGAGGTGAGTCCGATCAGGACGGCAAGCACCAGCCCCAGCCACGAGAACTTCTTCAGCCAGGACTCCGCGACGATGCCGACGTAGTAGATGACGGCCGTCGTGCCGCCCGCCCAGACGATCCCGCCGAGCACGTTGGCGATCAGGAACTTCCAGTACGGCATCCGCAGCACACCGGCGAGCGGGCCCGCGAAGATCCGCAGCAGGGCGACGAAGCGGCCGAAGAACACCGCCCACATGCCCCACTTCTCGAAGGACCGCTCCGCCGTGGCGACATGGCCCTCGCTGAAGTGCTTGGGGAACTTGTTGCCGAGCCAGGCGAGCAACGGCCGTCCGCCCTTGCGGCCGATGGCGTAGCCGATGGAGTCGCCGACGACCGCCCCGACGCTGGCGCACGCGCCGAGCACCACCGGGTTGATCCCGGCGTGCTGTGAGGACAGCAGCGCGGCCGAGACCAGGATGATCTCGCCGGGCAGCGGAATGCCCAGGCTCTCCAGGCCGATGACCAGGCCCACCAGGGCGTAGACGGCGGCCGGGGGCACGGTGTCGAGCCATTCCTGGACGTGCAACGCCGGTTCCTCCTGAGTCGCTTTCCCGGCGCGTGCCACGTACTGGCGCGCGCCGTGGCAGCCTACCGGGTCACGCGAACGACCGTCCGGAGCAACGGCCCACCGGCTCCCGCCGCCCCGTCCGCCCTGCCACCCGGCCGCTCGCTACGGCAGCGCGCCCTGCACGGTCGAGGTGACGGCCGTCGCCGCGGACGAGAGGGGTACCGTCACCGGCGTCAGGCTGGCCACGATCGCGCCCGCCCCGACCGCCCCACCCGCCTCGACGACCGGCGTCGTGAGGCCGGAGCCGCCGTCACTCCCGGAACCCGAGCCGGAGTGGCTGTCGCCGACCGGCGCCACCCGGGTCTCGTACTGCCTCGACGGCGTTCCGTGCCGGTCCGACGGCGGCGCCTGGCCCGAGTCCTGGTCGGGGTGCCCGTCGGCTCCGGGGGGCGTGGCGAGGTGCGGGGCGAGCGGCTTCCCGTCCGGGGCCTCGGAGGGGTCGTCGGTCTGCACGCCCTTCGGGGGCCGGGTGTCCTGCCCGGTCGGCGCGCTCCCGTCGGCGAACTCCAGGGACCACCGCTGCCGTTCCGAACCGTCCCGGGCGGCGACGACCACGGTGTCACCCTTGCCGGGCGCGACCAGCAGTCCCTTGCCGCGGCGCAGCAGCAGTTCGCCGCGCACGGTGAGGTCGTAGCGGACCTCACCCGCCGGCCCCTCGCAGTCCGCGACGAGGACCGAGCCTTTCCCGGCATCCGAGTCGAGGCAGAGCCGCGGGTCGACGGCACTGCGCAGCAGACCGTCCTCCTGGTACGACCACTGCTGGGACCCGGCGGTCGAGCACGCGGCGAGCACGGCCTCCGCTCCGGCGGCGGTCCGGCCGTCGGGGATGTCGAGGCAGAGTCCGGCGTCGAGGTTGCGGAGCCGCCCGTGGCCGACCTCGACGGGTTCGCCCACCGAGGCGGGCGACGGGGAGCCTTCGGAGCGCGAGGCCTCCACCGGGCTCGGCCGCACGGTGTTCCCGGCCGCCGCGCCCCAGGTGGCGTCGGAGGACGGCACGCCTTCGTCGGACCAGCCCTTGGTGACGAGCACCGTCGCCAGCAGGGCGAGGGCGGTCACGCCGACCCCCACGAGGAGGGTCTTGGCGTGGCGCCGCGGCCGGCCGAACAGTCCGGAGTTCGCGGGGCGGTGGCGTCCGCCGGGCCGTGGACGGGCCGCCCCGTGCAGGTCGGGTGCCGGACGGCCGGCGGCGCGGGCGGGCCGGGAGTCGAGGTACCGGTGGGCGCCCCAGCCGAGCACCGTCTCGGCGAGCAGCACGTCCAGACCGCCCTCGAAATGGCTGAGCTGTTCGGCGGCGTGCCGGCAGTAGCGGCACTCCGCCAGGTGTTCACGGACATCGGGCAGAAGGTCTCCGCCCCGGCGAATCGGGACATCCAGGAGACGGTTGTAGAAACGGCATTCGCTGCTGGGCGCGAGTTCCCGGTGGGCGCGGACGCAGCCGGCCCGGAATTGCTCGCGCGCCTGCTCCAGAGCGGCCGCCGCACGGGCCGTGTCCACGCCCAGCAGACCGGCCGATACGGATATGGGTTCGGCCTCGACCTCGGCATGCCACAACAGGCATTGCGAGGCATGGGGAAGAGCTCGGAATGCGCGCTCGGCGAGCTGTCGCCTTTCCGGGGTGACGGACCTCGCCGCGCGTAGACCACGGCCGCCGATCGTCTTGCGAAGTTCCGGCAGTGCCCCGGCGATTTCGTCGTCCGCGGCCCACTCCTTGACGAACTCCCGTACCGCAACGAGAAGTTGAGGACGCAGCGCGCCTTCACCCGCCCGGCCGAGCACCCGGTCGAAGGCCGCGGCGGTTGCCATGGAGGCCGAAGGCGACCAGGTGGCAAGACAGATGACCGAGTATTCGTACGTGGCCTGCCAGTGCCGCGCCATCAACAGCGCGACGGCATGACTGTCCGTACCGTTCACACCCAGCCGGGCAAGAAGCGTGCGGTCGGACTCTCCCGGGCTCGATCCGGGGCGTGGGGGGTAAGGGGGGCGGGGCGGGTGAGCGGATTGCACGGGACCAATTCCTTCCAATCCGCAGGACGGCATGGAATATGCCAGTCCCCGGAAAGCAGGTGCCTGATTGGTGCATACCTATGCCAGGTCAGAGGCGACCCGGCCTTCGGAGGGGCGATCACCTTCGCACAATTGATGCAGAGCGAACAAGAAGTTCGAGTGACCTATGTTCAAAACGAGTCCTCTTCAGAAAAGTTACCCCCGGTATCCGCACCGGTTTTCGAAATTAAGCGGGGCGACGGCCTCAAGTTGTGCGTGCCGCCAGATGCTTGGCACACGAAATCTCCAAGTGCCCACGCGGCACGAAGGGGCCCGCGAACGGTCCACAGGACGTTCCAAGGCGGCTCCCGGTGGGCTCTCATCCGGGTGCCGCAGCATGATCCGCATGATCGCCCCCCACCGGGCCGCCGCGCCCGCCCCCACGAAACCCACCCTCGCCCGCACGGTCCGCAAGGCGGTCGTTCCGGCCGCCGGGCTAGGGACCCGGTTCCTGCCCGCGACCAAGGCGACACCGAAGGAGATGCTCCCGGTCGTCGACAAGCCGGCCATCCAGTACGTCGTGGAGGAGGCCGCGGCGGCCGGGCTCGACGACGTCCTGATGGTCACCGGCCGCCACAAGCGGGCCATCGAGGACCACTTCGACCACGCCTTCGAACTCGAGCAGGCCCTCGCGGCCAAGGGCGACGCGGTACGCCTGGACGCGGTGCGTGACCCGGCACGCCTGGCCAACATCCACCACATCCGCCAGGGCGAACCGCTCGGCCTCGGACACGCGGTGCTCTGCGCCCGCCGGCACGTGGGCCACGAGCCCTTCGCGGTCCTGCTCGGCGACGACCTGATCGACCCACGCGAGACGCTGCTCAGCTCGATGCTCGAGGTCCGCGAGCGGTATGCCGGGAGCGTGGTCGCGCTGATGGAGGTCCCGCGCGAGCAGATCCACCTCTACGGTTGCGCGGCGGTGGCACCCACGGGCGAGGAGGGCGTGGTCCGGGTGACCGGTCTGGTGGAGAAGCCGTCCCCCGAAGCCGCGCCCAGCGCCTACGCGGTCATCGGCCGCTACGTCCTGGACCCCGCGGTCTTCGACGCCCTCGCCCGCACCCCACCGGGCCGCGGCGGCGAGATCCAGCTCACCGACGCCCTCCAGTCCCTCGCGGCCACCGGTACGGTCCACGGCGTCGTCTTCGACGGCCTGCGCTACGACACCGGCGACAAGGCGGACTACCTGCGCACCGTGGTCCGCCTGGCCTGCGCCCGGGACGACCTGGGCCCGGAGTTCATCACCTGGCTGAAGGGCTTCGTGGCGGGGCTGGAGCAAAAGGAAGAGGTCGAGCGGCGACGGTCGGCGGCCTGAGGAGCGAACCGTACGGCCGCGGGGGTCCCACGGCCTGCCGGGCCCTGGGGGCGGACAAACCCCCCAGGGCGACAACCCCGCTCAGGCCACGACGCTCGCCGCCGGCTCAGCCGTTCGGCCGCAGCGTCCACACCACGGTCATCTCGCCCGTGACCGCCCCGTCCGCACGACGGATCTCGATCGCGACCGGGAACTCGGGGCGCTGCCCGGCGTCGAGTTCGGCGATGACCTCGTCGGCCGGGCGGCCCAGGGTCGCCGTGGCGGTCACCGCGCCCATCGCGAGCTTGCGGTAGGCGATCTCGGCGTTGACGGCGAGCGGCACCGCGCGCGAGAGCTGGTCGCCGAACGCGGCCAGCACGACGGCCCCGCTGGCGGACTCGGCGAGCGTGAACATCGCTCCGGCGTGCGGTCCGCCGACGTGGTTGTGGAACTCGCCCTGGTCGGGCAGGGCCACCACGACCTTCTCCGGGCCGGTCTCGAGGAACTCGAGGTTCAGGGTCCGCACCATGGGCACGGTCGCGGCGAGCATCTCGCCGACGGACATCTGGTCTGCGCTCATGCCGCGATGTTACCCATGGGTAGCCAACCCGGACAGGGTCGGTACCCGTGATCGCCGTCTCTTCTCGCCCGGCACCCCGTACTCGGCCCGCAAATGGTTTGGCAAGCCGGGTCCGCGACGGCGATAGTCGGCCGGTGACCCCCTCCGCCGCCTCCTCCCGCACCCGCGGTCCCGCCTGGGCCGGCCGCAACTACAGCCTGCTGACCGCCGCCGCGTTCGTGACGAACCTCGGCAGCAACGGGGCCCTCATCGCCGCCGCGTTCGCCGTGCTGGAGGCGGGCGGCGACAGCGGCGACGTGGGCCTGGTGGCCGCCGCCCGGACCCTGCCGCTGGTGGTGTTCCTGCTGATCGGCGGCGCGGTGGCCGACCGCCTGCCCCGGCACCGGGTGATGGTCGCGGCCAACACCCTCAACTTCCTCTCCCAGGGCGCGTTCGCCGTCCTGGTCCTGACCGGCGAGCCCCGGCTCTGGCAGATGATGCTGCTGACCGCGCTGGGCGGCACCGGGCAGGCGTTCTTCAGTCCGGCCGCCGAGGGCATGCTGCTGTCCTCGGTGCGCGGCGAACAGGCCGGCCGCGCCTTCGCGGTCTTCCGGATGGCGATGCAGGGCGCGGCGCTCGGCGGTGCCGCACTCGGGGGCGCACTGGTCGCCGCGGTCGGCCCGGGCTGGGTCCTCGCGGCGGACGCCGTCGCGTTCGCGCTCGCCGGTTCCCTGCGGGCTTTCCTGGACGTCAGCCACATCCCGGCCCGCGAACCGGGCTCCGGAATCCTCGCCGACCTGCGGGACGGCTGGCGCGAGGTGTCGGGGCGGCCGTGGCTGTGGGGCATCGTCGTGCAGTTCTCCCTGGCCAACGCGGTCGTGGGCGCCGCCGACGCGGTCTACGGCCCGCTCGTCGCCCGGGACCACCTGGGCGGGGCGGGTCCCTGGGGCGTGGCGCTCGCCTTCTTCGGCGCGGGCACGGTCGTCGGCGCCCTCCTGATGACCCGCTGGAAGCCGCAGCGCCTGCTCTTCGTGGGCATCCTGTGCGTGTTCCCGATGGCGTTGCCGTCCGCCGCACTGGCCGTGCCGGTCCCGGTGCCCCTGCTGTGCACGGCGATGTTCGTGGCCGGCGCGACCGTCGAGGTGTTCGGCGTCTCCTGGATGACCGCCCTGCACCAGGAGATACCGGAGGACAAGCTCTCCCGGGTCTCGGCCTACGACTGGTTCGGCTCGGTCGCCCTCATGCCGCTCGCGGCGGCGCTGGCGGGCCCCGCGGAGTCGGCGTTCGGACGCGGTACGGCCCTGTGGGGCTGCGCCGGCCTGGTCGCGGCCGTGACGGCGGCCGTCCTCTGCGTGCCGGACGTGCGCAACCTGCGCCGGAGCACCAAGCTGGTCACCCAGGTCACGCCGCTGGAGTCAGCCGATGCCGAACGCCCCGTCGGGGGGCTCGGGTGACGCCACGGCGTCCGCGTCCGGCACCGGTCGCGCGCCGCCGGTGAACTTCCGCAGCCCGTCGCCGTGTTCGACCCGCGCGGGAAACGCGTCGGCCGCCGTACGCCGCGCCAGCGCCACCGTGTCGAACGGCTGGTGCGCCGCGACGAGCACCGCGTTCCCGAACCGCCGTCCCCGCAGCACCGCGGGTTCGGCCATCAGCACGAGCTCCTCGAAGACCTCGGCGAACGTGGCGAGTTGGGAGCGCAGAAAGGCGAAGGGCGCGGAGTCGGCGAGATTCGCGAGATAGACCCCGTCACCGCGGAGCACCCGCGCGGCTTCCCTGGCGTACTCCAGGGACGTCAGGTGCGCAGGAACCCGCGACCCGCCGAAGACGTCGGCGACGAGCACGTCGGCGGAGTCCGCCGGAGCCTTTTCCAGCCACCTCCGGGCGTCGGCGGCGTGCACCGCGATTCCCGCCCGGTCCGGAAGCGGCAGATGCTCGACGACCAGGTCCAGGAGCCCCTGATCGGCCTCGACGACATCCTGCCGGGACCCCGGCCGGGTGGCGGCCAGATACCGCGGCAGCGTCAGCGCACCCCCACCGAGGTGTACGGCGTCCAGCGGCTGCCCCGCCTCCCCGACGAGGTCCAGCACATGCCCGAGCCGCCGCGCGTACTCGAACTCCAGGTGCGTCGGCTCGTCGAGATCGACGTAGGACTGCGGAGCACCGTCGACCGTGAGCAGCCAGGCTCGCTCACGGTCGACGTCGGGCATGAGCTTGACGAAGCCGAAGTCGGTGTCCTTGGCGACGGGTATCGAGTCGTTCACAGGCCCAGTGTGCCAACCCAGGGGCGCGGGGCTGTTTCAATTGCGACTCCGCCGCGCGGGCGCGACCAGCCGCAACAGCCCCGCAGCCCCCAGGCACCGGCACAGGCACCGGCACCGGCACCGCCCCTATGGCACGGCTGTCACGGTCCCCGCCCCGACCGTCCGCCCACCCTCACGGATGGCGAACCCGAGCCCCGCCTCCAGCGGCACGTCCCGCCCCAGCTCGACGGTCATGACGACCTTCTCCCCGGGCCGAGCGACGGCGACCGTACCGAGGTCGACGTCCCCGACCACATCCGCCGTACGGATGTAGAACTGCGGCCGGTACCCGGTGGAGACGGGCGTCGTACGCCCGCCCTCCCGCGCCGACAGCACGTACACCTGCGCGGTGAAGCGACGACTCGGCACCACACTGCCGGGTGCGGCCACGACATGCCCACGTCGTACGGCGTCCCGCGGGACACCCCGCAGCAGCAGCGCCACGTTGTCCCCGGCCTGCGCCTCCTCCATCGGCTTGCCGAAGGTCTCGACGCCGGTCACCACCGTCTCCACGGCGGCCCCGAGGACTTCCACTCGGTCGCCCACCCGCACGGTGCCGCGCTCGACCGCACCTGTCACCACGGTCCCCCGGCCGGTGATGGTCAGCACGTTCTCGACGGGCAGCAGGAAGGGCGCGTCCAGATACCGCTCGGGGATGGGCACATAGGTGTCCACCGCGTCGAGCAGCGCCTCGATCGACGCCGTCCAGCGCGGGTCCCCCTCCAGGGCCTTCAGCCCCGAGACCCGTACGACGGGCACGGCGTCGCCGCCGTATCCGTGCGCGGTGAGCAGTTCACGGACCTCCAGTTCGACGAGCTCGACCAGCTCCTCGTCGGCCGCGTCCGCCTTGTTGAGGGCGACCACCACGTGGTCGACGCCCACCTGGCGGGCGAGCAGCACGTGTTCGGCGGTCTGCGGCATGATCCCGTCGAGCGCGGAGACGACGAGGATCGCCCCGTCGAGCTGCGCGGCCCCGGTGACCATGTTCTTGACGTAGTCGGCGTGGCCCGGCATGTCCACGTGCGCGTAGTGCCGGGTGTCGGTCTCGTACTCGACGTGCGCGATGTTGATGGTGATCCCGCGCGCGGCCTCCTCCGGGGCCCGGTCGATGCGGTCGAACGGCACGAAGGTGCCGCTGCCGCGCTCGGCGAGGACCTTGGTGATGGCGGCGGTCAGGGTGGTCTTGCCGTGGTCGACGTGGCCCATCGTGCCGATGTTCAGGTGCGGCTTGGTGCGCACGTAAGCGGTTTTGGACATGGCTGTACCTCGAAGCCTCTTCGTGTTCGTGGAAGAACGGGGACCCCGAGGACTCGCCGACCCTCCCCCTGCGGGGTCCGCCGGACGATCCGGGAAGGGTCAGCTTCGGGCGCCGTCTGCGGCGGCCGGGAAAAAGGGAACGGCAGCCTTCGGCGCATCCGCGACTGCGGATGCTGCGAGAGCGAAGGCGTACCGGAACATGACGCAGATCATGTCCCACCCGTCGTCCCACGTCGAACGGTTTTTCACGGCCGCCCGTCGCCGTTCCTCCGCACAACCGGCGGCATCCGTAGGGCGATCACCCGTCCGGGTCGGTTACCGTCACAGGATGCTCGATGCCACCACCCGCTCTGGGGGCACCGCCACGGCCACTCCCCCGGCCATCGCCACGGAGCTCGCTCTCCCCGTCCCGGCTCCGGTGGGTCTCACCGCCCGCTGCTCGAGAGTGCTGCTGTCGCCGTGGGCCCGGCTCTCCCTGCTGATCGCCCTGCTCGCGGGGGCCGCCACCGCGGTCCTGCTCTTCGAACCGCAGAGACTGCTCTCGGACGGCTGGCCGCCCCAGCTCGGCGGGATCGCGGCCGCGATCGTGTTCGGGGTGGCCTACGGGCTGTGCACGGTGGCGTTCGTGCCCCGGCCGCTGCTGAACCTCGCCGCGGGCGCGCTCTTCGGCTCACAGCTCGGGCTCGCTTCGGCGCTCGCCGGGACAGTGCTCGGGGCGGGGGTCGCCTTCGGTCTCGGCCGGGTGCTCGGTCAGGACGCGCTGCGGCCGCTGCTGCGGGGGCGGTGGCTGAAGGCCGCGGACGGGCAGCTCAGCCGGCACGGGTTCCGGTCGATGCTGGCGGCCCGGCTGTTTCCCGGGGTGCCGTTCTGGGCGGCGAACTACTGTGCCGCCGTCTCCCGGATGGGGTACGTACCGTTCCTGGTCGCGACGGCGCTCGGGTCGATTCCGAACACCGCCGCGTATGTCGTCGCGGGCGCGCGGGCCTCGGCGCCCACGTCACCCGCCTTCCTGATCGCCATGGCCGCGATCGCCCTGCCGGGGCTGGCCGGGGCCGTGGTGGCCTGGCGCAAGCGGCACCATCTGCGTGCGCGCTGAGCGCCCCTTCAGGGGCGCGGGGAACTGAGCGACCAGCCACGACGGCGCAGCAGACACACGATGTGCCTTCAGACCCGCTCCAGGATCATCGCGTTGGCCAAGCCGCCCGCTTCGCACATGGTCTGGAGCCCGTAGCGCGCCCCACGCTCCCGCATGGCGTGCACCAGGGTCGTGGTGAGGCGGGTGCCGCTCGCGCCCAAGGGGTGGCCCAGCGCTATCGCACCGCCGTGCACGTTGACCCTGGCCAGGTCCGCGCCCGTCTCCTGCCGCCAGGCCAGGACCACACTGGAGAAGGCCTCGTTGACCTCGAAGAGGTCGATGTCGTCGAGGGTGAGGTGAGCCCTGCGCAGGACCTTCTCCGTGGCCGGGACGACTCCCGTGAGCATGAGGACCGGGTCGGAGCCGGTGACGGCGAACGAGTGCAGCCGGGCCAGGGGACGCAGACCGAGCCGTTCGGCGGTCTCGCCGGACATGACGAGCACCGCCGAGGCGCCGTCGTTGATAGGGCTGGCGTTGCCCGCGGTGACGTTCCACTCGATCTGGGGGAAGCGCTCGGCGAAGTGCGGGTCGTAGTAGGCGGGCTTGAGGCCGGCGAGGATCTCGGGGGTGCTGCCCGGGCGGACGCACTCGTCGCGCGAGACTCCGTCCAGGGGTGCCAGCTCGGCGTCGAAGAGGCCCTTCTCCCAGGCCGCGGCGGCCTTGTGGTGGGAGGAGACGGCGAACGCGTCCATCTGCTCGCGGGTGATCGACCACTTGGCGGCGATGAGCTCGGCGCTGATGCCCTGCGGCACCAGTCCCTCCTCGTAGCGTGCGGCGATGCCGGGCCCGAAGGGGTCCTTGCCCTCGGGGACGTTCGACCACATCGGCACGCGGCTCATCGACTCGACCCCGCAGGCCACGACGATGTCGTAGGCACCCGCGATCACTCCTTGGGCGGCGAAGTGCACGGCCTGCTGGGAGGAGCCGCACTGGCGGTCCACCGTGGTGGCCGGGACGCTCTCCGGGAAGCCGGCGGACAAGGCCGCGTAGCGGGTGGTGTTCATGGCCTGCTCGCCGACCTGGTCGACGGTGCCGCCGATGACGTCGTCGATGAGCGCCGGGTCGACGCCGGAGCGCTCCACGAGGGTGCGCAGGGTGTGGGCGAGGAGTTCGACGGGATGCACATGGGCGAGGGCGCCGTTCGGCTTGCCCTTGCCGATGGGAGTGCGTACGGCTTCGACGATCACTGCGTCACGCATGGTGCGGGCCTCCACGGGGCTACCAGCGAGTAGGAAAATCAAACTCACCATAACTCCGTGAGTTGGAAAAGCAAACCCTCACCTAGACTGGGCACATGGCCGCCACCAAGGACCCGCGCCCCTGCTCGATCGCCGACGCCCTGACGCTCGTAGGCGAGAAGTACTCCCTGCTCGTGCTGCGGGAGGTCTGCCTGGGCAACGGCCGCTTCGACCAGCTGGTGCGCAACATCGGGGCCCCGCGCGACATCCTGGCCACCCGGCTGCGCCGGCTCGTGGACGCCGGGATCCTGACCAAGCAGGTCTACAGCGAGCGGCCGCAGCGCTTCGAGTACCGGCCCACGCGGGCGGGCCTGGAGCTGGAGCCGGTCCTGCTGACGCTCATGGCGTGGGGCGACCGGCATCTGCGAGGGGACGACGACCGGCCCATGGTCGTCGAGCACAGCTGCGGCAACGAACTGCTGCCGGTCGTCTCCTGCGCGGTCTGCGGGAGCGCGGTGGCCCACGAGGACCTGACGGCCCACCCGCAGTCCCCCGGCTGGACGGTGAGCGGTCCCACGGCCGCCGCCTGACCGCCCCTGTGGCGGAGCTGTCGGCACGGGACGCTACGCTTCCCCCGTACCCCGATCACCGCTCCCGGTGATGCGGCGTGCCCGACTCCCTCCACTCGACCAGCACTTGGACGCCGTAACTTCATGTCTTGGTTTGAATCACTCATCCTCGGACTCGTCCAGGGACTGACCGAGTTCCTCCCCGTCTCGTCCAGCGCGCATCTGCGTCTGACCGCGGCCTTCTCGGGCTGGGAGGACCCCGGGGCGGCCTTCACCGCGATCACCCAGATCGGCACCGAGGCCGCCGTGCTGATCTACTTCCGCAAGGACATCGGGCGGATCCTCTCGACGTGGAGCCGTTCGCTGGTGAAGAAGGAGCTGCGCAGCGACCACGACGCCCAGATGGGCTGGCTGGTCATCGTCGGCTCGATCCCGATCGGTGTGCTGGGGCTGCTGTTCAAGGACCACATCGAGGGGCCGTTCCGCGATCTGCGCATCACCGCCACGATGTTGATCGTCGTGGGCATCGTCATCGGCGTCGCCGACCGGCTCGCGGCACGCGACGAGACCGGAGGCAAGCACCGCGCGCCCAAGCAGCGCAAGGGACTTGAGGACCTGGGCGTCAAGGACGGCCTGATCTTCGGCTTCTGCCAGTCCATGGCCCTCGTCCCCGGCGTCTCCCGCTCCGGCGCGACCATCAGCGGCGGCCTCTTCATGGGCTACAGGCGCGAGTCGGCGGCCCGCTACTCCTTCCTCCTCGCCATCCCGGCCGTGCTCGCCTCCGGCCTCTTCGAGTTGAAGGACGCGATGGAGAGCGACCACGTGTCCTGGGGCCCCACGATCTTCGCCACGGTGATCGCCTTCGCGAGCGGGTACGCGGTCATCGCGTGGTTCATGAAGTGGATCTCCAACAAGAGCTTCATGCCCTTCGTCTGGTACCGCATCGCCCTCGGCATCGTCATCATCGCCCTGGTCACGACGGGGGTCCTGAGCCCGCACGCGGCGGAGTCGGCGGGCTGACGGAGCTGTTGGGGACGCCGGTACGTGACCTGGGCCGGCTGGGCGGAGGCTCGATCGCGGGGTGGCCGACCCGGTTCCCGTGACCTATCGCACGCGTTCTGCGTAGCCGTCCGGTAGCGGACTGTCAGTTCTTGCGCCTAGGCTTGGGCGCATGTCCCCCGATTCCGTGATCCCTGGTTCCGTGCGGTCTGCCGCCGAAGTGAACGAGCAGATCCGGGCGCTCTGGATGCGCGCCGGCGGCACCCTGTCGTCCGAGGAGCGCGCGGAGTACGAGCTGTTGGTGGTCGAGTGGGCGGCCGCGATCCGCGCCGACATCATCGAAGCGGCCTGAGCCGAGCCCCGATCACAGGGCCCAAATGCCCTGCACAGTCTCACAGTTCGCTCCGCTACCCTGGCCGGACCCACCCCCGGGCCCCCTCGAAGCGAGGTTCGTCATGCGAGCGATCGTCGTGGGCGCCGGCATCGGAGGACTGACCGCGACCCTGAGCCTGCGTCGGGCCGGCCATGACGTGATCCTCGTCGAGCGGGCGCGGCGGCTCACCGAGATCGGCGCCGGCATCCAGCTCGCCCCCAACGCCACCCGCGTACTGCGCCGGTTGGACCTCCTCGACGCCGTCGCGCAGCAGTCCACCCGCCCGGACCACGTCAGCTTCCGCACCTGGTCCGACGGCTCCGAGATCTGCCGCTACGTCATCGGCCCCGAGGCGGAGGAGGAGTTCGGGGCGCCGTACCTCCAAGTCCACCGGGCCGATCTGCAACAAGCCCTGGTCGCCGCCCTGCCGCCCGGATCCCTGCGCCTGGCCACCGCCGTCGTGGGGATCGACCAGGACGACAAGTCTGCCCGGGTGACCATGGCGGACGGCGAACACCTGGAGGCCGACCTCGTCGTGGCCGCCGACGGCATCCGCTCCGCCGCCCGCCAGTGGCTCTTCGGCGCGGACGAGGCGCTGTTCTCGCACACCGCCGCCTACCGGGCCCTGCTCCCCGCCGCCGAGGTCGCCGACCTCGACCTGCCGGAGTACGCCGGCTGGCTCGGGCCGGGCGGCCATGTCGTCCACTACTGGCTGCGCCGCGGTGAACTCCTCAACGTCGTCGCCGTGTTCGGCTCGCACCGGCCCGCCGAGGAGTCGTGGACCGCGCCGGCGGAACCCGGTGAGCAACTGCGCACGTTCGCCGGCTGGGACCCCCGCCTGCTGACCGTCCTCGAACGGGCGGGCCAGGTCTTCCGTTACGGCATCCACACCCGCGCCCCGCTCAGCCGCTGGAGCCTCGGCCGGGTCACCCTGCTCGGCGACAGCGCCCACGCGATGGTGCCGTTCCAGGCCCAGGGCGCCGCCCAGGCCGTCATGGACGCGGCCGTCCTCGGCGACAGTCTCACCGGCACGGCACCCGGCGAGGTCCCCGACGCCCTCGACCACTACGTCCGCAGGCGCCTGCCCGCCGCCACGGCCGTGCAGACCAGTTCCGCCCGCGCGGGCCACGACTACCACCTCGCCGACGGCCCCGAGGCCGACGCCCGCAACGCCCGCCTGGTCGCCCTAGCCGCCGAGAACAGATTCGGCCCGCACTCGGCCGCCTGGCCGGCAGACGTCCTGGCAGAGGACTGACCCGGCCCACCCCGCGCCGCCCCACCCACCGAATGTCCCCGCACGCCCCTAGCCGCCGCTCGCCCCATGCCCAACACTGAGCCGATGACGCAGCGTGTGGAGCTCGCGACCGTGATGGACCGGCTGGCCGTGGACGCACTCGTCACCGACTACGCCGCCGCCGTGGACGACGGCGACTGGGAGGCGTACCGAGGACTCTTCACCTCCGACGGACGGGCCGACTACCGCTCGGCGGGCGGGGTCGAGGGCGACGCGGACGGCGTCGCCGCCTGGCTCGCGGACAGCCTGGGGCTGTTCTCGATGCGACAGCACCTGATCGTCAACCGCCGGGTCCGCTTCGGCACCCTGGAGCAGGACACCGGCGACACGGCCCGCGTCCGCGCCGACTACCTCAACCCGATGCGCCTGGCCGGCACGGACGCCACCGCCCCGGACTTCGTCTGCGGGGGCCGCTACGCCTTCGACCTCCGGCGCACCGACGACGGCTGGCGGATGCGCGAGGTCGTCGTCCAGGAGAAATGGCGGCGTCTGCCCGGCCCGCGTCCGGCACCTGTGATCAACTGAACCGACGCCCGTCGGATCGTCAACCCCACGATCACCGATGACACTCACGGGGTAGGAGGCGCCGTATGAACACGTTCGGCCACTGGCTCGCCTCCCCGTGGCGGCGCACGACCGTCGCCGTGCTGGCGGGCGCCCTGCCCCTGCTCGCGTTCCCCGCCCCGTCCCTGTGGTGGTTCGCCTACGTCGCCCTCGTCCCGTGGATCGCGCTGATCCGCTCGGCTCCGACGGCGAAACGGGCGGCCTACGACGGCTGGGCCGGCGGCTTCGGCTTCATGGTGGGGATGCACCACTGGCTGCTGCCGAGCCTGAACGTGTTCATCTTCGTCATCGGCGCCCTGCTCGGCGTGCTGTGGGCCCCCTGGGGCGCGCTGGTGCGGCACTTCCTGGCCGGGACGCCCTCGCGTGGCCGGACGGCCGCGGCCGTCGTCGTACTGCCGTCGGGCTGGCTCGGCATCGAACTGGTCCGTTCCTGGCAGGGCCTCGGCGGTCCGTGGGGCGTGCTCGGCGCCAGCCAGTGGGAGGTCGAACCGGCGCTGCGGATCGCCTCGGTCGGCGGCGTGTGGCTGATCAGCTTCCTGATCGTGGCCCTCAACGTCTGTGTCGCCGTGCTGGTGACGATCCGTGCCTCCCGGGTCCCCGCGGTGGCGGGCCTCGTCGCCACGGCCGCCGTGACCTCGGCGGCCTGGGTGGGGGCGCCCCGCCCCGACAGCGGGGGCACGACACGGATCGCGGTCGTCCAGCCCGGTGTCATCAACGGCCCCGACCAGCGCTTCGCCCGCGAGGAGCGGCTCACCCGTGACCTCGCCGGGAAGGACGTCGACCTGATCGTCTGGGGCGAGAGCAGCGTCGGCTTCGACCTCGGGGACCGCCCCGACCTCGCGCAGCGGATCGCCGGGCTCTCCCAGGAGACGGGCGCCGACATCCTGGTCAACGTCGACGCCCGGCGCTCCGACAAGCCCGGCATCTACAAGAGCTCGGTCCTCGTCGGCCCCGACGGGCTCACCGGCGACCGCTACGACAAGATGCGGCTCGTCCCCTTCGGCGAGTACATCCCGGCCCGCTCGCTGCTCGGTTGGGCCACCTCGGTCGGCAAGGCGGCCGGCGAGAACCGCAGGCACGGCTCCGAGCAGGTCGTCATGGACGTCGGCCACAGCCTGAAGGTCGGTCCGATGGTGTGCTTCGAGTCGGCGTTCCCCGACATGAGCCGCCATCTCGCCGAGGACGGCGCCCAGGTGCTGATCGCCCAGTCGGCGACCTCCACCTTCCAGCGGAGCTGGGCCCCCGAGCAGCACGCCTCGCTCGCCGCCCTGCGCGCCGCCGAGACGGGCCGCCCGATGGTCCACTCGACCCTGACCGGGGTCTCCGCGGTCTACGACGCGAGCGGCCGGCGCGTCGGGCAGTGGGTCGGCACCGACGCCAGCACCGCGCGCGTGTACGACGTACCGCTGGCCGACGGCACGACGCCGTACGTCCGCTTCGGGGACTGGACCGTGCACCTGGCCCTGCTGGTCCTGCTGGTGTGGTGCGCCACCGACGGCCTGCGCACGCTCCGGCTCAGGCGGAGCGCTCCTGAACCGCGAGTACCACCCGCTCGCACAGCTCATGGGTCGCCAGCGCGTCCCGGGCGCTGAGCACCTTTCCCGCCCGCACGGCGTCGAGGAAGGCGAACACGGCCTGCTCGATGCCGCGCTGCCGGGCCACCGGCACCCAGTCGCCGCGCCGCCGCACGGTCGGCTGGCCCTTGTGGTCGACGACCTCGGCGAGATTGAGCACCTGCCGCTTGGTGTCCTGCCCGGACACTTCCAGGATCTCCTCGGCGGACCCGCTGAGCCGGTTCATCACACCGAGCGCGGTGAAGCCGTCCCCGGCGAGCTGGAGCACGACGTGGTGCAGCAGTCCTTCCCGCACGCGCGCGCGTACCGTCACGTCGTCGACCGGGCCTGGCACCAGGAAGCGCAGGGTGTCGACGACGTGGATGAAGTCGTCGAGGATCATCGCGCGCGGCTCCTCGGGGAGCCCGATCCGGTTCTTCTGCATGAGGATCAGCTCGCGCGGGTGCTCGGCGCACTGCGTGTACCCGGGCGCGAACCGCCGGTTGAACCCGACCGCCAGCGAGACGTTCCGCTCCTCGGCGAGCGCCACCAGCCGCGCGGAGTCGGCGAGTTCGTAGGCGAGCGGCTTGTCGACGTAGGTCGGTACGCCCGCATCGAGGAGCCGTTCGACGATGTCGGGGTGCGCGCTGGTCGGGGCGTGCACGAAGGCCGCGTCGAGGTCCTGGGCGAGCAGCGCGTCGAGGTCGGCGTGGCGCCGGTCGGCCGGGAGGTGCAGGCTGTCGGCGACGCTGGTGAGGGTGGCCGGGGTGCGCGTCTGGAGGTGCAGTTCGACGTCGGGCCGGCCGCCGAGCACCGGGAGGTAGGCCTTCCGCGCGATGTCACCGAGTCCGATGCAGCCGACCTTCACGTGGACTCCTCCAACGGTTGTCTGCGGGGCCTTGCCGGAAGCATACGGGCGGCCGCGAAATCGTTGGTGGCCGGTGCATCCCCGGGGGAGGATGCGGCCATGAGCACCGAGCGCACCGAACCCGCGACGACCGCCGACGAACGCACCATGCTGGAAGGCTGGCTGAACTACCACCGGGGCACTCTCGCCTGGAAATGCGAAGGACTGACCGACGCCCAGCTCCGGACCGCCTCGGTGGAGCCGTCCACGCTGTCCCTGATGGGCCTGGTCCGGCACATGGCCGAGGTGGAGCGCAGCTGGTTCCGCCGGGTCCTGACCGACGAGGACGCGGGACCGATCTACTACAGCGAGGCCGACCCGGACGGCGAGTTCCGTCTCACCGAGGCCGACACCTGGCAGGAGGCGTACGGCACCTGGCAGGCCGAGATCGACAGGGCCCGCGAGAACACCGCCCGCTTCGGCCTGGACGACGTCACCGTGGGCAAGCACGGCAGGACCGGCGAGCGCTTCAACCTGCGCTGGCTCTACACCCACATGATCGAGGAGTACGCCCGTCACAACGGGCACGCCGACCTGATCCGCGAGCGCATCGACGGCTCGACCGGCGACTGAGGCGGGTGCCGGGGAGGCGGGTGCCGGGAGGCGGGTGCCGGGAGGCCGGTGCCGGGAGGCCGGTGCCGGGAGGCCGGTGCCGGGAGGCCGGTGCCGTCAGCATCGGGAGGCATGAGCACGCCGTACGGGCACGGAGATCACCCGTGCGGGGCAACCTCCGCTTGTCCGCTGTCGCCCGGGTCGTCCGAACCAGCAGAGTGACGCGGGTGCATCGAACCACGACTACCGCAACGCTCCTGGTCACCGTGGCTGTCTCGGCCCTCACCGGCTGTGTGACGATCCAGCGTCCACCGGTGACCGGGCCGCCGCCCACCACGTCGCCCTCCCGGCTGCCGGGTTCGGGGGACGCCCGGCCGGACGGTCAGGCGGAGCCGCAGATCGTGCAGGCTCCGGCCCAGGAGGCCCTGTCCATGATCGACCCGTCCCGGTCGGCGAAGCCGGGCGGAGGCGCGCCGCGCGCGACCCCCGGGACCGCGGCGGCCGCCGTACGACCGGAGCACCGACACCCGGAACACCCGCGTCCGGAGCACCCCGTGCACGCGGCGCCACCCGAGCGGCGGCACTCGGACGTACGCCACCCGCGGCTGCCGCGCGTCGAGATCCCGGACGTGACCACGTCGATCCCCAAGTCGGTCCCCAGGAGCCAGAAGGACGTCTGCGCGCTGGGCAGGAAGTACGGGCGCTGGCAGGAGGGCAGCACGGAGTCGGTCATCTGCGACCAGACGTACCCGCGCTGAGGAACCGGTCGGCGGCTGGGGAGCTTCGGCTGAGCCGGGACTGTGGCTGGGCGGGGCTTCGGCTGAGCCGGGTTCGCGCCGGTCCGGGTTCGCGCCGGTCCGGGTTCGCGCCGGTCTGGGTTAAGGCCGACCGAACAGCAGTACGGCCGCCGGCGGGTCAGGGCCGCTGCCGCGGCGGCCCCCACCCGTCGCCGCCGCCACCTTCGCCGAGCCGCAGCTCCAGTCTGCTGATCGCGGCCCGTACCCCGTCGCTGTAGCTGTCCTCCCCGAGCTCGGCCGAGGCTCTACGGGCGCGGCGCAGATGGGAGCGGGCGGCGTCGGTGCGGCCGAGGCGCACGTAGTCCGCGGCCAGATTCAGATGCAGGGAGGGGTACAGAGCGCGCACCGCGAGCGCGCCCTCGTGACGGATGAGCCGGTCGTCGGTGAGTTCCTCGGCGGCCGTCAGTGCTCTGAGGTCCCAGGCGAGTTCGTCGCAGGGGTCGTCCTGGGCGTCGGCCATGTAGTGCGCGAGGGTGCAGCGGTGCAGCGGGTCGCCGTCCTCGCCGATCTCCGCCCACAGGGCCAGGTAACGGTGCCGGGCCTCCTCGCGGTCCCCCGCGTGACACAGCATGACGACCTGCCCGATCCGCGTCATCACGGCATCCGGCACCGCCTGCTCCTGTCGCTCCGTCAAAGAGTCCTCCGGGCCTCGTACGACTGTCTCGCTGTCCCTCCCGACGCTAGGCCCTGTGCGAGGGTTCATGCCGACGGCGCGTGCTCCGGTACGCCCATCTGCGACATCACCGCTCACCTGCGCCCGCCGCCGGCCGAACAACCGCCCCCGGGTCGTTCCCCCGTCCCACCGACCCGGTGACGAACGTCAGCCCAGGTTCGGGATGGTCCAGTCGATCGGCTCGTGGCCCTGTGCGGCGACCGCCTCGTTGATCTGGGTGAAGGGGCGGGAGCCGAAGAACTTCTTCGCCGACAGCGGGGAGGGGTGCGCGCCCTTGACCACCACGTGCCGGCTCTCGTCGATCAGGGGGAGCTTCTTCTGCGCGTAGTTGCCCCACAGCACGAAGACCGCCGGGTCGGGCCGCTCGGCCACCGCCCGGATCACCGCGTCGGTGAACTTCTCCCAGCCCTTGCCCTTGTGGGAGTTGGCCTCACCGGCACGGACCGTGAGCACCGCGTTGAGCAGCAGGACGCCCTGCTGGGCCCACGGCATGAGGTAGCCGTTGTCCGGGATCTCGGTGCCCAGCTCCTCCTTCATCTCCTTGTAGATGTTCCGGAGGGAAGGCGGGGTCTTCACACCGGGCCGGACCGAGAAGCACAGCCCGTGGCCCTGCCCCTCGCCGTGGTAAGGGTCCTGGCCGAGGATCAGCACCTTCACCCGGTCGTACGGCGTGGCGTCCAGCGCGGCGAAGACCTCCTCGCGCGGCGGGTAGACGGGACCCTTCGCCCGCTCGTCCTCGACGAACTCCGTCAGCTCCTTGAAGTACGGCTGCTGGAGCTCGTCGCCCAGAACCCCGCGCCAGGACTCGGGCAGCATGGCGATGTCGGTCACGTCAATTCCTCACGATGTGCGGTCACTTACGGGCTCGAAAGCCTTCTTGCAGGCTTCAGAACCTACAACCGACCACTGACAATCGCCGCCGCCCGCCCCGGAATCCGCGGCTGCCCCGGAATCCGCGATCGCCCCGGAATCCGGGACCTACCAGCTGGTCTTCCAGTACAGCTCCCACATCGTCATCATGGTCGCCGGGTCGATGACCTTCTCGAGGCCCGCGATCTCCTCGCTCGCGGCCACGTACTGCTTGCCCTGCCACAGCGGGACCAGCCGCGCGTCGTTCACGAAGACCTGCTGGGCCTCCTCGATCTGCGGCCCCACGGCCCCGCGGTCGCTCTCCGCGCGGGACTGCGGCAGCAGCTTGCCGGTGATCTCGGGGGCGTCGTACGGGGTGCCGAGGGCGTTCTGCTTGCCGACGAAGGGGGAGATGAAGTTGTCGGCGTCGTGGAAGTCGGGGAACCAGCCGCGCCCGAACACCGGGTACTCGCCGTTCTGGTAGCCCGCGACGTAGGTCTTCCACGGACGGCTCTTGAGGGTGATCGTGAACAGGCCGGAGGACTCCAGCTGCTTCTTCAGCTCCTCGAAGGCGGGCTTGGTCGTGGAGCCGTAGCGGTCGCTGGTGTACCAGAGGGTCAGCGGCACGCGCTCGGTGATCCCCGCGTCCCTGAGGAGCTTTCTGGCCTTGGGGACGCTGGGGTCCCCGAAGTCGTCGAAGAAGCCCGTGGTGTGGCCGGTCAGTCCGGCCGGGACCATCGAGTACAGCGGTTCGACGGTGTCCTTGTAGACGTAGTGGACGAGGGCCGGGCGGTCGACGACCTGGGCGACGGCCTTGCGGACGGCGGGCTTCGCGGACCACGGGTCCTTCGGGTTGAACACCAGGTAGCTGATCTCGGTGGTGGGGTTCTCGACGAGCTGGAGCCCCTCCTTGCGCTGGTTGACCTCGATGTCCACGGTGTCGGAGGCGCCGAGGCCCCGGTAGACGACCGCGATCTCCTTGTCCTTGAGGGCCTTGACCATCTCGTCGGACCGCGAGAAGTAGCGGATGGTGACGGCGTTGTTCTGGAGGTCCGCTATGCCCTTGTAGTGGTCGTTGCGGACCAGCTCGGCCTTCTCGCCCTCCTGGTAGGAGTCGAGGCGGTACGGCCCGGAGCCGTTGATCTTGCCGTCCTTGCGGATCGCGGTCGCGGAGTACTCCTCGGGGTCCACGATCGACATGGCGGGCGTGGTGAGCACCAGGGGGAAGGTGGCGTCGGGCTGGCTGAGGTGGAAGACGATCTCGCGGTCGCCCTTGGTCTGGACCCGGGAGAGGGTGCCCAGCAGGCCCGCGGGGCCGCCGTTGACGTTGATCCTCTTGATGCGGTCGAAGGAGTACTTGACCGCCTGGGCGTCCAGCGGGTGACCGTCGGAGAACTTCAGCCCCTCGCGCAGCGTGCAGCTGTACACGGTGCTCGACGTGTCGGTGAACTCGCAGTGCTCGGCGGCGTCGGGCTCGGGGTCGGAGCCGCCGGGCGAGTAGTTGAGGAGCGTCTGGTAGACGTTGCGGAACAGCTCCCAGGAGTTGTCCCAGGAGGCCGCCGGGTCCAGCGTGGCCGGGGCACTGGTGGTCCCCACGACGATCGTCTTGCCGTCGTCGGAGGAGCCCGAGGAGAACACACCGCATCCGGCCACCGTGGAAAGGGACACGAGGGCCGCGAAAGGCGGCAGGTATCGGTTCCGCATGAACACGCGCTCGCTCCTCGAAATGCCGTGCCGAGAGTCGGCAAAACATACCGCAGGGCCGCGCACACTCAACCGGTTCGTCCACAGGCTGCTTGATCACCGTCCTGGTGATGACCCTGTGATGCCGTTGTGCGGCTTTTGTGCGTCGACACGGGCGCCGTCGCTGTCAACGGACGCCCGTGCCGAGCCAGGGAAGGTCAGCCCACGCCGGCGTTGAGGAAGATGCCGCCGTCGACCACGAGCGTCTGGCCGGTGACCCAGTCGGACTGCTCGGAGGTGAGGAAGGCCGCGGCGCCGCCGATGTCGGAGGGCACACCGAGCCGGGCCAGCGGGTAGGACGCGGCGGCCTCGGCCTCGCGGCCCTCGTACAAAGCCTGCGCGAACTTGGTCTTCACGACGGCCGGGGCAATCGCGTTGACCCGCACCTTGGGCGCGAACTCGTGGGCGAGCTGCTGGGTGAGGTTGATCATCGCGGCCTTGCTGACGCCGTAGGCGGCGATGAAGGGCGAGGGCGCGATGCCCGCGACGGAGGCGATGTTGACGATCGCGCCGCCGTTGTCCTTCTGCCAGGCGTGCCAGGTCTTCTGGGCGAAGCCGAGCGCCGAGATCACGTTGGTCTCGAAGACCTTGCGGGCCACATTGAGGTCGAGGTCGGCGATCGGCCCGAACACCGGGTTGGTTCCGGCGTTGTTGACCAGGTAGTCGACGCGGCCGAAGGCCTCCATGGCGCGCTCGACGGCGACGGCCTGGTGGGCCTCGTCGTGCGCCTTGCCCGCGACGCCGACGGCCCGGTCGGAGCCGAGTTGCTCGACGGCCTCCTTGAGGGCGTCCTCGTTGCGGCCGGTGATGACGACCCGGTCACCGCGGGCGACGAGCGCCTCGGCGACGCCGTAACCGATGCCGCGGCTGGCGCCCGTGATGAGCGCGACCTTGCCCGAGAGCTCGGGGAGCTGCGAAGTCATGTTCCGTTTCCTCTAGTCGAGCGGTCCGCCGGCCACGTACAGCACCTGGCCGGAAACGAACCCGGCCGCCTCGCCGGTGAAGAAGGCGATGGCGTTGGCGATGTCGTCGGGCTCGCCCACGCGCGCGACCGGGATCTGGGTGGCGGCGGCGGCCTTGAACTCCTCGAAGCCCATGCCGACGCGCGCGGCGGTCGCGGCGGTCATGTCGGTGGCGATGAAGCCGGGCGCGACGGCGTTGGCGGTGATGCCGAACTTGCCGAGCTCGATGGCGAGGGTCTTGGTGAAGCCCTGGAGACCGGCCTTGGCGGCCGAGTAGTTGGCCTGGCCGCGGTTGCCGAGCGCCGAGGAGGAGGACAGGTTGACCACCCGGCCGAAGCCGGCGTCGACCATGTGCTTCTGGACGGCCTTGGTCATCAGGAAGGAGCCGCGCAGGTGGACGTTGAGGACGGTGTCCCAGTCCGAGACGCTCATCTTGAACAGCAGGTTGTCGCGGAGCACGCCCGCGTTGTTGACGAGGATCGTCGGGGCACCGAGCTCGGCGACGACCCTCGCGACGGCCGCCTCGACCTGGGCCTCGTCGGAGACGTCGGCGCCGACGGCGATCGCCTTGCCACCGGCCGCGGTGATCTTCTCGACGGTGTCCTTGCAAGCGGCCTCGTCGAGGTCGATGACGGCGACCGCGCGGCCCTCGGCCGCCAGTCGGACGGCGGTGGCGGCGCCGATGCCGCGCGCGGCACCGGTGACGACGGCTACCCGCTGCTCAGTGGTGGACATTGCTGATTCTCCTCGCCGTTGAGAACGTTCGGCCCGACCAGGTCGGTGAGCGACCGCTTAGTACCTTCGACAGACGTGACGCTAGAAGCCCTGGCACGCGGTGTCAACGTCCCACGGGACCGGTGTGATCCATTACCTCACCAGCAGGTCGAGAAGGCGCTCCGCCTCGGCCGCCGGATCCAGGGTGAGTCCGGTGTGCACGGGGCCCGGCTGGACGACCGTGGAGCGGGGTGCGACCAGCCACCGGAAGCGGCGCCCGGCGTCGTCGCGCGCGGCGGGCCCGGCCGCCTCGCCACCCGCGCACACCGCCTCGACGGCCCGGAGGGCGGCCCGGACGCCGGACACGTCCGCGGCGGGGTCGAGCGCGCGCAGCCGGTCCTCGTCGAGGTGGGTGCGCACCCCGACGTACGCCTTCGCCCGGCAGTAGACGAGCACGCCGGCGTTGATGCACTCCCCGCGCTCGACGCGGGGGACGACCTTCAGCAGGACGTACTCGAAGACGTCCCGTTCACTGACCCGCCCGCCCTTGATGACGTGCCGCTCGACCACGCTGCCGGCCATGTGGATGTGCCGCTCGCTCACTTGTCCCCCTCGATTCCCGTGATGCGCTCGTGGACGGCGGCGGCCCGCTGGAGCAGGGGCCGGACGTAGGCCCGCCTCAGGTCGTCCGGGGTGCCGAAGCCCGGCTCGTCCGCCAGCCAGGCGTCCGGGATCTCGGCGGTGACCTCGGCGAGCAGGTCCTCGGTGACCTGGGGGGCCAGGGCGGCGGCGGCCGCGGCGATGTCCGGGGCGAAGGGCCTCAGAACGTGGTCCGAGGCGTCGTAGGGGCGCGCGGCGGACTTCTCGGCGCCGGGCCAGTTGTGGTGCCAGATCATCGTCGCGCCGTGGTCGATGAGCCACACCTCGCTCCGCCACCACAGCAGGTTGGGGTTGCGCCAGGAACGGTCCACGTTGTTGACGAGCGCGTCGAACCAGACGATCCGGCCCGCCTCCCCGGGGTCCACCGGGAAGGCGAGCGGGTCGAAGCCGAGGGCGCCGGAGAGGAAGTCCATGCCGAGGTTGGTGCCGCCGCTGGACCTGAGGAGTTCCTGCACCCGCTCGTCGGGTTCGCCGAGTCCCAGGTCGGGGTCGAGGTCGAGGGTCAGCAGGCGCGGCACCCGGAAGCCGAGCCGCCGGGCGAGCTCCCCGGCCACCACTTCGGCGACCAGCGTCTTACGGCCCTGGCCCGCGCCGGTGAACTTGATGACGTACGTCCCGCGGTCGTCGGCCTCGACGAGTCCCGGCAGCGAGCCGCCCTCACGCAGGGGCGTGATGTAGCGGGTCGCGATGGCTTCCTTGAGCATCGCCCCAGGTTACTGGCCGACAGCGAAGCGACAGCTTGGGCTTACCCGCCCCTGATCTCGAACACGTTTAGATCTCGACACCGTCTGAACAGGGGGCGCCGGGCGGCCGTACCTCTGGACAAGCCACGATTTCCGCACTGGAAGGACGTTCAGCATGACCAGCGAACTGCCTCAATCCGTTCCGGCACCTGCCCGTCGTACCGTGGTGGCGGCGGTGGGCGCGGCGGGGCTCGCCGTCGCGCTGACCGCATGTGGATCGGACAGCGACTCCTCAGGCTCGTCCACCAGCCAGGCCGACGCGAACGCGGGCGGCGGGGCGAGTCCCTCGTCCGGCTCCGGCGGCACCGCACTGGCGAAGACCAGTGACATCCCCGAGGGCGGTGGCACGATCTTCAAGGACAAGGGTGTGGTGGTGACCCAGCCGACGGCGGGCACCTTCAAGGCCTTCTCGTCCAAGTGCACCCACCAGGGCTGCGCGGTGGGCAGCGTGGCCGACGGCGTCATCGTGTGTCCGTGCCACAACAGTCACTTCTCGGTCGAGGACGGCAGCGTCAAGAAGGGGCCCGCGACCCAGCCGCTGCCGGCCGCGCAGATCAGCGTGAGCGGGGACTCGATCACGCTGGCCTGACCCGCGGCCGCCGGGGCCCGCCGAGCGCGCCCAGCACCTCGTCGGTGGTCGCGATCGTGGCGACCAGGGCGAGGGTGTGGCGGATCATCACGGGGGTGTAGTCGGACGGCACCCCCGCGACGGCGTCGCTCGGCACGACGACGGTGTACCCGCGGTTCACGGCGTCGAAGACGGCGTTCGGCACGGCCACGTTGGCGGAGACGCCGGTCACCACCAGGGTGCGGCAGCCGAGGTTGCGCAGCAGCGCGTCGACCTCGGTGCCCTGGATCGGCGAGAGCCCGTGCAGCCGCCGTACGACGAAGTCCTCCTCGCTCACCTCGATCGGGGCCGCCACCCGCACCGCGGCGGTCCCGGACAGCTGCTGGACGGGCAGCCGTCCGGCGGCCTGGAACAGCCGGGCGTTGCGGTTCGCGCCGCGCCCGTCCGGACGGCGTTCGGCGATCGCGTGGATGACCTGCACCCCGCTCTCGTGGGCGGCGGCGACGAGCCGGGCGACGTTGGCGAGCGCGCCCGACTTCCGTGCCTCGCGGGCGAGTTCGGGCAGGGCGCTCTCGGGTCCGACGACACCCTGCTGGCACTCGACGGTGAGCAGCACGGTGGCCTCGGGAGCGAGGAGCTGGCTGAGTTGTCCGTACGACGGCACGGTTCCCCCTCGTCGCGGGTGGCCGGAGCCGGTGACAGTAGCGACCATTGCGTGCGGACGGAAGACGACCCATCCTTTTCTGACGTGATGTCAGAGGATCTCTCCTCTGACACGACGTGAGAGAAAGAGGGGGATGCATGACCGTCACTCAGCGCCGAGGCCGGAAGATCATGATGACGCCGGGCGAGCTGGACGAGTTCCTGACCAGCCAGCGCACCTGCCGGGTCGCCACGGTCTCGGGCGGCGGTGCCCCGCACGTGAGCACCCTGTGGTTCGCCTGGGACGGCACGTCGATGTGGCTGTACTCCGTCGTGCGCAGCAAGCGCTGGACCGATCTGCGCCGCGATCCACGGGTCGCGATCGTGGTCGACACCGGTGAGGAGTACGACGAACTGCGCGGCGTCGAGCTGTCCGGGACCGTGGACTTCGTGGGCGAGGCGCCGCGCACCGGTGAGCTGTGTGCCGAACTCGACGTCCCCGAGACCCTGTTCGCGCGCAAGAACTTCCGTCTGGAGGAGATGCCGCACGACGGCCGGCACGCGTGGATACGGCTGACGCCCGAGAAGATCGTGTCCTGGGACTTCCGCAAGCTGGGCTCGGCCTAGCTCAACCGGCCTGCCGCGCAGCCGACTTCAGCGCCTCGACCGCCGCCCGGATCGACGGGCGGCGGTCGGCGTCCGCGCGCCACACCGCGTAGACGTGCCGGCTGACCGGTTGCCGCACCGGCACGGTCCGCACCCCGTCGGGGACCGGGCCGCGGCCGAGCCGGGGCGCCACGCACACGCCGAGTCCGGCGCCGACCAGGGCGAGTTGGGTCGCGTGTTCCTCCGCGCGGTGCGCGACGCGCGGCTCGATGCCCTTGGCCCGCAGGGTGTGCATCAGCCACTCGTGGCAGAACTCGTTCTCGCCCCAGGTCACCCAGTCGTCGTCGGCGAAGTCCTCCAGGTCGACCTCGGCGCGATGGGCATGGCGGTGGGTGGCGGGCATCGCCACGTCGGCGGTGTCGTCGACGATCGACGCCTTCATCAGTCCGTCCGGCACGGGCAGCGGCTTGTTGTACCAGTCCAGGACGACCGCGAGGTCGTAGCCGCCGCGGAGCACCGTGCGCAGGGCGAGTTCCGGGTCCGTCTCGCACGAGGTGATCCGGAGCCCGGGGTGGGTCGAGCGCAGGGCGGCGAGCGCGGCCGGGAAGAGGCCGCGGGCCGCGGTCGGGAAGGCGGCGAGCCGCAACTCCCCGACCACCTGGCCGCGTTGGGCCTCAAGGTCGGACTGGGCGAGTTCGACGTGGGACAGGATGCGGGCCGCGTGCTCGGCCAGCAGGCGGCCGGCGTCGGTGAGCCGCACGCCCCGGCCGTTCCTGGCGAGGAGTTGCTGGCCGACCTCCCGCTCCAGCTTGGACAGTTGCTGCGAGACCGCCGACGTCGTGATGTGCAGCCCCTCGGCGGCGCCGCTGACCGAGCCGTGCCGGGCGAGGGCGTCGAGGGTGCGCAGGCGCTCCAGGTTCAGCATGCGCGTCACCTTTCCACGCGGGGGTGCGGGCGGGCATGGCCGGCCGCCGGGCCCACGGCCTTGGCGACGGCGTCCGCCAAGGGGGCGACCTCATCGGCCTTCAGGCTCGCGACGGTCACCCGGATGCCTTGGGGCGCGGCCATCCGGAACCGGGCTCCCGGGGCCACCGCCCAGCCGGCGTGCAGGAGCCGGGCCACCGCTCCGGTCTCGTCCTGGACCGGGATCCAGACGTTCAGTCCGCTGCGGCCGTGGGCCTCGACACCCCGGGCCGCGAGCGCGTCGATCAACCGGTCCCTGCGCTCGCGGTAGGCCGCGGCCGGCTTCGCCGTGTCCAGCACGCCGTCAGCCCACAGGTTCACCACGGCCCGCTGGGTGATCCGGCTGACCCAGCCGGGGCCCAGGCGGTGCCGGCCGTGGACGCGGTCGACGGTGATCTCGTCGCCGGTGAGCACGGCGAGACGCAGGTCGGGGCCGTAGGCCTTGGCCACCGAGCGGACGAAGGCCCAGTGGCGGGTGACACCGGCGAGGGGGTGCAAGGGGAGGTCGACGATGCCGTGGCCATGGTCGTCCTCGACCAGGAGGGTGTCCGGGTGGTCCGTGAGGACCGAGCGCAGGGCACGCGCGCGTGGGGCGGTGACCGAGGCGCCGGTCGGGTTCTGGGCCCGGTCCGTCACGATCAGGGCCCGGGCGCCCGACTCCAGGGCGCGGCGCACGTCCTCGGCGAGGGGGCCCTCGTCGTCGACGCCCACCGGGGCGACGCGCAGTCCCAGGGCGGGGACCAGGTCGAGGAGGCTGCCCCAGCCGGGGTCCTCGACGGCGACAGTGTCGCCCGGCTTGAGGTGGGCGGCCAGGACCCGCTCGATGACGTCGAGGGAACCGGAGGCGACGGCGAGCGGGCCGGCCGGGACGCCGTCCGCGTCCAGCGCCCCGCGGGCGAGCCGCGCCAGCTCCGGGTCCACGGTCGCGTCGCCGTAGAGGACCGGCTCCCGGTCGCCCTGTGCGGCGGCGGCCGCGAAGGCGGGGCCGAGCGGCGGCAGCAGCGTGGGGTCCGGGTTGCCGTCCGCCACGTCCCGCACGCCCTCGGGGACTTCCACGCGGATGTTCTCGCGTCCCGTGGTCGCCGGTTTCGACCGCACCCGGCTGCCCCGGCGCCCGGCGGTCTCGATAACCCCGCGCTCCCGCAGGCTCCGGTAGGCGGCCGCGACCGTGTTGGGATTCACGCCCAGTTGCACGGCCAACTCCCGCATCGGCGGCAGCGGTTGACCGGGCTCCAGCTCTCCCGCCCCCACCGCGCGCTCGACGCTCGCCGCAATCTCCGCGGCACGGCGGCCTTCGATCCGATATCCTCCTAGCACAAAGCCTATTATGCACTAGTGCAATGGAGACCGCAATGCAGGGGACCACCGCGACCACGCCGGAGCCGACCGCCTACGCGCCGACCGACCGCACCGTCCCAACGCGCTCCGCCGACCGGGCCTCGTACGACAGGGACCTGGTGCACTCGATACTCGACGAGGGCTACGTCTGCCACCTCGGCTTCGTCCGGGACGGCGCCCCGGTGGTGCTGCCCACGCTCTACGGCCGGGTCGGCGAGCGGCTCTACGTCCACGGCTCCACCGGCTCACGCCCGCTGCGGATGACCGGCCAGGCCGACCCCGGGCTGCCGGTGTGCCTGACCGTCACGCTTGTCGACGCGCTGATCCTGGCCCGCTCGGCCTTCCACCACTCCATCAACTACCGGTCGGTGGTGGTGCACGGCCTCGCCCACGACGTCACGGACCCCGAGGAGAAGCGCCTCGCCCTCGACGCCCTGGTCGACCACGTGGTCCCGGGCCGCGCCCGGGACTCCCGCCCCGCCAACAAGAAGGAGCTGGCCGCGACCGCTGTGATCCGCCTCGACCTCGACGAGGTCTCCGCCAAGCTCCGCACCGGCGGGGTCAACGACGAGCCCGAGGACCTCGCCCTCCCCCACTGGGCCGGCGTCCTCCCGCTGCGCAAGGGCTACGGCTCCCCCGTCGCCGACGATGACCTGGCCCCCGGCACCGAGGTCCCCGGCTACCTGAGGGCCCTGTGATGCTGATCCACCCCTGGGACGCGCCCGGCTCCGACGCGGAGTGGCAGCAGTGGCTCGCCGTCCACGACTTCGGCCAGCTGGCTGTCAACGGGCCCGCGGGCGAACCGCCGTTCGTCCAGCCCCTGCACTTCTTCTACGACCCCGGGCGCGGCGAGGCCCTGACCCACCTGGCGCGTCCCAACCCGCTGTGGAGCGCGCTGGAGGCGAACCCGGAGGTCGTGCTGAGCGTGGTCGACGACTACGCCTACATCCCCGGACCCTGGCAGGCCGACCCGGACGGCCCCGCCGCCCACGGCACCCCGACGAGTTTCTACGCGGCCGTCCAACTCCGTTGCCGGGCCCATGTGGTGGACGACCCGGCCGACAAGGCCGCACTGCTGAACCTCCAGGTCGGCCACTTCCAGCCGGAGGGCGGTTCCGCCGAGGTCGCGGTGGGCGAGGTGCCGTACGGCCGGATGCTGTCGGGCATCCGGGGACTGCGGCTCGAAGTGACCGAGGTGCGGGCGAAGTTCAAGTACGCCGGCAAGCGGACCGAGCAGGTGCGGGAACGGATCGCGGAGGCGCTGGCGGACCGGGGCGGCCCGGGGGACGCGGCGGCACGGGAGCATCTGCTGCGGCGGCACGGCGCTTGAGCGAAGGGGCCCTTCGCACAGGGAGATCCATCGATCCCTGCGGCCAGAAGGGCCCCACGCCCCGTCACGCAGGCACACGCGCCTCCGCCACCGCGAGCGCCGAGACCGCGCCCAGCATCAGCAGGGTCCCCGCCAGCGTCGTCACCGTGAGGCGCTCACCGAACAGCAGCACAGCCAGCACCGCCGCGCTCACCGGTTCCAGCAGCATGACCACGGAGACGGTCGTGGGCCGGACGACCGCGGCGGCCGCGAAGTAGAGACCGTAGGCGAGGGCGGTAGGGACCGTCGCCAAGTACGCCAGCAGACCCACGAGCAGGGCGGGTTGGCCAGTGTGCGGAACCAGCCCCTCGGCCGCGGCGAAAGGCAGCAGGCACAGGCTGGTGACCGCGAACACCCCGATGGACGTACCGGTGGACTCCGCGTCGGCTGCGCGCGTGATCAGGGTCATCACACAGCACCCCGCCGCCGAGAGCAGCCCGAGAAACACACCCAGTGGGCGCACGGCCGCCCCGGCGCCGCCGAGCGTCAGCACGCCGAGTCCGGCGAGCGCGCCCACGACGGCGACGGCCCCGCTCCGGCCGAGCCGCTCCCCCAGGACGAGCCGTGCGCCGAGCGCGCTGAGGACGGGTCCCGCGCCCAGCGTGACGACGGTGGCGACGGCCAGTCCGGTGGAGCGTACGGCGGCGAAGTAGGCGGTCTGGAACACCGCGAGTGCGACGCCCGAGCCGCCGACGCGCAGTGCCCGCCGGACGAGGGGCTCCGGGACGGTCGTCCGTGTGCGGGGCCGGCCGAGGCGCACGGCGAGCAGGACCGCCAGGCCGGTCGCGCAGCGCCAGAAGGACAGGGCCGCCGGGCCCAGGTCACTGGTGCGGTAGACGAGGGAGGCGACCGCTCCCGCGGTGCCCCAGGTGGTACCGGCGATGATCAGGTAGACGAGGCCTCGCCCGATGGGCAGGCCTGAGGAAGCATGCGACACGTGTTCTCTCCGCAGACGCGCGACAGCGCGGAAGTTCGGAAAGGACACCCGCACATCGGCGGGGTCCGCGGACTTCGTCTGCGGGCAGCACCGTCACGCCCGGCGAGTCGCCGGGCGTGGACTCCGGAAGGCCCGCCTCAGGCGGCCGGCGGAGAGACGATCAGGGTGCGCGTATGCATAATCCGGGAGCCTAGGCGGCGTTCTCCCGGGCGGACAACCGGGTTTCGGCGCCGCCGCCGGCGACCGGCTCCAGGGTGCCCTTGGCCGGGGTCGAGGACTGCGCGATGAAGGCGCCGAGGAGCACGACCGCGCCGCCCACGATCTGCGGTGCCGAGAGGTGCTCGCCGAGCAGCACCCAGGCGAGCACGGTCGCGACGACCGCCTCGAGACAGGCCACCACCCCGGCTATCGCCGGGGAGAGCCTGCGCACCGAGACCACACCGGTGACGTAGGCGAGGACGGTGGCCAACAGCACGATCCAGCCGAGCAGCAGTCCGGCGGCGACCGGGGTGCCGTTCATGTCGGCGCGGTGGGTGAGGACGGAGAAGTCCATGGTCCACGGGCGGGCGACGAGGGTCAGGACGGCGGTGCCGACGAGGAGGCCGTACGCGATCACGCCCAGCGGGTCGGGGGCCTGCCGGCCGTTGTCGCTGCCCTGGTCGGACAGGACGAAGTAGCCGACCTGGCAGCAGGCCGCGCCGAGCGCGAGGAGCAGCCCGAGGGCGTCGAAGCTCAGTCCCGACCAGACCTCGACGACACAGGCGAGTCCGCCGACCGCGAGGATCACGCCGAGCGCGGCGGCCCGGGTGACCGGCCGTCGCTGCACGAACCGCACCCAGCCGAGCACCATGGCGGGCGCGAGGTACTCGACGAGCAGGGCGACCCCGACGGGGATCCGGGAGATCGAGGCGAAGTAGAAGGCCTGGACGCCGGCGACACCGAGCAGGCCGAACCCGGCGAGCAGGGCGGGACGGCTGCGCACCAGCGCGCGATGGCGTACGGCCAGCGGCAGCATGACGAGGGCGGCGCCCGCCACCCGCAGCCACACCACGTGGAGCGGGTCGAGGCCCGCCTCGATCAAAGGCTTGGCCGCGACCCCGGAACCACCGAAGGCGAGCGCGGACACCAGCGCGAGACCGAGTCCTACGCCCTTGCCGTCACCGGCCCTGCTGCTCTCAGAGGTATGCACCGACCCATGATGACAGGGGACGACATGAGCGTCACCCCCGTTGACTCCTGTCTCATCGACTGGACCGTGCCGGATGGACCGTGCCGGTTGGACCGTGGCACGCTCCTAGCGATCGCTGCGCAGCGGCCGGCCCCACGGGCCTCCCGGCAGCAGGCCGTCGAGCCGTGCGCGCACCTCCCCGGCGTCGATCCCGGCGCGGGTCAGCACCTCCACGGCCCGGGACCCGGGGTCCATCAGGATCGCGGCCAGCAGGTCGACGCCCCGGGCCGGGCCGCCGTCGCGGTGCCCGGCGCGGACCCGGGCGTACTCCATGGCCTCGGCGGCGAGCGGCGAGAAGCCCTCGGCCGCAGCGGGATCGGCGCCGAGGGTGCCAGGCGCGGTCACGACGGGAACGGCGCCGGAGTCCTCGACCGCGCCCTGCCAGCGCAGTCCGTAGCCGATGCTGCGCTGCACGAGGTAGCCGAGCAGGCGGGGCAGATGGGGCTCGTCCTCGAAGACGGCACAGGCCTCCGGGTCGGCGTCCAGCAGGGAGTGCAGCAGATGGGCCGTGTCGATCTGCCGGTCCCCGTCCCGGAGCGCGCGCCTGCGGGCGCCGGAGACGACCGCTGCCAGTTCCGCGCTGAGCGTTGCGTCGCCGTCGGGGGCGACCTGCGGCGGGCGGTCCTGGCCGCGGGCCGACTGCCGGGGGATACGGGGGTGCACATCCCCCACCTCATCAGCCCCACCCCGGCGCGTCATCGCCGAGGCGAAGCATTTCCGCATCCCACGCAGAGCGGACCCGAGGCGGCGAAATCTCCTCCTCAGGGAGGAGATCAGGCACGGGAGCCCCGGGGGCGCGTGCCGCCTCGCCCCGCGCCCCCGGCGCAACCGCGATGCGGGGCCACTCGTCCCCCACAGGCGTGGAGAGCGGGAGCTGGCTGGTGGCCCTGCCGGCCGTGGACGGCAGGGAGTACGTGTACCGGGTGTACGCCCCGGAGGACGCACGGCCCGCCGACCTGTTCTGGCAGGCCTGGCACTGCCACGACGAGAGCGCGTACCCGCGCGCGTGGGACCTGTTCGACGCCGCGACGATACGGCCGGTCTGCTGAGCCGGCGCTTTCGAGCCGGGTCCGACATTTTCTGACGGTTCATCAGTATTGAATGTTGCGACGCCTGCGGCTACTTTCCGCGACACCACAGCCCGACACGAAGAGGTGGCCGCATGGCGGAAATCAGCGCGGAGGCACTCGTCCAGGCACCCGCGGACAAGGTCTGGGCCCAGCTCACGGACTGGTCCTCGTACGGGGAGTGGAACGCGACCCACACCAGCTTCCCCAAGGGCGGCCCCGCGGTGCTCGAAGTGGGCGCGACCTTCCAGGAGAACATGAAGCTGATGGGCTTCCCCGCCGAGGTCGAGTGGACCGTCGACCAAGTGGAGCCGGCCCGGCTGCTGGCCATCCGGGGCAAGGGTCCGATGGCGGTGAGCGTGGCCACGCGCTACACGCTGACCCCCGACGGCGACGCCACCCATGTCCGCATCGACGGGGAGTTCACGGGCGCCGCCGTGTCGCTGATGGCGGGCAAGCTCAAGGACTCGGGGACCGCGGCACTGAACGAGTCCCTGCGGAAGCTGGCCGGACTGGTGGAGTGAGCGCGAAGTGAGCATGGAGTGAGCGGCACGCATGCCAAGGGCGCCCCGCGGATCTCCCACGGGGCGCCCTTGGACCGTCCTGCGACCGTCAGTCCTCGTCGGCGAGGATGAGGTACAGCTTCTTGCGGGCCTCGTTGATGACGGCCACCGCCTTGTCGCGCTGCTCCTTGTTGCCGGTCTTCCAGACCTGACCGAAGGCCTCCATCAGACCGAAGCCGGCCTGGCGGATCTCACCGAGCGCCTCGAAGTCGATGCCGCGGGAGGCTTCCTCCCAGGGCGCGTCGGGGCCCTCGTCGGCAGCGGTACGGCCGGCCTCGGTGAGCGAGAACAGCTTCTTGCCGCCCTCGCTCTCGCTGGCGATCAGCCCCTCGTCCTCCAGCAGCTGGAGGGTGGGGTACACCGAGCCGGGGCTGGGCTTCCACGCCCCGCCGCTGCGCTCGGCGATCTCCTGGATCATCTCGTAACCGTGCATGGGCCGGTCCTTCAGCAGGGCCAGGATCGAGGCCCGCACGTCACCGCGCCGCGCCCTTCCCCTGGGTCCGCCCCTCCCCCTCGGGCCCCACGGCCCGGGGCCGAACCCCGGCCCGCCGAAGGGTCCGCCGGGACCACCCGGCCCTCCGGGACCGAACGGCCCGAAGGCACCACGCCGCCCCTCGAAGCCACCTCGGCCCTGACGACCGGCTCCACCATGTCCACGCTCGAATCCGTGGGAACGCATCGCAATCACTCCATTCCATCGTTGATCTGTCGCGATGCTTCAACGATATATCGGAACTGTTCGCATGGCAAGGCCCGGCGACGGAGCTCCCGTGCGTTGGCGGACGGGAGCGCGTGCAGGGGCTCCGGGTCGGCAGCGTTCGTCCAGTTCGGGAAGCCCGCCGACCCGACCGCCTCAACTGCCCAGTGCCGCCCGCAGACTGCTCGCCATCAGGTCGATCGCCGCCCTCCCGCTCGGCGCCGGACCCGCGTGGGTGAAGTAGTGGTCCACGCCCTCGAAGACGCGGTGGGTGACCGGGACGCCCGCGGCCTCCAGGGCCTTGGCATAGGCGTCGCCCTCGTCTCGCAGACGGTCGTTCTCCGCCGTGATGACCAACGCGGGCGGAAGGCCGGCCAGGTCGCCGGCGAGCGCGGGCGAGACCAGGGGGTGGGCGCGGTCGGCGGGGTCCGGGACGTAGGCCGCCGTGAAGATCCGCATGAGCCGCGGGGACAGCAGCGGCTTGGCGACGAGTGACCGTTTGGTCGCCGGTTCCGCCCGCTGGTCCAGCGGGGCCGAGTCGATGATCTGGAGGCGGGGCGTGAAGGTGCCGCGCTCCCTGGCGAGGCGGCACACCGCGGCGGCCAGATTGCCCCCGGCGCTGTGTCCGCCGACGGCGAGGCGCGAGCCGTCCCAGCCACCCGCGGCACCGTTTCCGGCGACCCACGCGGTGACGTCGTAGGCCTGGGTCACGGCGGCCGGGTACGGCCGCTGCGGCGCGACGGCGTAGTCCACGTTGACCACGACACAGCCGGCGGTCGCCGCGATGCAGCGGCAGAGGTGGTCGTCCTGCTCGGGGCGGGCCACCACGAACCCGCCCCCGTGGAAGTTGACGTACACGGGGGCGGGCGTGTCGGCGGCGGTGCCCGTGGGGCGGTAGACGGTGCACTTCACCGGACCCGCGCCGGTCTCCACCCGGAGGCTCTCGGTGTACGCCGGGATGTCGGTGAAGCGGAGGTCCTTGTGGACCTGGGCCATGACCCGGCCCAGCAGGAGCTGGATCCCTCTGGCCTGGATTCGGGGGCTGAACGGCATGGCAGGACACCCATCGCTACAAAATTAAAGTAACAGGATTCCTGATGATGGGGGTCTGTCCGCCCATCGCGCAACAGTCGTGCCGCTCCGCCGTCGGCACGGGCCCCTCGGAGGGCGAAGCCCCGGCCCCGGGCGGCCGGACTGCGAAGCCCCCGGTACCGGCCGCAAGGACAGCGGGGCCCGGAGCCCGGGGCTCACGATCAGCCGACCCCCGGCTCCCCCGGCTCCAACGTCAACCGCGTCTGCGCCCCCACCCGCGTCAGCTTCTCCGGGTTCCGGACGTAGTACATGCCGCTGATCCGCCCGTCCTCGACCTGCACCGCGAGGACGCCGTCCATCTCGCCGTTGACGTGGAGCACGAGCGCCGGGCTGCCGTTGACCACGGTCGGCTCGGAGGTGAAGGAGACGGCGAACTTGGCGATGCCGCCGAAGATGAAGCGGGCGACCTTGTCGGCGGTGACGACCGGCCGCATCGCCGCCTGCTTGATACCGCCGCCGTCGCTGACCAGGACGACATCGGGCGCGAGCACATCGAGCAGTCCTTGCAGGTCCCCGGTCTCCAGCGCGAGCCGGAACGACTCCACCGCGGCCCGGGTCTCACTCGCGGAGGCCGTTCTCCGGGGGCGGCGCGCGTCGACGTGCCGACGGGCGCGGTGCGCGATCTGGCGCACCGCGTCGGGGCTCTTCTCCACGGCGGCCGCGATCTCGTCGTAGTCCACGTCGAAGACCTCACGCAGCACGAACACCGCGCGCTCCGTCGGTGACAAGGTCTCCAGGACGCACATCAACGCCATCGACAGACTCTCGGACAGCTCGACGTCCTCGGCCACGTCCGGCGCCGTGATCAGCGGCTCGGGCAGCCACTGGCCGACGTAGGCCTCCTTGCGGCGCGTCATGCTCCGCAGCCGGTTGAGGGCCTGCCGGGTGGTGATGCGGACCAGGTAGGCGCGCGGGTCCTGCACCCGCTCCAGGTCCACCTTGACCCAGCGCATCCAGGTCTCCTGGAGGACGTCCTCCGCGTCGGCCGCCGATCCGAGCATCTCGTAGGCGACGGTGAAGAGCAGGTTGCGGTGGGCGACGAACGTGTCGGTGGCGTGATCAGTCATGTTCCGGTCCCTCCCCCGATCCCGAGCGGATCAGGCCATCTGTTCGACGGTGGTCGTGGTCTCCGCGCGCCGGGCGTCGAGCTGCGCCTGTCGCGCGGGGCCGCCCGAGACCTTGTGCAGCCGGTACGAACCGGGCTTGCCGGCCTCGCCCGCGAGGTGCTTGATGATGCCCTGGCACACGAACTCCTTCACGCGTGCGCCGGGACGACCGCCGATGTGGAACCCCACCGCGACGTCGGAGCGGCGGGCGAACTGGAAGATCCCGGCACCCCGGCCGAGGCTGATGCACTGACCGGCGAACGCCTCGTTGAGGGACTCAGGCACCTCCTGCTCGATCCGGCTGAGGACGGTGTCGGCGGCGCGGGCGCCCAGCGGGATCGCGGCCTGGCAGCTCATGCGCAGGGGCAGGTCCGAGGGCGCCGCGGAGTCACCGGCCGCCACGATGCGCTCGTCGTCCACGCTGGTCAGGGTCTCGTCGGTGAGCAGTCGGCCCAGTGCGTCAGTGGTCAGGCCACTGCGCACGGCCAGGTCTGGCACGCCGAATCCGACGGTCCAGACGGTCAGCGCGCTGGGGAGCGTACGGCCGTCGGAGAGCCGTACGGCATCGCCGGTCACGGCCGTCACACGCACGCCCTCCACCACCGTCACGCCGAGCCCGGCGAGTCGGCCCGCGACCGAGCGCCGGCCCTTGCGGTGCAGGTACGGGCCGAGCACGCCGCCGCAGACCAGCGTCACGGCGTGGCCCTGCTCCGCCAGTTCGGCGGCGGTCTCGATGCCGGTCGGCCCGGCACCGACGATCGTCACCGGGGCCGCGGCGGAGACGGCCTCGACGAGGGGCCGCAGCCGCTCGGCGTCCTCCAGGGTGGCGATCGGGTGGGCGAACTCGGCCGCTCCCGGCACGCTCGGGTCGGCGCTGCCGCTGCCCACCGCGTAGACCAGGTAGTCGTAGCCGAGCGAGCCGCCGCTCGCGAGCGCCACTTCGCGCCTGTCGGCGTCGATCCGCGACACCGTGTCGACGACCAGCCGGACGCCCTCGGCGAGGACCTTCCGGTACTCGACGACGGCGGGGTGCGTGCCGCCCACCAGCTGGTGCAGCCGGATCCGCTCGACGAAGTCCGGGCGCGGGTTGATCAGGGTCACCGACACGTCGTCGCGCCGGGTCAGCCGGTTGGCCGCCATGACGCCCGCGTAGCCGCCACCGATCACGAGGACCTCGGTGTTCATGGTGTCTCCTTGGTTTCGGTTGCGTCCCCCTCGAGGCCGTCCCTCAAGGGGTTCGGCCACAAGACACCGGGCGGCGGACCACCGTGACAGGATGTGGCCCAGATCACTTCTCACGTCGGGAAAGTCGGTCCAGCCGCACCGGATTGGCCTTTTCCTCCAGGCCAATCCGCCCCCTACTGTCGGCCCATGCGTATCCGAATCGTCGACGCCTTCACCGACCGCCCTTTCGCCGGCAACCCGGCCGGCGTCGTGCTCCTGGACGACGCCTTCCCGGACGACGACCGGCTCCAGAACATCGCCCTGGAGGTCAACCACGCGGAGACGGCCTTCGCCCACCGGCTCCCCGGGGGTGGCGAGGCCGACTGGGCGCTGCGTTGGTTCACGCCCGCCACCGAGGTGGCCATGTGCGGCCACGCGACCCTCGCCACGGCCCACGTCCTGCACACCACCGGAGCCCACACGGGCCCGGTGCGGTTCGCCACCCGCAGCGGGGTCCTCGTCGCCACGCCGGCCGAGGACGGCTCGATCACCCTGGACTTCCCGACGGCTCCGCTCACCCCGGTGGCGACCCCCGCGGGGGTCGCCGAAGCGCTGGGCGCCGAACCGCTCACGGCGTTCGACACCGGCCCGAACATCGGCGACCTGCTGCTCGAACTCGGCGACGAGAAGACGGTCCGCGCCCTGCACCCCGACATCAAGGCACTGGCCGCGTACTCGGCGCGCGGCATCATCGCCACCGCGCGCGCCGAGAACCCGGAGCTGGGCTACGACTTCGTCTCCCGTTGCTTCTTCCCGAACGTCGGCATCGACGAGGACCCGGTCACCGGCAGCGCCCACACCGCCCTGGCCCCCTACTGGTCGCAGCGCCTCGGCCGTACGACACTCACGGGACTCCAGGCCTCACCCCGCTCCGGCCGGGTGCGCACCCGTCTGCGCGGCGAGCGCACCCTGCTGACGGGTCGCGCGGTCACGGTCATCGAGGGCGAGCTGCTCGCATGAAGGGCGGGAGCCAGCCGCCCAGTCGACGCGCTGCTTGAGTGAACGTGGGGAGCGAGCTGCCCAGTTGAAGGGCTGCTCGCCCGAGTCAGGCCGTAGGCAGCCAGCCCACCTTCCCCGCGAGCAGCGCGTACCCCACGAAAGCCCCGATGTCGAGCAGGGAATGCGCCACCACCAGGGGCCCCACCCGCCCCCAGCGCCGGTACAGGTAGACGAACACCACGCCCATCACCATGTTGCCGATGAACCCGCCGACGCCCTGGTACAGGTGGTAGCTGCCCCGCAGCACGGAACTGGCCACCAGCGCCGTCCCCGGGGTCCAGCCCAGCTGCCCGAGCCGGCGCAGCAGGTAGCCGACCACGATCACCTCTTCGAGGATCGCGTTCTGCATCGCCGAGAGGATCAGCACCGGGTACTTCCACCAGACGTCGGGAAGCGCCTCGGGCACCACCGTGAGGTTGAAGCCGAGCCCGCGCGCGGCCAGGTAGAAGGCGATCCCGGTACTGCCGATCACGGCCGCGATCCCGGCCCCGCGCACGAGGTCGAACCGCGGCCGGGTGCGGTCGAAGCCCAGGGTCCTGAGGCTCTCGCCCTCCCGCAGCAGAAGGTGCGCGACCAGGAGGACGGGCACGAGGGCCGACGCGATCCCGAAGAGCTGCCAGGCGAGATCCAGCCAGGGACGGCCGGGCGCGGCCGAGGCGTTGAGGGTCGCCGCCTGGTCCTTGAGTCCCCCCGGTTTGGTGACCGATCCGACAAAACTGATCAGCGCGGACACACCGCTCGCACCGAGCGAAAGCCCCAGAACGAGCAGCGTCTCGTCACGGAAGAACTTCCGCGAGAGCGCCCGCTGCGGAAAAGAATCGGCCACTGCCCCTTCCTCCGCCTGCACACCTGCCTCCAGTTGAGTAATCCAGCCTCATCCCCACCACCGCCCCGCTAGGGTCCTTCGAAAGAAGTGACGAAGATCGTGCGCCAGGCCGTCGGGGGGACGGACGCCGTACGGGGTTCACCGCCCCTGTCCTGCCATACACGGCCGTGCCGGTACGGAGAGAGCGACAGGGGAGGGCACCACCGTCATGGGACGTCACAGCTTGCCCGATCAGTATGAGGCGGGCGGCAGCGACCCCCGTCCACGCTCACGCCGCCGGACCGTGGGCATCACGACGGCGCTCGCCCTGGCCGTCGCCGGCGGTACGGCCGCCGCCGTCCAGGGCGGTCTGCTCTCCTTCGGCTCCTCCTGCCGGGACGATGCGGTACGGCTGGAGGTCGCCGCCTCCCCCGACGTGGCCCCGGCCCTGCGAGCCGCCGCAGAGCGGGCCCACGACGAGAACCTCACCTCGGACGGCCGCTGCGTCGACATCGCGGTGACCGCGCGCGAGTCGTACAAGGTCCGGGACACCCTCGCGGCCGGAAAGGACCCGGGCGCCCAGGTGTGGGTGCCGGACTCGGACGTGTGGGTGGAGCAGATCGACGCGGACGGCGGCGCGACGGAGGTGGCACGGGTCGGCAACGTGGCCTCCAGCCCGGTCGGGGTGGCGATGGTGCCGGCCGCCGCGCGGTCGCTGGGCTGGCCGAAGAAGACGTACGGCTGGCTCGAGCTGGCCGGTGCCACGCTGAAGGACGACTCCCTCAGGCTGGGCGCCGCCGATCCCGCGCGCAGTGCGACCGGGCTGCTCGCCCTCACCCGGCTCAGTGACGCGGCCGGGCAGGTCAAGGGCGGGGAGACCCAGGCAGCGGGGATGATGAAGGCGCTCTCGCAGCGCATCTCGGACAGCGACGGCCAGGTGGTGGAGACGCTTCCCCGGGGCGCCTCCGGCACCGAGCAGGGCAACCCGAGGCGCAACCAGGCGCTGGTCCTGTCCGAACAGGCGGCGTTCGCGCACAACTCCTCGACGGACTCGGGGGACGGCCTCGACTTCTTCTACCCGAAGGACGGTTCACCCCGGCTGGACTACCCGTACGCGCTCGTCGACGAGACCCGGCTGAGCACGGACGAGAGCCGCGCGGCGATCCGGTTCATGACGTATCTGCGCAGGCCCGAGCAGCAACAGCTGCTGACGGAACAGGGGTTCAGGACGTCCGACGACCAGGTTTCGTCCTCCCTGGTCGCGAAGGCCGGCGGGAAGGTGCCGCAGCCCTATACGGCGGCAGCGGTCGAGCCCGCCTCGGCGGCGGCCCTCCAGCAGGCGCTCGGCACCTGGACGATCACTGTGCAGAGCGCGCGGATCACGACGGTGGTGGACGCGTCCGCGTCCATGTCGGAGACGGTTCCGGGCACCGGCCGTTCCCGGATGGACGTCACCAAGGAGTCCCTCCTCCAGGCCCTTTCGACCTTCACCCAGGAGGACGAGATCGGCCTGTGGGAGTTCTCCACCAAGCTCGACGGCGACAAGGACTACAAGGTCCTGGTGCCGACACAGCGGCTGGGCGGCAGCGGGGGCGGGAGCGGCGCCGGCACCCAACGCGAGCGCCTGTCGGCGGCGTTCGGCGGGCTGAAGCCGGTGCCGGGCGGGGCGACGGGGCTGTACGACACCACGCTCGCCGCGTACCGGTCGGCGACCTCCTCCTACGCCCGGGGCAAGTTCAACGCGCTGGTGGTCCTGACCGACGGCGTCAACCAGGACCCGGGCAGCATCTCGCGCGCGAAGTTGATCTCCGAACTCGAAAGGCTCTCCGTCCCTCAGCGCCCCGTCCCCCTCATCGTCATCGCGGTCGGCCCCGACTCCGACCGGGCCGAGGCCCAGCAGCTGGCCGGCGCCACCCGCGGCTCGGGCCAACAGGTCAACGACCCGTCCCAGATCCACACGGTCATCCTGAAGGCGATCGTGGCGGCGGGAGCCCAGAGCAGCGGCACGAGCTGATCGTCGCCCTCGACCGCCGACCGATACGCCACCGGACCGATACGGTCCACCGCCCACCCGTCCGATACGCCACCGACCCGTCCCCTACGCCGTCGCCCTGTCCACCGCCCACCCGTCCGATACGCCACCGACCCGTCCGATACGCCCCCGATACGTCCCGCCGGTGAGACTCCTGAGGACAACCGGACGGAAGCTGGGGGAACAGGTGCGGCTCGAAGGATGGCACGGCTGGGTCGGTACGTTCACCGGGGTGGTGCTCCTCACGGTGGCCGCGCTGCCGGTGGCGGCGCTGACGGCGTGGGCTCTGGCCCGTCGGCGCAGGCTCCCCGGCGCCGGGGCGGCCGGCGCGTGGCGCAGGTCGGTCGCCGAGGTCGGCATCGTCTACGGGACCGTGCCGCCGGTCTGGCTGATCCTGCTCCCGGGCGACGAGGGCCGGGCGGTCGTGAACCTGGTGCCGCTGCGGGACCTGCTCACGATGGACGCGGGCCAGATCGTCGGCAACCTCCTGGTGTTCGCGGCGCTGGGTTCCCTCGGCCCGCTGCGGTTCACGGCCCTGGCATCGCTGCGGCGGGTTCTCGCGCTCGGGGCCGGTTGCTCGATCCTGGTCGAGACGGCGCAGTACGTCCTGCACCTGGACCGGGTGTCGTCCGTGGACGACGTCCTGCTCAACACCGCCGGTGCCGGACTGGCCGCACTGGCGTCCCGCCGCTGGTGGCCCGCCGGCAACGGCGTGACGCCTGCGGGAGAGAAGGAACGCACCCCGTCCGTCAACTGACGGCCCCTCGGATGCAACCTTCGAGTCAACTGGCGTGTCCATGTAGCGTGCTGACGATATCCAGATCTTGGCGGACAGCGGCCGCTGCCGCTTTCGCGACGGCCGCCCTCGCGGTCGTGACCCCGGCCGCGCACGCCGCCGGAACGACGCTCGTCCTGGACACCCAGGAGAACTACTACCTGCCGACCGCGGGTGAGGGACCCAACCTGAACCTCGCCGTCACCGCCTCGGGCGGGGACGCCCATGACGTGTCGGTCGCGGTCGACGCCTCCTCCCTCGCCGGTAAGGCGACGATGGTGGTCACGGGGGACTGCGAGAGCACCGGTTCCCTCAAGGTGACGTGCTCGGTGGGCGCGCTGTCGGGCAAGGAGTCGATCGACCCGTTCTTCCTGAAGCCCACGGCGGCCGCCAGGGCGGGCGACACCGGCGCGATCACCTACACCGCCACCGCCTCCGACGCCCCCACCGTGACCGGGAGGACGGACGTCCTGGTCGGCGGTCCGAAGCTCGTCGCCCGGCCCTACCCGGCGCTGAAGGACATCGCGCCCGACGCCGTCTTCGAGCGCACCCCGGCCTTCGCCAACACCGGGACCGCCCCCGCCGACAAGGGCGTCATGCTGCTGGTGCAGGACTCCGAGGGCGTCAAGCTCGCCCGCGACCACTCCAACTGCCACTACGCGGACCGGCCCGACGCCGGGGCCTGGTGCCGTTTCGACACCTCGGTCGCGCCCGGCTCGGCCTACGAGACGAACGCTCCGCTGCGCTACACCGCCGCCACGGAGACGATGTACGGCTACAACACCTACGTCGTGTGGCCGGTCGGCGGCACCGCGCCCGACTCCTTCGACCCGGCCGACTTTCCCAAGGCCGGCACCGGTGCCCCGCTCGGCCTGAAGTCCGTCGCCCCCGGCTCCGGCTTCACCGGCTCCGGGTACGGCACCTTCGCCACCTCCCAGCACGCCGATTACCAGGCGATCGGTGACACCGTCGAGGGCAAGGTCGGCGACACGGTGAGCATCACCGTGGGTGTGCGCAACGCCGGGCCGGGCCTGATGAACTTCCGCTGGATGGACGCCGACGACTCCGGCACCTTCGTGGTGACCCCGCCCGCCGGCACCACCATCACCGGTGCCCCCGGCCCCGACGAGCAGGGCGACCCCGGGCCGCAGTGGAACTGCACCCCGCGCAAGGCCGGCGCGAAGAGCTACACCTGCGCCATCGCCAGTACGGAGTTCGGGCCGGGCGACTCGGTGACCCAGGAGTTCACGGTGCGGATCGACCGGGTCGTCCCCGGCGCGCAGGGCAGCGTCAAGGCCGTGGAGAATCCCGACTACCCCAACCGTGACGACGACACGGCGAACGACACCGCGGTGATCGCGGTGCAGGCCGACGGCTCGCCGAGCCCGTCGCCCAGCACCTCCGCGTCGCCGTCCGGCACCCCGTCCCCGTCGGCCACGGCGAGCCCCACGGGCTCCGGGGCGGGCACCGGGAGCGGCGGCACGACGACCGGCGGCGGACTCGCCGCCACTGGCACGGACGGCGTCCTGCTGCGCACGGGCATCGCCGCGCTGCTGGTGGCGGGCGGCGCGCTGGTCTTCCTCACGGCCCGGAGGATGCGGCAGCACAGCCACCGCTGACCAGCGGTAGGTCAGCCAGGGCGGTGTTCTCGCGCGGTGCATCCGCGCGGGAACACCGCCCCGGCTGCATCTGGCCCCGTCACCCCAAGGGCACCGGCTCCGGCAACCCCACCGGCCAGGTGTGCACCGGCTCGCCCTGGTGCATCAGCTCCCTGTACCGCCGGGTGGTGGCGGCGAGCGCCGCGTCCCGTGACACTCCCGCCTCCAGCGCCCGGTGGAAGGTCGCCGCCTGCCAGGACGCCCCGTTGGTCCGGCGCCGGCACCGCTCCTCGATCACCCCGAGATACAGGTCCCGGTCGGCGGGCTCGATGCCCCATCCGGCCAGCCCCTGCTCGGCCAGCGGCAGCAGTTCGTCGCGTACGAGGCTCACCGCGTCGACCGCGACCGTGCCGCCGTGCCGCCCGCGCCGGGGCCAGATCATCCGCGCGTCGATCCCGTACCGGCAGGCCGCGTCGAAGTTGGCCTCGGCCGCCTCGAACGGCAGCCGGGTCCACACCGGCCGCGATTCCTCGGCGAGGGCGCGGACGAGGCCGTAGTAGAAGACCGCGTTGGCGATGACGTCGGTGACGGTGGGCCCGGCCGGCAGCACCCGGTTCTCCACGCGCAGGTGCGGGACTCCGTCGGCAATGTCGTAGACCGGTCGGTTCCAGCGGTACACCGTGCCGTTGTGCAGGACGAGTTCGGCGAGCGAGGGCACCCCGCCCTCGTCGAGGACCTCCAGCGGTTCCTCCTCGTCGCAGATCGGCAGCAGCGCCGGGAAGTAGCGCAGGTTCTCCTCGAACAGGTCGTACGCCGAGGAGATCCATCGCTCCCCGAACCAGGTCCGCGGCCGTACCCCCTGGACCTGGAGCTCCGGCGGACGTGTGTCCGTGGACTGCTGGAAGAGCGGCGGCCGGGACTCGCGCCACAGCTCGCGCCCGAACAGGAAGGGCGAGTTGGCGCCCACGGCTATCTGCACCCCGGCCACCGCCTGCGCGGCGTTCCACACGTCGGCGAACCGGCCCGGGGTGACCTGGAGGTGCAGCTGCACCGAGGTGCAGGCGGCCTCCGGGACGATGGACTTCGAGGTGCAGGTGAGGCGTTCCACGCCGTCGATGTCGAGGAGGAAGTCCTCACCGCGCGCGGCCACGATCTGGTCGTTGAGCAGGGTGTAGCGGTCGACGTCGGAAAGGTTCGAGGAGACCAGGTCGTCCCGGTCGAGGGTCGGCAGAATGCCGATCATCACGATTCCCGCATCGAGCTCGCCGGCTTTGCGGTCGGCGTACGCCAGCGAGGTGCGGATTTCCTCCGCGAGCCGGTCGAATACGCGCCCGCCCAACTCGTGTGGGGCTATGTTGACTTCCAGATTGAACATGGCGAGTTCTGTTTGGAAATCTCGGCTCGCGATGCGTTCGAGGACCTCCCCGTTCAGCATTCTCGGCATGCCGTCGGAACCGACCAGATTCAATTCGATCTCCAGGCCCATGAGATTCCTGGGGCGATCGAACCGCTGCTCCGCCAGGAGCCGCTCCAGCCCCGTCAGACACCTGCGGAGCTTGTCGCGGTAGTTCTGGCGATCGGACAGGTCGAACCGGCCTGCCACGACCTTCTCCCCCATCGGGAGTCCCTCCTCGATACGTCATCGGTCAGGTGAGAGGATGCCCAGCCGGAACGATCGGTAACGTCCCCGCACCGGCCCCGATGCCGCTACCCTGTTGGATGTGTCCGGTGGCACATTCACTCGGCATGAAGCGTTCAGCAGTTTCGAGTTCCCTGAAGAACTCGTGAGAAACGCCGACGAGAATTGGCCGACCAGTTCGGGAACATTCCCCGAGGTCACCGCCGTGAAGCGGGCGCGGTATCGGGATGATTCCCGCGTATCGCCGACCGATTGGGCCCTTGCCCCGCGCGAAGGAAACGGCTAGACGAAACACCGTGTGAACATTTGTCGTATAAACTCCGCGAACAAGGCAGAGGGTTGGCACCCGCGGTCCTGGATCCTGCCGTCAGGTGACGTACGGCAATCCTCATCCGCCCCCGCGTCACCGGACCCCGGCCCCCGCCTCTCTGACCCCGTGAGCTGACAGCGCCGTCCGCCCCCGCCCTCGCGCCATCGTGCCTGTCGAATGAGAGGCGACCCACCATGCCGCTGCATGTACCCCCGGCTCCCGCGCCCGCACTCCGTTCCGTCCTCACCGCCCTCGCCTCGCCCACCGCCGTCCGAGAGGCCCGGACCCCTTCCCTGCTGCGCGCCCAGGGACCCGTCACACCCGAGCTGCCCCTACCCGTGCACGTACTGGACGGCACCGCCACCCGACTGACCGGGTGGCGGTTCCTGATCCGCTGCGGCGAGCGCTCGGTGGCGGCGGCGGAGACCAGGCTGACCGCGGACGGCTGGACGTTCTCGCACTTCTTCGAGGGCCCCTACCTGGCGTCCACCGAGCACGCCCTGCGTCAGGCGGAGGTGATGCAGCAGCCGTACCAGCCGCGACTGCTGTCGATCCCGGCCCTGTACATGCTCGCGCTGTGGTTGCACGGCGACTGCGCGGCGGACGCCGCCACCGGCACCCCCGCCGCCACCGACCTGCTCGTCCCGCTCGCCCCGGCCCCGCCGGGCATCGCCGCCCACCGTCCGCACCGGGCCGCCGAACTCCTGCCGCTGCTGACCCATCGGCTGACTCCGGCACCCCTGCTGAGCTCACCGGCCTGAAGAACCACCCGAGACCCCTCGTACCCCGCCCCGAATTCCGGATGGCGGGGTACGTCGGCGTTTCGGACGCCACCGACGCGGTCGACGAGCGGCCGACGGAAATCACGATGCTCGTACGAGCACGGAATTGCTCGAAAGAGCCGAATACGATGCTGAATCCAAGGGGACTAGCCCTATCCGGCCCCCTCGAACCACCCGAAGTGACAGTGCAGTTCAGATGAACCGCCCGGCCGGGTGACGCGTCTCCAATCTGTGAAGAAGTGGTGATGCGAAATACCTGCGGATTGACGCCCGTAGGGCAACACTGGGTTCCGACTGAGTAATCACGACGGGGGACGTCATGACCACAACACAGCGAAAGATCCCACCCATGTGCCAGCACCAGCCGCCGTGTCCCACCGCCGACTCCGCCGACCGGGAGTCCGCCCGCCTCGTGGCGCACCACCCGGAACAGGGCTGGAGCCTGCTGTGCAACGGCGTCCTGCTCTTCGAGGACACCGGTGAGCTCCTGCCCGACGGCCGGGTCATCGCCCCGCACCGCCCGCTCGCGGGGGCCACGGCGGCCTGAGCACTGCCCGGCGGCCACGGCCTGGCCGCCGTACCGCCCGGAGACCTTGAGGGGCCGGCTCGCAGCGACCGCCTGCGCACCGGCCCCGACGCATATCGGAGGGCGATCACTTACCGTGACGCCTTGTATATGGACCCACTTTTCCGGAAGACTCCTGGAAGTTTCGGAGCTCGGAAGCTTTCGGCACGCGGGTGCTTTCAGCACGCGGACGCTTTCGGAACTCGAACCCTTTCGGGCTACGACGCGGAGGTGGGCAGATGAGAACAGGCGAGGCCGGTGCCGAGCCCCGGGGCAGAGTCACCATCACGGAGATCGCCCGGCAGGCCGGAGTCTCGGTGCCGACGGTGTCCCGGGTGGTCAACGGCCGCTCTGACGTCTCCCCACGGACCCGCGCCCGGGTCGAGGAACTCCTCCAGCAGTACGGCTACCGCAGGCGCCCGGCGGCCCCCGGCACCCGTGCCGCCCTGCTCGACCTGGTCTTCCACGACCTCGACAGCCCCTGGGCCGTGGAGATCATCCGGGGTGTCGAGGAGGTCGCCCAGGCGGAGGGCGTCGGCACCGTGGTCTCCGCGATCCACGGCCGTTCCGGCGCGGCCCGTGACTGGATGCGCAACCTCCGCGCCCGCGCCTCCGACGGGGTCATTCTGGTCACCTCGGCGCTGGACACCGTCCTCCACGACGAACTGCGCGCCCTCGGCGTCCCTTTGGTGGTCGTCGACCCGACGGGCTCACCCGCACTGGAGGCCCCGACCATCGGCGCCGCGAACTGGTCGGGGGGCCTGGCGGCCACGGAGCACCTGCTGTCGCTGGGCCACCGCAGGATCGGCCTGATCGCGGGCCCGCCCCGACTGCTGTGCTCCCGGGCCCGCTTCGACGGCTACCGGGCCGCACTGGAGGGCGCCGGGCTCCCCCTCGACGAGTCACTGGTGGTGCCGGGCGACTTCCACCCGGAGTCCGGCTTCGCCGGCTGTCAGAAGCTCCTCGACCTCCCCGAGCCGCCGACGGCGATCTTCGCGGCCAGCGACCAGATGGCCCTGGGCGCGATCGAGGCCCTGCGACGACGCGGCCTCAGGGTGCCGGAGGACATGAGCCTGGTCGGCTTCGACGACCTCCCGGAAGTCCGCTGGTCCGCACCCCCGCTCACCACCATCCGCCAACCTCTCTCGGAGATGGGCAAGTTGGCCGTCCGCACCATCCTCAAACTGACCCGCAACGAACCCCCGGACAGCCCCCGCGTAGAACTGGGCACAGAACTGATGCTCCGATCCAGCACGGCCCCTCCTGCGGCCCCCTGACGGACGCCCCAGCACTCGAACCCAGCACGCCCACCACCCCGAGAAGAGCCACAGCACAGGTCCGGTCAGCGCCCCCCGAAGGTGCCCCGACCGGACCCGCCCCGGACCCGTACGCGTCCGCCTCCTACTTCAGCGCCCCCCTGATCGCGAAGTACGCCGGCTTCGGCTGGAACTGCTCGTCCCACGGCAGTGCCGCGCCCTCGCCCTCGAAGAAGGCCGGTATCCAGCTGTACTTGTCGGTCCAGTCCCACACCGTGATGCCGACGCACCGCCGCACGGCGAGACACGCGTCGGTCACGTCGGCGTACCACTCGGCCTGTTGGGCCAGCTTCTCCTCCGTGGCCGGCAGGATCATCCGGATGTCGACCTCGGTGAGCGCGGTGTCGAGGCCGAGTTTGGAGAAGCGGCGGAGGTTGTCCTCCAGGGTGGTTGGATAGCCGTACTGGAGCGCCAGGTGCGCCTGGAGCCCGATCCCGTCGAGCGGAACGCCCTGTGCCTTCAGCTCCTTGGCCAGGTTGTAGTAGGCGTCGCTCTTCGCCCCGACCGCCTCGATGTTGTAGTCGTTGAGGTACAGCTTGACCTTCGGGTCGGCCTGCCGGGCCCACCGCAGCGCGTCCGCGATGTAACCCGGACCGAGCGTCTTGTAGAAGACGGTCTCCCGGTACGTACCGTCCTCGTTGAAGGCCTCGTTGACGACGTCCCAGGCGAACACCTTGCCCCGGTAGTGCCGTACCTCGGTCTGGATGTGCTTCTTCAGTACGGCCCTCAGCTCACCCGCCGTCCACGCGCGCGAGGTGACCCAGTCGGGCAACTGGCTGTGCCAGACGAGGGTGTGCCCGCGCACCTTCTGGTGATGGGCCCGCGCCAGGTTCACGATCTCGTCGCCCGCGGAGAAGTCGAACACGCCCTGCGAGGGCTCGGTGGCGTACCACTTCATGCCGTTGCCCGGCGTGATCTGGTTGAACTCACTGCCGAGGATCTTCTTGTACGGCTCGTCCACGAGCTCGGGATTGTCGGTGGCGCTGCCGAAGTACCGGCCGTGCCGCTGGGCGAGGTCGGCGAGCGTGGCCGGCTTGCCATGGGCCTGGGCCTGCGCGGCGGGCGCGCCGAGCCCGGTGACGACCAGGGCCGCGGCCAGCACTCCGGCGAGTCTGAGACGGTTCTTGCGCATGGTGCGACTCCTCACGTGCGGGGGTGGGTGAGCCGTACTTTTTTGTGCGGACGCCGGTGTCAGCCTTTCGTTGCTCCGGCGGTCAGGCCGCCGACGAGCTGGCGCTCGGCGACCGAGTAGAAGGCGAGGGCGGGCACCATCGCCAGCACGAGATAGGCGAAGACCCGCGCGTACTCTGCGGAGTACTGCCCCTGGAACTGCTGCACACCGACGGGCAGCGTCCACCACGTGTTGTCGGTGAACACCAGCAGCGGCAGCATGAAGTTGTTCCAGCTGGTGACGACGGCGAGCACCGACACCGTGCCGAGCGCCGGCCGCGCCATCGGCAGCAGGACGCGCCAGAAGAACCCGAAGGAACTGCACCCGTCGAGCGTGGCCGCCTCCTCCAGCTCCCCCGGGATCTCCCGGAAGAAGGCCCGCAGGATGATGATCGTCATGGGCAGCCCGAAGGCGGCCTGCGGCAGGATCACCCCGAGCGGGTTGTCCAGCAGGCCGAGCGAGCGCAACAGCAGGAACAGCGGGAGCACCGCCACCGCGAAGGGGAACATCAGCCCCATCGTGAAGAGCGTGAACAGCGCCTCCCGCCCCCGGAAGGCGAACCGCGCGAACGAGAACGCGGCCAGCGCGGACAGGGCGACCACCAGCACCGTCGTACCGACCGCGATCAGCGTGCTGCTGCCGAGCAGCCGCCAGAAGTCGCTCCCGCCGAGGATGTCGGTGTAGTTGCTGGTGAGCCACTTCCTCGGCAGCCCGAACGGATTGCTGGAGAGTTCGTCGGTCGACTTGAAGCCGGACAGGACGGCGTACACGAGGGGTACGACCATCACCGCGCCGACGACGACGAGGATCACGTGCATCGGCAGGGTGCGAACACCGCTTGTACGGCTGGTCACTTGCCGTCCCCCCTCATCGTCGTGGTAGCCCCTTCGAGGTCGCGGCGGAGCACGAACCGCTGGTAGGCGAGGGCGAAGACGAGGCAGATGCCGAACATGACCACGCTGATCGCGCTGGCGTAGCCGACCTGGTAGCGCTTGAAGCCGTACTGGAACATGGTCACGGCCATCGTCTCGGAGTGGTGGTCGGGCCCGCCCTGGGTGATCACCCAGACCAGGTCGAAGAGCTGGATCGCCCCGATGACGGACAGGAAGACGCTGATGCGCAGGGTGGGCGCGAGCAGCGGCAGGGTGACGTTGCGGAACCGCTGCCAGGCAGTGGCGCCGTCGATGAGCGCGGCTTCGGTCAACTCCCGTGGGATCGACTGGAGTCCGGCCAGGTAGAGCATCATGTGGAAGCCGAAGTACTTCCAGGTCATGACGAGGAAGAGCGTCGCCATGACGTAGGACGGATCGGCGAACCACAGCCCGCCCACGCCGTCGAGCCCCACCGCGCCCAGCACGTGGTCGGCGAGCCCGTCGTCCGGCGCGAAGACCATGCTGAACAGCACACCGGTGATCGCCTCGGAGAGCACGTAAGGCGCGAAGAACAGCATCCGGTAGACGGCCCGTCCGCGCAGCCGCTGGTTGAGCAGGACGGCCATGGCGAGCGCGAACGGCAGTTGGAAGGCGAGGGAGAGCAGCACCAGGAGGAGGCAGCGCCACAGGTCGCCCAGGAAGACCGGGTTGTCGAAGAGGTCCGTGAAGTTGTCGGTGCCGACGTAGTCCGACGGCATGCCGAAGCCGCCCCAGCGGAAGAACGCGGCGTAGAGCGCGAACAGCATCGGCAGCAGGACCATGCCGATGAACAGCACCAGCGCGGGGAGCTGGAAGCCGACCGCGGTGAGCCAGTGCAGCATCCGCCGACGGCCCCGCCCCCGGGCCCTGACTGATTCCGGGGGCGGGAGTTCGGTGCCCGGACCGCTCCGCTTGTCTGCGAGGAACGTGGAGGTCATCGCGGGCTACTGCTCTTCCTTCGCGGTCTGCGTGATCGACTGGGCGACCTGCTCGGGGGACTTGGAGCCGGCGATGAGCGCGGCCACGCTGTCGTTGACCTCCTGGCCGACGGCGGGCGCGTACGCCTGGTCGAGGTAGAGCTGGAAGCCGGTGGCCGCCTTCAACTGGGCTTGTACGAGCTTGAGGTTGGGGTCGGTCATGGCCTTCTCCGCGTTCGGCAGCACGGGAAGGATGCTGGTCTTCTTGACCAGTTCCAGTTCGGTGGCCTCGGAGGCGAAGAACTTCAGGAAGTCGACGGCCGCCTGCGGGGCGCCGCGGCGCAGCGCGTGGCCGCCGCCACCGCCGAACACCTCGGTGATGGCCCCCTTGCCGCCCTCGACCGCGGGGAACGGGAAGAACCCGAGATCGGAGCCGAGTCCCTTGCCGGAGTCGGCCTGCACGGAGGGCGCCCACTGGCCCATGAGTTCCATGGCCGCCTTGCTGTTGCCCACGGCGGCCGCCTGGCCGGTCGGGGTGGAATACGCGGCGTTGAGGAAGCCCTTCTGGAAGGGCTGGAGGTCCACCAGGTCCTTGAGGTGGCGGCCGGCCTCGACGAAGCCGGCGCCGGTGAAGTCCTTGTCCTCGCTGGCCTTCTGGAGGGCGGCGATGCCGGCGGTGCGCATCGCGAGGTAGGCCCAGTAGTACATCCCCGGCCACTTCTCCTTGCCGGCGAGGGCGATGGGCGTGATGTTCTTCGCCTTCAGCTCGCTCACGGCATCGAGGAAGCCGCTCCAGGTGGTGGGGGGTTCGCTGATCCCGGCCTGCTTGAAGAGCTTCTTGTTGTACCAGAAGCCGATCATGCCCATGTCGAACGGAACGCCGTAGAGCTTGCCGTCGAGGATGTACGGCTCCTTGGTGACCTTCAGCAGACCATCGGACCAGGGCTTGGTCCGGTCGCTCAGATCCTCGACGAGACCGGCGTCGACCTGCTGCTTGAGGACACCGCCGCCCCAGGTGTGGAAGATGTCGGGGAGCTTGCCGGAGGCGGTCAGCGCCGTCATCTTCGACTTGTAGGCGTCGTTCTCCAGCTGGACGATCTTGATCTTCACCTTGGGGTTCTGCGCCTCGAACTTCTTGGCGAGACCGGCCCAGACCGTCTTCGCCGGCTCGGTGGTGGAGATGTTCCACCACTCCACCGTGGTCGTGCCGTCGGACGACCCTCCGTCCGAGTCACCGCCGCAGCCTGTCAGTGCCGTCATGCTCAGACCGGCCGCGGCGGACGCCGCTATGAATCCACGGCGGGACAGTGCCGGGTCGCCCATTTTGCGCTCCTTGGGTACGGGACGGAGACGTCCTGGTCCGCCCTGCGTCTCGAAAGTTTCGAAAGAGATCCAGAAAGCTTCGCTGCTGCCGCACCCTAGAGACAGCTACGGAGGGGTGGCAACCCCCTGTGCAGAGGGAATGTTCGAAGAACAACCACTCAACTCGTCGCGGGAGGCGGTGAGGTGATCGCCATGAACGAACTCCGTGGCCTCCTGGATGCCGTGGACGACGATGATCCGGCCGACGAAGGGAGAGGCCGCCCACAGCAGGACGAGCGCGAGGAGAGGACCGCAGCGAGCCCCGGCCCGCTCAGCCCGGAGCCGCCGTGACGGGCGGTCATCGCCTCCCGCTCGCCCGAAACATTCGCCTTCTAAAGCGATCCTTACGGAGCAACCTGTCGAGCTGCCGGTGAGCACCCTCTAGGCGTCCAGGGCGAAGCCCCCACCCACGCGACCCGCCGCCGGACACCTCTCCCCAGACCCACGCCCCACCCTGCCGACCGCCCCGCAGCCTCGCCCCACGCCCCCTCGCCCCCTCGCCCCCAACAGCCGAACCCGACAACCGCAGTGGAGTTCTCCTTTCACCGCCCCGCCCCGCCGCCTCTCACCATGACGCTGCGTATCCGCCCAACGCCCCTCCACCCGCGGAGCTCGAACCAGGACGAATCCCCCATTCGCCCACTCCGGGCCCCCGCAGACCGAGTCTTAACGGAAGCTTGACGCCCCGAAGGCCCCGATCCGAAGGCCCAAACGTCACTCTCCGCTTACGCTTGTTCCGCCGTCTGCCGGGCGGCCGCAACCCCGCTGAGCCGCACCGCAGGAGCACCCCCCGATGGCCACGACCGAACAGCCGCCCGCCAGTCGCCTGCGCGCCTGGATGCTGGAAGGCCTGTCCGACATGGGCAGGCCGGGCGGCCACACGGGCCCCCACGCCGAACCGGAACCCGCGCACCGGGGCCAGCGCTGGTGGCGGGTGATGTGCCTGACCGGCGTCGACTACTTCTCGACCCTCGGCTACCAGCCCGGCATCGCCGCCCTCGCGGCCGGCCTGCTCTCCCCCGTCGCGACGATCGTCCTCGTGATCGTCACGCTCGCGGGCGCCCTGCCCGTCTACCGCCGGGTCGCCGAGGAGAGCCCCCGGGGCGAGGGCTCCATCGCCATGCTGGAGCGGCTGCTGTCCTTCTGGCAGGGCAAGCTCTTCGTCCTCACCCTGCTCGGCTTCGCCGCCACCGACTTCCTGATCACCATCACCCTGTCCGCCGCGGACGCCTCCACCCACCTCGTCGAGAACCCGCACCTGAACAGCGCCCTGCACGACCAGCAGATGCTGATCACCCTCGTCCTGGTCGCCCTGCTCGGCGCGGTGTTCCTCAAGGGCTTCCTGGAGGCGGTCGGCGTCGCGGTCGTCCTGGTGGGCCTCTACCTCGCCCTGAACGTCGTCGTCGTGATCGTCGGCTTCTGGCACATCATCACCGCGAGCCATGTCGTCACCGACTGGTCCAGCGCCCTGACGTCGGAGCACGGCAACATCTTCGTGATGATCGGCGTCGCCCTTATCGTCTTCCCCAAGCTCGCCCTCGGCCTCTCCGGCTTCGAGACCGGCGTCGCCGTCATGCCTCACGTCCAGGGCGACCCGGAGGACACCGAGGAGCGCCCCACCGGCCGTATCCGCGACACCAAGAAGCTGCTCACCACCGCCGCCCTGATCATGAGCGGCTTCCTGATCGCCACCAGCTTCATCACCACCCTCCTCATCCCGGAGAAGGACTTCGAGTCGGGAGGCCCGGCCAACGGCCGTGCGCTGGCGTACCTCGCCCACAACTACCTCGGTGGCGTCTTCGGCACGGTCTACGACGTCTCGACCATCGCCATCCTGTGGTTCGCCGGCGCCTCCGCCATGGCAGGCCTGCTCAACCTGATGCCCCGCTACCTGCCCCGCTACGGCATGGCACCGCACTGGGCCCGCGCCGTCCGCCCCATGGTCATCGTCTTCATCCTGATCGCCTTCCTGGTGACGTGGATCTTCGACGCCGACGTCGACGCCCAGGGCGGCGCGTACGCCACCGGCGTGCTGGTGCTGATCAGCTCGGCGGCGATCGCGGTGACCATCGCCGCCCACAAGGCGGGTCAGCGGGGCTGGACGATCGGCTTCGCGGTCATCTCCGCGGTGTTCCTCTACACGACCGTCGTCAACGTCATCGAACGCCCGGACGGCGTGAAGATCGGTGCCTGTTTCATCGCCGCGATCATCCTGGTCTCGCTGCTGTCCCGGCTGGCCCGTGCCTTCGAGCTCCGCGTCACCAGCGTCACGCTCGACCCGATGGCGGAACGTTTCGTCCGAGACATGGCCAGCCGCAAGATCCGCCTGATCGCCAACGAACCGGACTCGCGCGACACCGCCGAGTACCGCGACAAGATCGAGCAGATCCGCGAGGACAACGACATCCCCGGCGAGGACTTCGTCTTCGTCGAGGTCACCGTCCTGGACCCCTCGGAGTTCGAGGCCGGCCTCACCGTCCGGGGCGAGGTCCTGCACAAGCGCTACCGCGTCCTGACCCTGGAGTCCTCCTCCATCCCCAACGCGCTCGCGGCCCTGCTCCTGCACATCCGCGACTCGACCGGCTGCACGCCCCACATCTACTTCGAGTGGACCGAGGGCAACCCGTTCCACAACTTCCTGCGGTTCTTCCTCTTCGGACAGGGCGAGGTCGCCCCGGTCACCCGGGAGGTCCTGCGCGAGGCGGAACCGGACCGCGCCCGCCGCCCCCGCGTCCACACGGGCTGACCCGCGAGCGCGCCCGGCCGTGCCCTGCCGACCGCGCTCCCGCACCAGCCCTACCGTGACCCCATGACCCTGAGCATCCGCAACCAGCTCCCCGGCACCGTCACAGCCGTCACCCCCGGTGACGCCATGGCGACGGTCAAGGTCCGCCTCGACGGCGGCCAGGACCTCACGGCCGCGATCACCCTCGACGCCGTCGAGGACCTCGGCCTCTCCCAGGGCTCCGCGGTACGCGCCCTGGTGAAGGCGACGGAGGTCTCCCTCGCCACCGCCCCGGTCAGCGGTGTGTCCATCCGCAACCAGCTTCCCGGCACGGTCACAGGCGTGGCCGCCGGAGCCGCCATGGCCACCGTGCGGATCGCCGTGGAAGGAGGCGAACTCACGTCCGCGATCACCGCGGAATCCGCGACCGAGCTCGCGCTCACGACCGGTACCCCGGTCGTCGCGCTGATCAAGTCGACCGAGGTGTCCCTGGCCACGGCCTAGAAGCCTCGCGCACGCAAAGAGGGCCCCGCCAAAACGGGGCCCTCCTCATCTCAAGCTCAGTCCTCGTACGCGTCCAACGGCGGGCACGAGCACACCAGGTTGCGGTCGCCGAACGCCTGGTCGATCCGCCGTACCGGCGGCCAGTACTTGTCCGCGACCGACACACCACCCGGGAAGACGGCCTCCTCACGCGTGTACGCGTGCTCCCAGGCGCCGCCCAGCGCACCGGCGGTGTGCGGGGCGTGCCGCAGCGGGTTGTCGTCCGCGTCCCACTCCCCCGAGCCGACCTTCTCGATCTCCCCGCGAATGGCGATCATCGCCTCGCAGAACCGGTCGAGCTCGGTCAGGTCCTCGGATTCGGTCGGCTCGATCATCAGCGTCCCGGCCACCGGGAACGACATGGTCGGCGCGTGGAAGCCGTAGTCGATGAGCCGCTTGGCCACGTCGTCGACGCTCACCCCGGTCGCCTTGGTCAGCGGCCGCAGATCGATGATGCACTCGTGCGCGACCAGCCCGCCGGGCCCGGTGTAGAGCACGGGGTAGTGCGGCTCGAGCCGCTTGGCGATGTAGTTGGCGGAGAGCACGGCCACCTGCGTGGCCCGCTTGAGCCCCTCACCGCCCATGAGCCGCACGTACGCCCACGAGATCGGCAGGATGCCCGCGGAACCCCAGGGCGCGGCCGAGATGGGCCCCACGCCCGTCTCGGGGCCGGCCGCGGGCTGCATCGGGTGGTTGGGCAGGTACGGCGCGAGGTGCGCCCGCACGCCCACCGGACCGACGCCCGGACCACCGCCGCCGTGCGGGATGCAGAAGGTCTTGTGCAGGTTCAGGTGCGAGACGTCGCCGCCGAAGTGCCCCGGCTTGGCGAGCCCCACCAGCGCGTTGAGGTTGGCCCCGTCGACGTACACCTGCCCGCCGGCCTCGTGCACCTGCGCGCAGATGTCGGCGACGTGCTCCTCGAACACGCCGTGCGTCGAGGGGTAGGTGATCATCAGCACCGCGAGCTCGTCCCGGTGCTGCTCGATCTTGGCCCGCAGGTCCTCGACGTCGATCTCGCCGTCCCCGGCGGTCTTCACGACGACGACCTTCATGCCCGCCATCACGGCGCTGGCGGCGTTGGTCCCGTGCGCGGACGACGGGATCAGACACACGGTCCGCTGCTCGTCCCCGTTGGCCCGGTGGTATCCGCGCACCGCGAGCAGCCCGGCCAGCTCGCCCTGCGACCCGGCATTCGGCTGGAGCGACACGTTGTCGTACCCGGTGACCTCGGCGAGCCGCTCCTCCAGCTCCCGGATCAGGGTCAGATAGCCCTCGGCCTGCTCGGCGGGCGCGAAGGGGTGCAGCTGCCCGAACTCGGGCCAGGTGACCGGCTCCATCTCGGTGGTCGCGTTGAGCTTCATGGTGCAGGAGCCCAGCGGGATCATGCCCCGGTCCAGCGCGTAGTCCCGGTCGGCGAGCCGGCGCAGGTAGCGCAGCATCGCGGTCTCGGAGCGGTACTGGTGGAACACGGGGTGGGTGAGGAAGTCGTCGCCCCGCAGCAGCGCGTCCGGCAGTGCCTCCTCGGTGGCCGCGTCCAGCGCCTCGATGTCGGCCTCGACCCCGAACGCGTCCCACACGGCGGTCACCTGGGCCCGCAGGGTGGTCTCGTCACAGGCGAGGGACACGTGGTCGGCGTCGACGAGGTGCAGGTTGACGCCGTTGCGCCGCGCGGCGGCGACGACCTCGGCCGCCTTGCCGGCCACGCGCACGGTGAGCGTGTCGAAGTAGGAGCCGTGCACGACCTCCACGCCACCGGCGGTGAGCCCCGCGGCGAGGATGTTCGCGTACCGGTGGGTCCGCCGCGCGATGGCCTTGAGCCCGTCGGGCCCGTGGTAGACCGCGTACATGCCGGCCATGACCGCGAGCAGCACCTGCGCGGTGCAGATGTTGCTGGTCGCCTTCTCCCGCCGGATGTGCTGCTCACGCGTCTGGAGCGCGAGCCGGTACGCCTTGTTCCCGTCGGCGTCCACGGACACACCCACGAGCCGCCCGGGCAGGCTGCGCGCGAACTTCTCGTGCACGGCCATGTAGCCCGCGTGCGGCCCGCCGAAGCCGATCGGCACACCGAACCGCTGCGTGGTCCCGATCGCGATGTCAGCACCGAGTTCACCCGGCGACCTCAGCAGGGTCAGCGCGAGCAGGTCGGCGGCGACGGTCACGAGCGCGCCGAGCTCGTGAGCCTGGTCGATGACGGGCTTGATGTCGCGTACGGCCCCGGAGGCCCCGGGGTACTGGAGGAGCACGCCGTTGATCTCACGGGAGGCGACCTCGGCCGGGATGCCCTGGCTCAGGTCCGCCACGACGACCTCGACACCGGTCGGCTCGGCGCGGGTCTCGATGACGGCGATGGTCTGCGGAAGGGCGTCCGCGTCGATGAGGAAGAGGCCCTTCTTGTTCTTCCCCATGCGCCGGGACAGGGCCATGGCCTCGGCGGCCGCCGTGCCCTCGTCGAGCAGCGAGGCGCCGGAGGTCGGCAGCCCGGTGAGTTCGGCGACCATGGTCTGGAAGTTCAGCAGGGCTTCCAGCCGACCCTGCGAGATCTCCGGCTGGTACGGCGTGTAGGCGGTGTACCAGGCCGGGTTCTCCATCACGTTCCGCAGGATGACGGGCGGCGTGAAGGTGCCGTAGTAGCCGAGTCCGATCATGGGGGCGAGGACCTGGTTCCGGTCGGCCAGCGACCGCAGCTCGGCCAGCACCTCGGCTTCGGTGCGCGCTCCGGGCAGCTCCAGGGCATCGGCGTTCTTGATCACATCGGGCACCGCGGCGGCGGTCAGCTCGTCGAGCGAGCCGTACCCGACGTGGGCGAGCATCTTGGCCCGGGCCTCGTGGTCGGGACCGATGTGACGCTGCTCGAACGGGATCCCCTGCTCGAGCTCTGCGAGCGGAATGCGGTGGGCGGTCATTGCGGAGGCCTCCTGGTCTGACGCGACCTTCGAGGGGTACCCCGGCGCGGGTACCCCGACGGCCTCCCCCTCTGTCATCTCAACCTGAGAGCTTCACCGGTCGCCCGAGGGGCCACCGGCTTTCACCGTCGGTGAGAGCGGAGGCCGCCGTCGACACCCGCCCTGCTTTCCAGAGTGACCTCGTCCGTGCGGTACGTGAGCCTGAGAGATTCCGGGGAGGATTTGCTCCTTCGGCGCCTCCGATGTCGTCTGGAGGACTCTCCCGCACGGGGTCGACAGCCGCTTGCAAGCCTACCAGCGAGGTCCACGATCGAGCGTTCGAGTGGCCGCCCACCCCAATGTGCTCTTTCGTAGTCTTACGACCGCTTCGGATGAGGTGCGACCAAGTGGAGGGCCCGTGCAGACCGACATCGATCCGCGCCACCTGATCGGCCGCAAGGCGTTCGACCGCAACGGCACGAAGATCGGCACCGTCGACGAGGTCTACCTCGACGACGCCACCGGGGTCCCGGAGTGGGCGGCGATACGCACCGGCCTCTTCTCACGCGACGCCTTCGTCCCCCTGGAGCCCAGCGAACTGGTCGAGGGCAACCTGAAGGTCCCCTACGACCGCTCCCTGATCAAGGACGCCCCCGACTTCGGCGTGGGCCGCCACCTCTCCCCGGCCCAGGAACTCCAGCTCTACCACCACTACGGCCTGGACCTCGCCCCACCACCACCGCTGCCGGACCGCTCCTTCGGCAAGATCGCAGGCCCGGAGGACGTGGAGCCCTGAGACCCCGGCACACCCTTCCGCTCGACCAACGGCAACGGCTCGGCGACCTCCAGCGCAGGATCGTCGACAGGAAACGTCCGCACCCGCCCCGGAGGGGACTCCGGCGTCTCGAACCGCACGGTCACCCGCCCCACCCCGCTCCCCTGAACCCACCCGTGCCCGTACTCGGCATGCCGCACGTCGTGCCCGGCGACCCACCGCCGCTCGACCGCCGGCTCCCGCCCCTCGACCGGCACGTCATCGGCGACCTCCTCCACGGCGTGATCGTGATGCGCCTCCCCCGCGGCCTGGGCGAACAGATCCTCCTGAGTGAAGTCGGCGAGCCCCGAGACCCCGACCCCCAGCAACCGCACGCCCCCGGTGGAGTCCACCCCCTCCAGCAACCGCAGAGCGGCCTCCCGCACCACCGCGGGGTCGTCCGTGGGCCCCCGCAGCGTCTCGGACCGCGTCAGGGTCGAGAAGTCGTACCGCCGCACCTTCAACACGATGGTCCGCCCCGACAGTCCGGCCCCCCGCAACCGCCGCACACACCGGTCCGCCAGCCGCTGCACCTCGAGCCCGACCCGGACCCGGTCATGGATGTCCACGTCGTACGTGTCCTCCACCGACACCGACTTCGTCTCCCGCTCCGCCACCACGGCCCGCTCGTCCCGCGCCAGCGCCATCGCGTACAGGCCGTGCCCGTGCGCCTTCCCCAGCAGCCGTACGAGCTCGTCCTCCCCCGCCTCCACGATCTCCTCGACGGTGTGGATCCCGGCCCGACGCAGATGGTCCCCCGTCGCCGGCCCGACCCCCGGCAGGGTCCGCACCGACATGGGCCCCAGCAGGGCCCGCTCGGTCCCCGGCTCGATCACCACCAGCCCGTCCGGCTTGGCCTGCTCGGAGGCGATCTTCGCGAGCATCTTGGAGGCGGCGAGCCCCACGGACCCGGTGAGCCCCGTGACGGCCCGTATGTCGGCCCGCAGCCTCGCTCCGGCCAGCCGGGCCGACCCCTCGTCCCAGGCCGCTCCACCGGCCTCCAGATCGACGAACGCCTCGTCCAGGCTCAGCGGCTCCACGAGCGGCGACAGCTCCCGCAGCAGCCCCATCACCTGCTCGCTGATCGCCTTGTAGAACCCGAAGCGCGGCACGAGATACGCGGCGTTCGGCGCGAGCCGTCTCGCCTGGGCCATGGGCATCGCCGAGTGCACCCCGAACACCCGGGCCTCGTAGGACGCGGTGGCCACCACACCCCGCGGCCCCAGCCCGCCCACGACGACGGCCTTCCCGCGCAGACTCGGCTTGGACGCCTGCTCCGCCGAGGCGTAGAAGGCATCCATGTCGAGATGCAGGATCGTGGGCGCTTTTCTCACATGTCCGATGCTGCCCTACACCACTGACAATGCCCCGCCGGGACAGCGGGGCAGGACCTCAGACAGCCCGGTTGCGCCGCCGCGCCAGCTCGTCCGCGGGGTTGCTCCCGACGAGCGTCTCGCCGGTGTCCACCCGCTCCCCGTGCAACTGCGACAGCGCGCTCTCGACGTCCCGCCACACCACACCCACGGCGATCCCGAAGATCCCCTGTCCGCCCTGGAGCAGAGCGTGGACCTCGTCCGGCGAGGTGCACTCGTAGACCGTGGCCCCGTCGCTCATGAGCGTCATGCGCTCCAGGTCCTGGAAACCCCGCTCCCGCAGGTGCTGGACCGTGGTGCGGATGTTCTGAAGCGACACGCCGGTGTCCAGGAACCGTTTGACGATCTTCAGGACGACGACGTCCCGGAAGCTGTAGAGCCGCTGCGTCCCCGACCCGTAGGCGGGCCGCACACTCGGCTCGACGAGTCCGGTGCGCGCCCAGTAGTCGAGTTGCCGGTACGTGATGCCGGCCGCCGCACACGCCGTAGGGCCGCGATAGCCGATCTGCTCGGACGCCATGGACGTCGCCCCTCCGCTGCTCGGCACGGCCGCCGGTCGCTGCGGAACGTGATGATCGGCCGCGCTGCTGTGAAGCGGGTACGGACCGCTCGCCCCGAGACTCCGTCCGGGGGCACCCCCAGCCGTACCGTCGCCGCTGCTTCTCACGCCGACCTCCGTCCTTGACCTGCCTTCTCGACGGTAGGCAGTCACCAGGGGTGCGTCAACGATCGCCACACTCGGCACGCCGAGTGATAATCACCCTGAGAGTGGTTTCCCGTAGCCATCCGCGGGGAAAGGCTAGCCGAATGCGCTCCGAACGGGCCGCAGGACGCTCTCACGCGCCGGTGGCAAATGCCGGCATTTTGGTGACGACCGGACATGGCCGACCCGTCATGGACCACCGATCCGCCGGACCGGCCGCACCCCGTCTCACTGACTGCTGGTGCCGAAGTCCTCGGGGGAGATCTGGTCGAGGAACTCGCGGAATTTCTCCACCTCGTCCTCCTGCTCGTCCGGGATCGCGATGCCGGCGTCGTCGAGCACCCCGTCGCTGCCGTAGATCGGCGTCCCGGTGCGCAGAGCCAGCGCTATGGCGTCGGACGGCCGCGCGCTCACCTCGACCCCGCTGGCGAACACCAGCTCCGCGTAGAAGACGCCCTCACGCAGGTCCGTGATGCGCACTTCGGTGAGCTCCTGGCCGACCGCCTCCAGCACGTCCTTGAACAGGTCGTGGGTCAGCGGTCGTGCGGGGGCCATGCCCTGCTGCGCGAAGGCGATCGCGGTCGCCTCCCCCGGCCCGATCCAGATGGGGAGGTAGCGGTCGCCTCCCACTTCACGCAGAAGCACGATCGGTTGGTTGGAGGGCATTTCGACCCGGACACCTACGACATCGAGCTCGTTCACACAGCAACCCTAGGCCGTGCCCGGGACGTTTGGGTAGTCGGGCAGGAAACGGGTGACAGTTCCTGCACGTGCCGTCCTCAGGGCAGCCGCACACCGAGGGCGGTCTGCACCAGCGCGGCATGCAGCCGCACCGTGAGCCCCGCCAGTTCCTTCGCGCGGGCTTCCGCGTGCGCGCGGGTCTGCGGATTGCGGTGGCGCTTCAGCGGGGCCACCACCTGGTCCACGAGCCCCGCCTCACGGTCCGCGGCGGCCTTCATCGCCCGCAGGTGCCGCGGCTCGATCCCGAACCGTCCGAGTTCGACGACGAGCGCGGCCACGGTCACCGCCTCGGCGTCGTACGCCCCGTCCGGCAGCGGGGTGATGAGCCCGTACGACTCCCACTCCGCGAGCTCCGGTTCACCGATCTCGGCGGCGGCCAGCAGCTCGGCTCGGCCGATCCGGGCCGCGGTGGGTCCCTCGGAGACCTCCAGGACCGTTTCTCCGTCCCGCTGACGGCCCACCGTGGGCAGCGCGACGGCCTCGCCCCGCTCCATGGCGTCCAGATGCTCCCGGATGACCTTGAGCGGCAGGTAGTGGTCCCGCTGCATCCTCAGGACGTGGCCGAGTCGCTCGACGTCCCGGTTGCTGAACTTGCGGTACCCGGAGGGCGTCCGCTGCGGCTCGATGAGGCCCTCGGACTCCAGGAAACGGATCTTGGAGATGGTCACTTCGGGAAACTCGTCGCGCAGCACGTTCAGCACCGTGCCGATGCTCATCAGTCCACTGTCCGTCGCGGCGGTGCCGTGTCCGGCACCGCCGCTCGGTGATTGAAGCATGGACCTTCCCTGGGAGGGTCAGTAGCCCTGCTGGCTCGCGTAGAACACCAGCCGGTACTTGCCGATCTGCACCTCGTCGCCGTTGTTCAGGGCGACCGAGTCGATCCGCTCACGGTTGACGTACGTGCCGTTGAGGCTGCCCACGTCGGACACCGTGAACGAGCCGTCCTGGCCCCGGCGGAACTCCACGTGGCGGCGCGAGACGGTGACGTCGTCGAGGAAGATGTCGCTCTGCGGGTGACGGCCGGCCGTGGTCAGCTCGCCGTCCAGCAGGAAGCGGCTGCCCGAGTTCGGACCGCGGCGCACGACCAGCAGCGCGGAGCCCAGCGGCAGCGCGTCCACGGCGGCCTGGGCCTCCGGGGAGAGCGCCGGCATCTGCGTCTGGCCTGTGACCTCCGAGTCGTAGGCCTCGAGGCCGGAGATGGAGATCGTGGAGGTCGTCTCGGAGGGACGCTCGGGAACCGCCCCGGCCCGCAGCGGGGCGCCGCAGTTGGAGCAGAAGCGGCTGTTCTCCGCGTTGCGGTTACCGCACCTCGTACACACCTGGGCCGACATAGGGGAAAACCCTCCACCCGTACTTGAGGTTGACGGCTGCCCGAAACCTATGCCGCCGGACTGGGCAGGGTCAACAGACGGCACGTCCTGACCTCCGGAAATGTCTCCGCCCGGGCCGCCGACCTGGTCCCGGAACAGCGGGCGCTGGCCCTCGGCTTCGGGCTGTGCGCGGTGCCGAGCGGTGGCGTTGTTGTCGCTGCCCTCTCGCGCGCTCTTGCCGAACAACTTCTGAAACAACTTCACGGGCGATTCCCCTTGACCGAAACAGACCCGCCCGTGGGGCAGGACGAACCCTGATTGAACACACCGGCCGACCCGGACACCCTGACAACGTCCGTTTCCACCAGACAGTTTCCACCACGCACCACCCAATCGGTGCGCCGACCCCCCGCAACCTCATGCCCTTGCCCGACGCGCCGCATGCACCCCCGGTTCACCGGGAGGACGACCGAGCGTAGTCAGGCTGCTTCGCCGCTCGCAAGGCGTCCACGACGATCTCGTCCGACCGCTCCACGACCACGGTGGCCTGCTCCTTCTCCAGAGTCTGCACCACGCCTCCAGGGATGTTGAGCGCCGGTTCCAGGTCCTGCGGATTGCCGATGACCTTGAAACGAAACGGAGCGGTGATCTTGTTCCCGTCGACGCTGACGCTTTTGTCGGATTCCGACAGATAGGTACCGGCGACGACCCGCACGCCGTTCACCTGGATCGCCTCCGCGCCCGCCGCCCGCAGCTCCTGGATCGCGTCGAGCAGCATGTCCGACTCGACCGTCCCCTTGGTGTCCTGGATCGTCATCTCGATGCCCGGCCCCTGCGCGGCCACCGTGCCCGCGAGGATGCCGAGTTGCCGCTCCTTCTCGACCGTCTGCTTGCGGGCCTCCTCCGCCTGGTCGGAGCTGTTCTCCAGCTCGTCCCGCTGCTTCTCGAGGCCCTGCTTCTCGTCTTCAAGACGCTGGGTACGGTCGTCCAGTTCATCGAGGATGCGGACGAGATCTTCCTGCCTCGCCCCGCGCAGCGCACTGTCGCTGTCACTGTTCGACGCCACCTGTACGGCGAGACCGAACCCGAGGCCGAACAGCAGCACCGCGACGATGAGTTGGGCCCGGGTCACACGCGGCGGCCACAGACCCTCGACCAGCCTCTGACGACCGGTCAGGCCGGGCTCCGCCGCCGGACCGGCGGTCTCCTCGACAGGCGTCGCCGGCTGTTCCGCCGGGAGTTCCTCGGGCAGTTCCCTGCGCAGCCCGTTGCCGGGCGTCTCCTCCTGCTCGCTCATCGGCGTCACGCCCTGAAGACGTGCCGGCGGATCGCCGCGGCGTTCGAGAAGATGCGGATCCCGAGCACGACGACGACACCGGTCGACAGCTGGGCGCCCACACCCAGCTTGTCGCCCAGGAACACGATCAGCGCGGCCACGACCACGTTCGACAGGAACGACACGACGAAGACCTTGTCGTCGAAGATGCCGTCGAGCATGGCGCGCAGACCACCGAAGACGGCGTCCAGCGCCGCCACCACGGCGATCGGCAGATAAGGCTCGACAACAGCCGGAACCTCGGGCCGGACCAACAGGCCGGCCACGACTCCCACGACGAGGCCCAGTACGGCGATCACGATGTGCCCTTCTCAGTTCTCGGCTTTGCTGTACGTACGATCACACTCGGTGCGGCCGGCAGCCGGAGGTCGTCCTCCACGGAGATCGCGGTCCGGATGCCGTAGTCCCCTTGCAGGGCATGCAGATACAGCCCGTCGGCGCTGTTCTGGAACTTGGTGCTGAGCCGCTGCCCGTCCCCCACCGCAAGCACCGTATACGGCGGAACCAGCGGCTTGTTGTCGACCAGTATCGCGTCACCCGCGGCCCTGATCGCCGACAGCGCGGTCAGCCGCTGTCCGTTGATGGAGATGGCCTCGGCACCCGATTCCCACAGCCCGTTGACCACACGCTGCATGTCCCGGTCGCGCACCCGCCCGGTGTCGGAGAACCCCGACGTCTCACGCGGGTCGCCGTCACCGCCCGTGGTGGCTTCCTTGGCGTCGTTCACGACCAGCTTGACGCCGGGGCCGTGCACCGCCGCGGCGCCCGACAGGATGCCCACGAGGTCCGCCTTGCCGCTTTCCCCGCTCGCCTTCAGCGCCTCCCGCTGCCGCGAACTCACGTCGTCGCGCAGCTTGTCGACGTTCTCCTCGAGCGTGTCAGCCGTGTCGCCCTCGCGGTCGATGCGGTCGATGAGCTCCTGGCGCTCCTTGGCCACCACCGGAGCGGCCACCCGCGCCTGAGCCGCCCCCACGGTCACCACCAGGGCGGCGAGCACCAGGCCGAGGGCCAGACCGAGCCTCGCCCGCAACGTCTTGGGCAGCCCACCCTCGCCGGCGGCCTTCTTGCGGGCCGCCGCCTCGGCGTACCCGTCGTCGAGGCTGTGATCCATGACGTTGGTGAGCAGCGACATGGAGGCGTCCGGACGCGGGGGGCGCGTGGGGGTGCTCCGAATGGGGGGCTGCTGCGGCATGCCGCACATCGTCGCACGTCGCGGCCCCTACCTCCGAATGGCCCCATCGGCGTGCCGGACACGCCCCCTTGGGGACACATGTCCGGCACGCGCGCGTGCGTGGGCTCAGCGGCCGGCGCTGTCCACGACCGCCGACCACTCGTCCAGCAGGGCCTGCGCGGACGCGTCGTCCGGCCCCTCGGCCCACAGATGAGTGACCGCCTCCGCCGGGTCGGGCAGGACCATCACCCAGCGTCCGTCGGTCTCGACGACCCGGACACCGTCGGTCGTGTCGACAAAGCGATCGCCCGCCGCCTCCACGACCCGCCGCATCACCAGTCCCTTGACGGCCCACGGCGTCGCCAGGTCCCGCTTGAGGACATGCGCCCGCGGGATCCGCGCGTCGATCTGGCTGAGCGTGAGCTGCGTCCGCGCCACCAGCCCGATCAGGCGTACGAAGGCCGCCGTACCGTCGAAGACACTGCTGAACTCCGGCACGATGAAGGCACCCTTGCCGTCACCGCCGAAGATCGTCGAGTCGTCCCTTCCGACCCTGGTGAGATCATCGGGCGAGGTGGTGGTCCACTCGACCTGCGTACCGTGATACGCCGCCACCTGCTCCGCGATCCGCGTGGTCGTCACCGGAAGCGCCACACGGCCGCTGCGCCGCTCGGCGGCGACCAGGTCGAGCATGACGAGCAGGGCGCGGTCGTCCTCGATGATCCGCCCCTTCTCGTCCACCAGGGACAGCCGCTCGCCCACGGGGTCGAACCGCACACCGAACGCGGCCCGAGCGGATGCCACGATCTCGCCCAGCCGCACCAGGCCGGACCGCCGTGCGTCGGCCGTCTCGGTCGGCCGGGACTCGTCGAGTCCCGGGTTGATGGTGAGCGAGTCCACTCCGAGCTTGCCGAGCAGACTGGGCAGCACCAGACCCGCGCTGCCGTTGGAGGCGTCGACGACCACCTTCAGGCCGGACTCGGCGATTCCGGTGATGTCCACGTTCCGCAACAGCGAACCCGTGTACGAGTCGAAGACGCTCGCCGGGAAGTGCAGATCCCCGATCTCGCCGGGGAACGCCCGCCGGTACTCCTGCCGTGCGAACACCCGGTCCAGTTTCCGCTGGCTGCCCTGCGAAAGGTCCGCGCCCCGCCCGTCGAAGAACATGATGTCCACGGAGTCCGGCACCCCGGGTGTCGTCCGGATCATGATCCCGCCGGCACTGCCCCGCGCGGTCTGCTGCCGCGCAACGGGCAGCGGTACGTTCTCCAGGTCGCGTACGTCGATGGCGCTGGCCTGAAGGGCGGAGATCACCGCCCGCTTCAGCGCCCGGGCGCCTCGGGAGTGGTCGCGGGCCGTGGTGACCGTCGAGCCCTTCTTGAGGGTCGTCGCGTAGGCACCGGCCAGTCTGACGGCGAGTTCCGGCGTGATCTCGACGTTCAGGATGCCGGACACCCCTCGGGCGCCGAAGAGGTGCGCCTGTCCCCTGGACTCCCAGATGACCGAGGTGTTGACGAAGGCGCCGGCTTCGATGGTCTTGAACGGGTAGACCCGGACATTCCCCTGAATAATCGATTCCTCGCCGACGAGACACTCGTCGCCGATGACGGCGCCGTCCTCGATCCGCGCGGCACGCATGATGTCGGTGTTCTTCCCGACGACACAGCCGCGGAGATTGCTCTGCTGACCCACGTACACGTTGTCGTGCACGACGGCCTTGTGCAGAAAGGCCCCGCTCTTCACGACGACGTTGGAGCCCACGACGGTGTGTTCCCGGATCTCGGCGCCGGCCTCGACCTTGGCGTAGTCCCCGATGTACAGGGGGCCGCGGAGAACGGCATCGGGATGCACTTCGGCACCCTCGGCCACCCACACGCCCGGGGAGAGCTCGAACCCGTCGATCTCGACGTCGACCTTGCCCTCGAGGACGTCGGCCTGGGCCTTCACATAGCTCTCGTGGGTACCGACGTCCTCCCAGTAGCCCTCCGCGACATAGCCGTAGACCGGCTTGCCTTCCTTCATCAACTGGGGAAAGACGTCACCGGACCAGTCGACGGGCACGTCGGCCTCGACATAGTCGAAGACCTCGGGCTCCATGACATAGATGCCCGTGTTCACGGTGTCCGAGAAGACCTGGCCCCAGGTCGGCTTCTCCAGGAAGCGCTCGACCTTGCCCTCTTCGTCGACGATGGTGATACCGAATTCAAGGGGATTGGGCACACGCGTCAGACAGACGGTGACCAGCGCGCCCTTTTCCTTGTGGAAGTTGATGAGCTCGGTGAGGTCGAAGTCGGTCAGGGCATCACCGGAGATGACAAGGAAAGCATCGTCCTTCAACGCCTCTTCGGCGTTCTTGACGCTTCCGGCGGTACCGAGTGGCTTCTCCTCATTGGCATAGGTGAGCTCCATGCCGAGCTCCTCGCCGTCACCGAAGTAGTTCTTGACCAGAGAGGCCAGGAACTGGACGGTGACCACGGTCTCGTTGAGCCCATGCCTTTTGAGCAGCCTCAGAACGTGCTCCATGATCGGCCGGTTGGCCACCGGCAGGAGCGGCTTGGGCATGCTTGAGGTCATGGGACGAAGGCGTGTGCCTTCGCCTCCGGCCATCACGACGGCCTTCATGTCGGAAGCGTCCTCCTCCAAGAGATGACGGTCTAGCCGACTTCACCCGTCCAGATTGTCCCGCACTTTTCCGCAGGGGGCCATCGAGCCGCTTCGGCCGTGCCGCAGGGACGAGTTCAATCGGCCATGGCGTCCGCGCGAATGAGGCGGCGGACTTGCACCACGTAGAGGACTCCTGCCCACCAGTACAGGGTTGTACCCCATCCAGCGAACGCCCATCCGAAAATAGCAGCGAGTGACGGGAGCCAACCCGTTCCGTCACTGAGCAGCAGCAAGGGGAAGGCGTACATCAGGTTGAAGGTGGCGGCCTTGCCGAGGAAGTTCACCTGGGGCGGCGGATAACCGTGACGCCTGAGGATGCCCACCATCACCAGGAGAACCAGCTCTCGCAAGAGAAGTGCAGCCGTCAACCAGATCGGCAGAATCTCGCGCCAGGTGAGTCCGACCAGGGTCGACAGAATGTAGAGCCGGTCAGCGGCAGGATCGAGCAGCCGGCCGAGGCTGCTGATCTGGTTCCACTTGCGTGCCAGCTTGCCGTCGAGGTAGTCGCTGATCCCGCTCAGCGCCAGTACCAGCAACGCCCAGCCGTCACTCTTCGGCCCCCCGAACTCGGGCCTGAGGATCAGCCACAGGAAGAGCGGCACCCCAACGAGCCGCGCCATGCTGAGGATGTTGGGGATGGTGAGGACCCGGTCCGTCTGGACCCGGGTCTCCTGGACCTCCACCCGGGGGCCTCCTGTGGGAAACGTGCCAACGATGCTCCCTGACCCTACCTCAACGCAAAAAAGCTCTGGCTCTTGGGCAGTGCCCAAGAGCCAGAGCTATAAAAGGAGTTCGGCGGTGTCCTACTCTCCCACAGGGTCCCCCCTGCAGTACCATCGGCGCTGTAAGGCTTAGCTTCCGGGTTCGGAATGTAACCGGGCGTTTCCCT